>NZ_JBFTPS010000058.1:0-39676 GCF_056398605.1 Variovorax sp. 01T432
GAAGGCCTGGTCCCACTCGGTGAGATCAAGGTTGCTGGTCACGATGGTGGCAGCACTCTCGTACCGCTCGGCCATGAGCTCATGCAGATCTTCATCGGCCGGCGGGCGAAGAGGCTTGAGGCCGAAGTCGTCAATGATCAGGAGTGACATTGGCGCCGATGCGATCTTTGACAAGTCCAACGAGCTTGAGGCTTTCTCCAGCCGTCCGGCGATGGTGCACTCGGGATCTTGAACCGATGATCCACGACGATCGCCTTGGCGTGGAGGCTCACGCCCGAAGACAAAGCGCTGCGCGTCTTGCTCGATCCGGTTTCATTCGCGCCCTTCGACGCGCAGACCTTTGTGGATGTCCTGGGACTCTCCCGTCAGTGCCGCTCGAGATGTTCCAGTACCGAATCGCCCTTGCGCAGATGCGGTGCAGTCCGGCCCGGGATGAGCTTCGGCGCTGGTCAAGCCTCGCCAGGCTGCGGGAAACTGAAGCGGGGGTTCATCGAGGTTTCCATTCCGTTGAATACGTAGCCGTCAATCTGCTTTGAGATTGAGTTCGCGCGCGATGCGCGTGTAGGTCGTGACTTCGCGCTGCATCTGAGCCCTGAAGGCCGAGTCGCAGGTCGATTCGACATCGAGGCCGAGCTTGTGAAGCTTCTCGGCGGCCGGCGCGCTCTTCGCGAATTCGGTCGCCACGCGCTCCAGAGCCTTCACGATCGAATCGGGCGTTCCGGCCGGCGCGAGCACGCCGTACCAAGCATCGGCCGAGTAGTCGCCGCCGCCGGCCTCCTTGAAGGTGGGCAGGTCGGGCAACAGCGCCGAGCGATTCTTCGAGGCCACGGCGAGGGCTGTCAGCTGCCCACTCCTGATTTGAGGCAGCACCGATCCGAGGGTGGCGAATGAGCTGTCGAGCTGGCCGCCCATCAGATCCGTCACCACCGGCGCCGCACCCTTGTATGGCACATGATTCAATGACAGGCCGTTGGCGCGCGCGAACATCTCGGTCGCGAAGTGTCCCGAGCTGCCTATGCCGGCCGTGCCCGCGGTCACGCGGCCGGGCTCGGCGCGGGCCTTGTTCATGTACTCCGCCAGCGTCTTCACCGGCAGGCCTTGCCCGACGACCAATACCGTCGGACTCGAGGCCACCGTGCAAATCGGCTGGAACGAGCGCACCGCATCGAACTTGACGCGATTGCTGTAGAGCGCCGGGATCATCGTGTGGTTGGTCGCACCGAAGAGCAGCGTGTAGCCATCCGCCGGCGCGCCGGCCACCGCTTGCGCCGCGATGATGGTGTTGGCACCAGGCTTGTTGTCGACAACGAAGGGCTGCCCGAGCGTACGACTGGCGTGATCCGCGAAGGCGCGTGCGACCACGTCGGTCGGGCCGCCTGCGGCGAAGCCGACCACCAGGCGGACCGGCTTGGCCGGCCACACGTCCTGCGCCTGCGCCGGACCCGCGGCGACGCTCAGACAGTACGTGGCCAGCGCGATCGAAGCGGCGAGTGCCTGGCCGCGATGGGAAGCAGGGAATGAAGGCATGGTGTTGTCTCGTGAAGATGGCGAATGGACTCAGTCGATCCGGATGCCGCTGGTCTTGACCACGCCGGCCCACTTGGACGATTCGCTCTCGACGAATCTGGCGAACTCCTGCGAACTTGAACCGACCGGCTGGACGCCGATATCGATCAGGCGCCGCCGCAGTTCTGGGGTTCTCAGCGCAGCCAGGGTCTCGGCTTCGATTCGGTCCAGCACATCCCTCGGCGTCCCGGCGGGCGCGAACAAGCCATTCCACTCATTCACTTCGAAGCCGGGGACCCCCGACTCGGCCACCGTGGGCACCTGTGTCCAGTCCTGTGCCCGCGCGACCGAGGTGACAGCCAGCGCACGCAGCTTGCCGCTCCTGACGAAGGGCCCCGAAGCCGAGGTGGCGCTGAACATCAGATCGCCCTGCCCGCCGACCAGATCGGTGAGCGCGGGCGCCCCGCCGCGGTAGGGGATGTGCGTCATCGACAGTTTCGCGCCCTGCTTGAACAACTCTCCGGCCAGATGCTGGGCACCACCATTGCCCGCCGAAGCGTAGCTGAGCTTGCCGGGCGCGGCGCGCGCCGACCGAACCAGGTCCGCCACCGACCGCAGCGGCGAGCCGGCCGGCACCACCAGCAGCATGGGCACCCGCGTGACCTGCGTGACAGGCGCGAAATCCTTCGCCGGATCGTAGGGCAGCTTGGGAAACAGGCTCGGATTGACGGTAAACGCGGTCGCGTCGAGCAATAGCGTGTAGCCGTCGGCCGGCGCCTTGGCCACCATGCCCGCGCCGATGGTGCCGCCGCCGCCAGGCCAGTTGTCGACGATCACCTGCTGCTGCAGGCGTTCCGACAATTGCGCGGCCAACAGCCGCGCCGTGCTGTCCGCATTGCCGCCGGCCGGATAAGGAACGACGATGCGGACCGACCGGTTCGGCCATGCGCTCTGTGCCCACGCCGTGCCGGCGCCGAGCGCCATGCAGCCCATGAATCCAGCGGACGCAGCGAGTAGCGCGCGGCGATTGCCCTCGAAGCTCATTTCTTTGTCTCCTTGCAGGAATGGAATCCGGATCGCGAACCGGACAGATGCTCAGACCGTGGCGATGGGTGTCACTGGCGAGCCCGCGGCCCCCGGCAGGCGCAGGGGCGGCGCGGTCAACAGGAATCGGCTGCGCCCGTTGTCACGCAGCCAGTGCGCGAGCTCGCTCAGGTACCACAGCTCGCCCAGGTGAATGCCGTTCTTGAACAGGCAATGCTCGTGCAATGCGAGGCGCGGCTGGCGCATCGGCGCGGCCCCCTCTCCCAGGCGCTTGGGCTGCACCAGCTCGACGGCCGGGTTGTCCGCGATCAGGCAGGCCAGCCGCACATCGACGATCCAGTTCAGCAGCCTGGTGTCATGGCCGTCGAGGCCACTGCCGGTTTCATGCAGGCGCTTCACGTCGGGCTGTCGGTTCATCGCCAGCAAGGTGTCGGCGAAGCCGGTGTGCACGCAGACCATGTCGCCGGCCTCGACCTGCACGCCGTCGGCCTCCAGCACGCGCATCAGCGCTTCGTAGCCGACGGCCTGGCGCCTGCGGCCGAGGTGATGCGCAAGATCGATCAGCACGCCGCGCCCCTGCACGCCGTGCGCGGCCAGTTGCTCGATCCCGAGCGCGCCGGCACGCGGGCCGGGGTAGCGCGCCCAAGGCTCGACGGCATGCACGTCCTCGAGGGCCGGCTGCAGTTGCTCACCGGCGCGAAAACCGTTGTAGAAAACCGCCTCGGCCACGCCGTCGCCATCGGCATCGAAGCGACTTCCCATGTGCGCAAGACTGTCCCACTGCGTCGAGTACTGCAGGCTCATGAGCACCACGTCGTCGCAGACGACGTCGCTGAGCTCCGGATCCTCCGATTGGTACGACCAGCAGAAGCCCTGCTGCCCATCGCTCGCGCCGTCGCGAAGCGTTGAGAAGGTGCGCGGCGGCATGCGGCGCGCGTTCAGCGCACGGCCGCCGGGCACGTCGAGCGGCAGCGACAGGCAGAAGGTACGGCCCTCGCGTACCTCTGCGACTCCCTCGAGGACCTTCGCGGCATCCACCAGGTTCATGCGCCCGCGCTGGTCGTCCGGGCCGAACTCGCCCCAGTGGCTGCCTGCGGGCGCGAGTTTCCAACGTTGTGCCATGCGACCTCCCTGACTCAGGCGCCGGCCGCGGCCGGCTGGCGCGCCAGCGAGTCCAACAGGTTCCTCGCCGCGCCGACGCCCATGTTGACGTAGGCGTCGCCGGTCACCCCGCCGATGTGCGGGCTCAGCACGATGTTCTTCTCGCCCTGGAACGGATGGCCCGGCGTCATCGGCTCGATCGCAAAGCTGTCGAGACCAGCACCGGCGACCTGGCCCGACCGCACGGCCTCGAGCAGTGCCGTCTCGTCGATCAGGCCGCCGCGCGCGGTGTTCACCACGATCACGCCGCGCTTGCACCGCGCGAGCGTCTTCGCGTTGACGAAGCCGCGATTTTCTTCGCTCAACGGACAGTGCAGCGAGATGGCGTCGGACTCGCGCCAGATGGTCTCCAGATCCACGCTCCGCACATGCGGCGGCATCTTGCCTGCGAACGGATCGAAGCCGATCACGCGCATGCCGATCGCATCCGCCATCTTCGCGAAGCGCAGGCCGATCGCGCCGAGGCCGATCACGCCGAGCGTGCGGCCGCCCAGTTCCAGGCTCTTGTGAGTGGCTTTGTCCCAATGGCCGGCGTGCATGCGCGCGTCGAGCGGCACCACCGACTTGGCGCAGGCCAGCAGCAAGGCGAGCGCCTGCTCGGCCACCGCGGCGGCGTTGGCACCGACGGCGGCAACCACATGGATGCCGCGAGCCTCGGCCGCGGCCTTGTCGATGGTGTCGGTGCCGCTGCCGTGTTTTGAGATCACCTTGAGCGCGGGGGCGGCATCCATCATCGCGGCGCCGACCCTGCCGTAGCGCACGATGATCGCCACGGGGTTGTGCGCGCTGCACAGCGCCACGAGATCGGCCTCGACCGGCGTCCTGCCGGCAAAGACGATCTCATATTCCTTCAGAAGCGCGAGCGCTTCTGGCGCCAGGTCGGCGCCCGTCACGAGGATGGTGCTCACAGGGCCTCCCCTTCCTTCAGCACGCCGGCGGCGCACAGTGCGGATTGAAGCCACTTGGCGGCGGTGTCCCCGGTCTTTATGGCGGCAATGCGTGCCGCCTCGTCCTTGACCTTCTTCGCGGCAAGCGGCAGCAGGGCTTCGATCTTCTCGCGCTCGACGACGACCACACCGTCGCCGTCGCCGATCACGAAGTCGCCGGGCAGCACCGTCACGCCGCCGACTGTGACCGGATGGCCGATACGGCCGCCGATGTTCTTGGTCGGGCCGTTCGGGTTGGTGCCGACCGAGAACACCGGGTAGTCCATCTCGTCGATCTCCAGACTGTCGCGCACGGCACCGTCGATCACCACTCCGGCAATGCCCAGTTGCTGGCAGGCGGTCATCATGATGGTGCCCATCAGAGCCGCGCTTTGGTCGGCCTTGCCGTCGATCACCAGCACGTCACCGGGTCGAGCCATCGCGATGGCGGCGTGGATCATGAGGTTGTCGCCGGGGCGCACCTCGATCGTGAACGCCGGGCCGGCCAGCTTCATGCGCGGCCGCAAGGCCTTGATGCGGCCGTGCATGGCGCCGCGTCGGCCGGCCACGTCGGCAAGGATCGCGGGCTGGAACTCGGCGGCCTGCCTGACGATGTCGGCCGGGGCGCGTTCGAAGTCACGGATGATGTCGGGAATGGAAAGGGACATGGGGCTTCTTTCGTTGCGGAGAAGGTGGGATCAGTCGGCGTGTATGCCGGCGTCCTTGATGACCTTGCCCCACTTGGCAAGGTCGGCTTTCTGGGTGTCGGCGAGCTCCTGCGGCGTACTGCCGACGAGCGAGACGCCGAGCTTGTCGGCCATCGCGATCAATTCGGGCTCTTTCAGGATGCGCACGATCTCGGTGTTGAGCCGCTGGACGATTGGGCTCGGCGTGCCGGCCGGCGCATAGACTGCCTGCCACTGCTCGACCACGAAGTTGGGGATGCCCGCCTCGGCCATGGTCGGCACCTGGGGCAGCGACTTGAGACGCTTTGCCGAGGTGACGGCCAATGCCCTGAGCTTGCCGCCCTCGACCTGCGCCAGCGCGGCGGCAGCCGGCGCGAACATGAAGCTGGCATGCCCACCCATCACGTCCTGGATGGCAGGCGTGTCGCCCTTGTAAGGCACGTGCGTCATGCGGGTGCGCGACTGCATGCGCAGCAGTTCGCCCTGCATCTGCAGGATCGTGCCGTTGCCGCCCGAAGCGAATGACAGGGTGTCGGGCCTGGCCTTCGCCTCGGCCAACAGGTCGGCCACCGTCCGGAACGGCAGCCCCGCTCTGATGACCAGTACGTGGGGGATGTTGCCGATCAGCGTCACGGGCTCGAAGGCCTTGACGGGGTCGTACTGCATGTGCTGCAGCAGGTTCGGCACGATCGCCTGCGGGCCGATCGAGGTCCCGAGCAGGGTATAGCCGTCGGGCGCCGCCTTGGCGACGTAGGCCGAGCCGATCGTGCCGGTGGCGCCCGCCTTGTTCTCGACGATGACTGTCGTGCCCAGCGCGCTGCCCAGCCGCGCAGCGATGGCGCGACCAAGGATGTCGGTCGTGCCGCCGGGTGGATAGGGCACGACCCAGTAGATGGGCTTGCCACCCGGCCAGTCGCCCTGGGCGCCCGCGGGCATGGCGGCGAGCGCCAGCAGAGAAAACGCAAAGGCGCCCAAGCTGCGCCGACGGATCGGATTCATAGTGTCGCCTCGTGAGAAGATGCATCGGAAAAGCCATAGAGCGCGGCGGGGTTGTCGGCAAGCACGCGCCGGAGCGTGCTGGCATCGCCCGTCCACTCGGCGAGTAGCGCCATCTGCCGAGCGTCGTCCGGCATCGGCTGGTGCCCGGCCGAGGCGGAGGCATGGGGCCAGTCGCTGCCCCACAGCACGCGCCCGGGCGCGGCCTGCAGGTAGCTGCGGGCGAGTGGTGCTACGTCGGCATAGCGAGGCGGGCCTTGCTCGGTGACGATGTAAGCGCCGGAAAATTTCACCCAGGCGCGGCCCGCGCCGAGCAGGCGAAGCACCAGCGCATGCGCGGGGTGATGTCCGACCATCGAGGGCGCGATGCGTCCGAAATGATCGAACACCACCGGCACTGGCAAGCGACCGATCACGCCCGCCAGGCTGACGAGCAGGTCGGGCGGTGCGAGCAGTTGCAGATGCCAGCCCAGCGCTGAAATGCGTTGCGCCAGCATCTCGAGCTCGGCGACAGTGCTGGCGATACCGAGCGACAGGTTGAACCGGATGCCGCGCACACCGGCCGCATGGAGCCGTTCCAGCGCGGAGTGGCCGACGCCTGCGTCAATCACCGCCACGCCGCGCGCATCGGAACCGAAAGCGGCCAGCGCGTCGAGCATCGGCCGATTGTCAGCACCGTAGGTCGAGGGCGTGACCACCACCACGCGCCGAGTTCCCATGCGACGCTGCACCAGGCGGTAGTCGTCCACAGAGGCATCGGGTGGCGTGAGGAGCGCGCCCGCCACCGCAGGGTAGCGCGCGTCGTAGACATGCATGTGGCAATCGCAGGCACCTTCCGGTACCGCCGCCACAGTGCGCCCCCGCCCAGCGGAGAACGGGCCGGCGAGCATTTCGTCGTCCATGGTGTTCATCGCGCGTTGTGTTCGGGCGTTGAGCGGCGTCAGTCGATCGTGGCGCCCGACTCCCTGACAACCTTGCCCCATCGACCGATGTCGTCGCGGATCAAGGCGCTGAACTTCTCCGGCGTGCCCGTTTCCACATCCGCGCCTTGGCCTGCAAGCTTCTTGCGCAAGTCCGGCGCGGCCAGCGCCTTGTTCAGCGCCGCGTTCCACTTCACGACGACGTCCCTCGGCATCGCGGCCGGGCCCGCCAGGCCGAACCACGTCACCGCCTCGAAGCCCTTGTAGCCGGACTCGGCCACAGTGGGAACGCTGGGCAGATCGTCGGCACGCTTGGCCGAGGTGACGGCCAGCGCGCGCATCTTGCCGCCCTTGACGAAACTGATGAGCGTCGGCACCGACGACACGTAGAGCTGCACCTGCCCGCCGATGACATCGGTCACGCCCTGCGACGCCCCCTTGTACGGCACATGCGTGAGCTTGACATCGGCAGCGCGCTGCAGCATTTCAGTGGCCAGGTGCGCCACCGTGCCGTTGCCCGACGTTGCGAAGTTGAGCACGCCCGGCTTGGCCTTGGCTGCGGCCACGACATCAGCCAAGGTCTTGTAGGGCGAGTCGGCGGCCACCACGATGGCCAGCGGAGAGGACGCCACCAGGCCGATGGCGGCGAGATCTCTCATCGGGCTGTAGGGCAGCTTGGGATAGAGCGTGGGGTTGATCGCGAGGTTGCTGGTTTGGCCAAGCACCAGCGTGTAGCCATCGGGTGCGGCCTTGGCCGCGGCATCCACGCCGAGGTTGCCCCCGGACCCGGGCCGGTTGTCGACCACGACAGTCCAGCCCTGTTCGGTGACGATCTTGTTGACCAGTTCGCGCGCAATGATGTCGGTGCCGCCGCCGGGAGGGAACGGCACGATCAACCGAATCGGACGCGACGGATAGGCCTGCGCAAGCACGGCGCCGGACACCAGGGCGAGCGCCAGCGCGAAGCCGGCGCGGCGGGAAATGCGGTTGTTCAGGAACTGCAAGCTTATGTCTCCGTCGTATTGAAAGTCCTCGGCGCAGGGCTGCGTTCGGGGCTTGGCGCGACTTTAGAGTGGCGTTCCACTGGCTACAATGGGGTTGCATTCAATGAACCGTCGACCACTGTGTGAAACAAATGAAGAAGGTCGTCGAAGTCTCCCCGAATGAAGCGGATGCCGGCGCAGGCCATGTCGTCGCGGTCACGCGAGCGCTCCAGTTGCTCGAGGCCTTCGGTATGGCCGAGACGCGGCTGTCGCTCGCAGAACTGAGCCGCCGCAGCGGTATGCACAAGACCACGGCATTGCGCATTGCGCGCACGCTGGCCCAGTCCGGCTACATGGTTCAGCGTGACGATGGCGAGTGGCGGCTAGGGCCCGCTGCCGGTTGGCTCGGTGCGCGCTACCAGTCGAGCTTCGACGTCAACAATGTGGTTGAGCCGATGCTGAGGGAGCTGTCACGGAAGACCGGAGAAAGCTCCGCTTTCTATGTTCGAGAGGGTAATTCTCGGACCTGTCTCGTCCGGGTTGAAGGACCGCAGCCGATCCGGCATCACGCGCGCATGGGCGAAATGCTTCCGTTGGACAGAGGCTCGCCCGGCCGGGTCATCCTTGCGTTCTCGGGAGAGCCAGGCAAGCTCTACGAAGACATCCGCCGGCGTGGCTATCACCTCTCGATCGGCGAGCGGGAAAAAGGTGTCGCAACCGTGTCGGCCCCGGTGTTCGGTCTGCACTGGACTCTGCTGGGATCGGTGTGCATCTCCGGCCCGGCAGACCGGCTGTCGAAAAGCAAGTTGGTCGGGCACGCCAAGACCGTGATGCAAGCCGCAAACCACCTCTCGTACGCGCTGGCCGGCGGGGCGACCGATAAGACGCCACCGGTCGTGTCGACTTGGCATCCGAACTAAGGCCACGAAGGCCGTGATCTGAGACGACTACTCGGGCTACAAGGCCAGGCAGGTCGTTGGTCGCGCCGTCACCGGGTGGGGGGCTTCCATATTTTATTTTGAGTGAGACGATCGACGAAGCGCTTTCACACAACCTTATATGGACACCGCCCGGTTTGCCAAGCTGATTTTCATGTGACCGTCTCAACAGGTATCGGCTGCAGTCTTATATCCGGCCTTGTCATGCAAGCCGAACCCTGCGGGCCCTGATGGAATTCGCCAAGGACGTCCTCATCTCGGCCACGCGCTTTGTGGCGCAAGGCTGTGTTCAGGTTTGCATTCTCGCGGTCCGACCTGTCTTGCCATCACATTGAATCGACCTCAGCAACCAACCAGTGCTCCCTGGATCCACTTTCCTTCTACGCTGGCTTCACGCTCACGAAGTTCCTTTGATAGGCTTGGCCTCGCGCCAGAATCGCCCAAGCCGTGCGAGCCATCCTGCTTGCGAGTGCGACCGCAACGACGTTGGCTGGTCGCCGAGCCTGTATTTCCCTTTGCCAAGGCGTCGGCACCTTTGTGTGATACATGACCGACCGCGCTCCGTGAATCAACAGCGTTCGCAAATACGGATCGCCTCGCTTCGAGATTGAGCCCAGTCGAACCTTGCCTCCAGTACCGCTTTGACGGGGCACCAGGCCGAGGAATGCGGCGAACTCACGTCCAGACTTGAACATCGCGGCGTCACCCATCGTCGCAACCAGCGCGGTCGCAGTCAGCTTCCCTATGCCGGGTACATCGGCGATGGCGCGGCAGGCCGCGTCTTGCTTCTGCCAAGCGGCTATTCGTGCCTCCAGTCGATCGATGTCTTGCTGCAATCCATCGATACGCGCAACCTGCTCTTGCAAACAGGACAGCATCGTGCCTGGTAGTTGGCTCTCGAGCTCGGCCATGCGTGCTCTGATCTCGGCGAGACAGGCGACGCGACCTGCCCTGAATGTAGCGCCGAACTCGTAAAGCAACCCTCGCAACTGGTTCACTTGCATCGTGCGGAATTTGAGCAAGAGCGTGCGCATCCGATGAAGACTCAGCATCGCTTGCTGTTCCTCCGACTTCACCGCGACTGTGCGCATCCCGGGCTGATGCACGGCAGTCCAGATCGCACGCGCATCCGCGGCGTCGGTCTTGTTTGTTTGCACAAAGGGCCGGATGAACTTCGCATGCAGCAAGACAACCTCGTGACCCATCGCTCTGATCTTGCGCGCCCACCAATGCCCACTTCCGCAGGCCTCCAACGCCACGCGTCCTGGCAGTCGACACGACAAGAACTTGATGAGGTCTACCCGAGCAAATCGGCGATTCACGATTTCGCCAGTTTGCGCGTCAACCCAGTACAGCTGAAACACGCTCTTTGCAACATCCAGTCCATGAGTCGTAGCATTCATGTCGGGCCTCCAGTCGGAAGTGAGGGGTGGAATGCCCACTCTGATAATGACACGCCAGCCCTTCGGTGCCCATCCGTCGCCAAAAAGTGGGCGGTGTCCATACCATCTCGGCCATGAGCAGCCGCAGACGGTTCCGCCGACTTTGACTGCTCACGGACGCGAAGCTGACATTGGATGGACGAAGATATGCTACGAGGCACGCTCGAGGTGCACGATCCCAAGAGAGCCAACAGCATAAAAATGAACATCACCTTGCGCCAGCTCAGGTACTTCGTCGAGATCGCCCAGAGCCGCAGCTTTTCTCGGGCCGCGGAACATCTGCTGATTGCCCAGCCGGCGCTGAGCCAGAACATCGCGGCGCTCGAGGAGGACTTGGGCGCGCAGCTCTTCAAGCGCCACGCGAGGGGCGTCGAGCTGTCGCCCGCGGGCCAGCGCCTTTTCGCGCGGGCCCAGGAAATACTGGCGCAGACCGATGCGCTCAAGGACCAGATCGAAGGGCGGGAAGCCTTGCCCTCGGGCTTGGTGAAACTGTCGATCGCGGGCTCCGTGGCCAGCGTGCTGGTCGCGCCGCTGCTGCGCAGCATGGCGCAGCACTATCCCGAAATTCAGCTGCGCATCGCCGAAGGCCTCTCCTCCGAGGTGAGGATGCAGATCGAGTCGGGCCAGACTCATCTGGCCCTGATGCCGAGTCCTTCCGAACTGCTGGGCATGGAGTCGATGCCGGTGTTCGAGGAACGCTTCATGGTGTTCGGCGCCTATGAGGCGATGCGGCGGCGGCCGAAGCAACTCGCGTTCGCCAAGGTCGCGGCGCTCCCATTGGCAGCGCCCGACGGCGCCCACGACCTGCGCAAGATCGTCGAACGCGCCGCGAGCGCGATCGGTCGCAAGCTGGACATCCGCTATGAGCTCAACAGCCCGTCGCTTCTCGTCGCGATCGTCAAGGAGGGCCTGGCCTACTCGATCATGCCGCCGAGCGCCTGCCTCGAGGCGGTGGCTGCGAAATCGGTGGCCGGGCGTGCGCTGGTTGAGCCCGAACTCAGCCGCGTCCAGGCGATGGTCTGGCCGCGCGATCGGCCGCTGACGCCCGCCGCCGAGGTCGTCCGCGACAGCATCGTGCGGATCGTGCGCGAACTTCTCGCCGAGGGCGTGCTGCATGGCCGCTTGGTCGGCGCGACCCATAAGAAAAATTGATGGCCGTGTAGGTCGAGACAGTATTGGATTTGCCCTCGGCCTTCGATCACAGTGCCTCCAGCGCAGCGCTCGATGCGGCTGCCTGAAGGAGACAAAGCAATGGCACAGAAGAACGTCGTGGTCATCATGTCCGATGAGCACGATCCACGGATCATGGGATGCTCGGGGCATCCTTTCGTGAAGACACCCCATCTCGACGCGCTGGCACGCCGTGGCGTGCGTTTCTCGAATGCCTACACGCCGAGCCCTATCTGCGTGCCCGCGCGGGCCGCCTTCGCGACCGGCATGCGGGTGAACCAGCTTCGACTCTGGGACAATGCGATGCCCTACACCGGCGAGCAGCGCGGATGGGGCCATGTGCTGCAGGAGCATGGGGTGCGCGTGGAGAGCATCGGCAAGCTGCACTACCGCAGCGAAGAGGATCCGGCCGGCTTCGATGCCGAGCATCTGCCGATGCATGTGGTGGGCGGCCATGGGATGGTCTGGGCATCGATCCGCAACCCCTATCGGCCACGCCTCGACGGCCCGCGCATGCTCGGCGAAAGAATAGGCCCCGGCGAATCGTCGTACACCCAGTACGACCGCGACGTGACCCGTCGCACGGTGCAATGGCTACGCGAAGCGGCCGAACGCCGAGAAGAGGGCTTCGTGCTCTATGTCGGACTGGTCGCGCCGCACTTCCCCCTCGTGGTACCCGAAGAGTTCTATAACCTCTATCCGCTCGATCGCCTGCCCGAGCCCAAACTGCATCCCGCCAGCGGCTACTTGCGCCATCCGTGGGTGCAGGAGTATTGCGATTTCATGGGCTCGGAAGAACGGTTCACCGATGCCGAAGAGCGCTTGCGCGCCTTCGCGGCCTACTACGGCCTGTGCAGTTGGCTCGACCACAACGTCGGCCAGATCCTCGAGGCGCTGCAGTCGACCGGGCTCGGCGACACGACCCATGTGGTCTACACCTCAGATCACGGCGACAACCTCGGCGCGCGCGGTGTCTGGGGCAAGTCGACGCTGTATGAGGAAAGCGTCAAGGTGCCGATGCTGCTGGCCGGCCCCGGGGTGTCGCCCTCCGTCTGCGAGACGCCGGTCGATCTGCTGGATCTGTTTCCGACCATCCTGCAGGGCGCGGGTATCGACCCGACACCCGAGATGGACGCGCGACCGGGCCGCTCACTGTTCGAGCTCGCAACGTCCCCGCCGCAGCCCGAACGTTCGATCTTGAGCGAATACCATGCGGCCGGCAGCAACGCCGGTGGCTTCATGCTGCGCAAGGGGCGCTGGAAGTACCACTTCTATGTCGGCTTCGCGCCCGAGTTGTTCGACCTTCAGGACGACCCCGAGGAACTGGTCGATCTCGCGAGCAGCACCGAGCACGCCGAGGTGCTTGCGCAAATGCATCGCGAGCTGCTCGCGGTCTGCGATCCAGTTGCTGTTGACCGACAGGCCAAGGCCGATCAGGCCGCGCTGATTGAGCACTACGGCGGCCCGGAAGTGGCCCATAGGCTCGGATCGTCGACCTCGACGCCTGTGACGGCTTCGACAACCGTCTGAGCCACGGAGCTGCACGTGAGCACGACTGAAGTATCCACGGCGCCCGCTATCGACGAGCGCTTCCTCAAGGACTGGAGCGGCCTGGTGGTCGGAACGCCTGCCGAAGTGCACCGAACCGCCACGACCGACGAAGTCGCGGCGATCGTGCGTCGCTGCCGCGACCAGGGGCGCCGCATCACCGTGCAGGGTGGACTCACTGGCGTGTCCGGTGGCGCCGTGCCATCGGACGGCGATGTGGTGACCAACCTCGAGCGCATGAATCGCATCGAGGACATCGACGTCGTCGAAGGCGTGATGCAGGTGCAGGCCGGCGCGACCTTGCAGCAGGTACAGGAGGCGGCCGCCGAACGCGGCTGGATGTTCGCGGTCGATCTCGGCGCGCGCGGCACTTGCCAGATCGGCGGCAATGCCTCGACCAATGCCGGCGGCATCCGCGTGATCCGCTACGGGACCATGCGCGACTCGGTGCTCGGCGTCGAAGCCGTGCTGGCCGACGGCACGGTGGTCTCGTCCCTCACCCGGCTGGTGAAGAACAGCACCGGACTGGACCCGCGCTTCCTATTCGTCGGCACCGAAGGCACGCTCGGCATCATCACGCGGCTGACCCTGAGGCTGCATCCGCCACTGGGTGAGCTCGCGGCCGCGTGGGTCGCGACCGATCGCTTCGACGCTTTGCCGCAGTTGCTGCGCGCGCTCAAGCGCCGGCTCGGCCCTGCGCTGTGCGCTTTTGAGTTCATGTCTGACAGCTTCGTGCAGATGGCCTCGCGGCTGTGCGACCGGACTCCGCCGCTTGCCTCGCCCGCAGCATGGCATGTGCTGATCGAGGTCGCGGGCTGCGAGGGCCAATCGATGGAAGACGCCTTGCAGGCCGCGCTGGCCGATGCGCTCGAGGCCGGCGAGATCACCGACTGCGCCTTCGCCGCCAGCATCGCGCAGCGCGAGGCTTTCTGGCGATTGCGCGAATCGATCCCCGAAGTGCTGACGCATCTGAAGCCCGCAGCCACCTTCGACGTTGGCATGCCGTGGGCCCAGACCGCGAGCTATATGGCCGAGGTCGGCGCGGCGCTGCGCTCGCGCCTGCCCGATGCCGAGCACCTGTTCCTCGGACATCTCGGCGACAACAACCTGCACCTGATCAGCGGCCCGGTCGACGCCGCGGCCCATCACGCCGTCGAAGAAATCGTCTATGGCGCACTGCGCGGCCGCGGCGGTACGGTAAGTGCTGAACATGGCGTGGGCCGCTTGAAGAAGGAATACCTCGGCGTGTCGCGCACGCCGGAGGAACTGGCCCTCATGCGCCGCCTCAAGCAGGCGCTGGATCCGGCTGGCACGCTCAATCCAGGGCGCATATTCGACTGAGAACACCAAGGAGACAACGATGCAACGCAGAACCATCCTCAGCGCACTGGGCGCCTCGGCACTCGGAATGCTGACCCCCGCCTTCGGCCAGGCCTACCCAAGCGCGCCCGTGCGAGTGGTGCTGCCCTATGCCGCGGGCGGCGGCGCGGACGCGGTCGCACGATTGATGGCGCGCGGCTTGGGCGACGAGCTGCATCAGGGATTCATCGTCGACAACCGCGCCGGCGCGGGCGGAATGATCGGCGCGGACATCGTGGCCAAGGCACCGGCCGACGGCTACACGATCCTGTTCGCGGGCAATCCCGAACTGACCATCACGCCCTGGCTTCAGGCCAAGGCGTCCTATGCCCCACTTACCGACTTCACGCCCGTGGTGCTGGTAGCGCAATCGCCCAATGTGCTCGCGGCGAATGCATCGCTCGGTGCGAAGACGCTGAAGGCGGCCTTCGATGCAGCACGCAAGCTACCCGGCGGGATCACCATCGGCACGCCGGGCAACGGGACGCCGCAGCACATCGCGGTCGAGCTGATGCGCTCACTAACCGGGCTGGATATCGTCCATGTGCCGTACAAGGGCGCCGCGCCGGCCACTGCCGCGGCGCTCGGGGGCGAGATTGCCTTCGCGCTGGTCGGCGCGCCGCCGCTGCTGCCGCATCTGACCTCCGGCCAGCTGGTGGCACTGGCCGTGACGCAGCCGAAGCGCTCGCCGCTTCTGCCCAATGTGCCGACCGTCGGCGAAGGGATCGGCATCATGTCCGACGGCGATTTCGTCGCATGGTATGGCCTGCTCGTGCCGTCGCGCACGCCACCCGAGGTTGTACAGCAGCTTGAGAACGCGGCTTCGGCGGTGCTCAAGCGACCCGAGACGCGAACGAAGTTCACGGCGCTGGGCACCGACCTGGTCGGGTTGCCCAACAAGCAGTTCGCGGAGCGCATGCACGCCGAGTCCAAGCAATATGGCGAGATAATCAAGCGTTTCCAGATCAAGGCGACGTAGTACTGAAGGTACGCCGGGAGCAGCGACAGCTTCCGTCTTCATCGCAGTCATTCACCGATGCCCACCCACGGTCGGCACTGGGCCCAGAACGGCTGTTCTCGGCTCGATCACCGCCGGCGCCAGCCCCCTCGCACTGAACGCACACGCGCAGGTCCACCGGCGCGGGACCGTAATTCGCGAATCGTCGGTGGCGCGCCGCCCGAAGCTCGGATGGCGCGTGGGGCCTGCAAGAGACAAGTCGCAGGGCGAGTGTGCGTTGGCCGCGAAAGTCCGATGTCGTTCCGCAGTCACGACAAGCCGCCGCAGCTGACGGAACGCCGGGAGCCTGCGCACGCCGCGCACTTAGGCCTCCTACGTTCGAGGCTCCAACTTGCGAATGCGCATGTCC
Organism: Variovorax sp. 01T432; assembly: GCF_056398605.1. Lineage (NCBI taxonomy): Bacteria > Pseudomonadati > Pseudomonadota > Betaproteobacteria > Burkholderiales > Comamonadaceae > Variovorax > Variovorax sp. 01T432. The sequence continues at coordinate 16,047 of NZ_JBFTPS010000058.1, forward strand.
TCGAGCATGCGTTGGCGCCTATCTCGCTAGCAGCGATCTCCTATCCGCTTGTCGCTATGGCGGTTCAGAGGAGTGCCAAGGCAGCTACATTGCCCGCCATCGAAGGGGCGGCGCGCCGAAGCCCCGTGCAACTTGATCACCTACGCAGAAATCGCGTCATCAGCACCTGCGTCCTTGCCGTCAACGGCGGCCGGATTTTTGCGCCGCAAAGTAGCTACTTTGCGGCGCAAAAATCCGAGCAGACTCAGCGCGCTGGACCAGCCCACACCCTGGGTCTCACGCATCTCATCGATCGCCATGTTGAAGATCATGCCGCGGTCACCCACCATCACCAGCTGCTGGATGCCGAAGTCCTCGCGCAGCCGCTTGAGCTCGGGCAGCAAGGTCTGGCTGTCGCTGACATTGCCCTCATGCACCGACACGGGCACCGGACAGCCGCGCGCATCGTGACCAGGCCGTAACATGCCGGCCGGGCCGCTGCGCGGACGGCACCCGACCCTCAGTTGGCGAAGCTGTGTTCCAAATCGAGTATCGACGCCTCCAGGGCTCGCACTGCCTCATGCTCGCCGCTTGCCAGGGCCAGCGCACGCTGCGCCAGCAGATAACTGCGATATTCGCTGCGATGCCATTCTTCGCGCTCGAGCAGGCCGTCAAGCAGCTCACTCGCCTCCTCGATTCTTCCTTCGCCGGCCAAGCACCGCGCAAGCCCGCAGCGCGCGAACAGATAGTCCGGTGCGAGCGCGTGCGCCTTGCGATACAGCTCGGCAATCTCCGCAGCCGGGTGGTCCAGCCCTTCCTTGATCGCAGCCAGGTTGGTCAGCGCCGAAGGCTGATCCGGGTGCATCTGCTGCAACCGCCGCGCCAGCGCCAGCGCTTCGTGCAACTCGCCGCGCCCGATCGCCCTGTGTACGCGCTCGTTCAACGCCTTGCCCAGTGGGGGGAAGGGGCTCGGGCGTGGCTCGCTGGTGATGTTCAGGCCGTACGCGCGGATCGTGCGCAGGCTCCCCGTGAGCCAGACCTCGGCCGGCTCGTCGCGGTTTCGCAGCCCCTGTTCGACCAGCCAGTTCAGAATGTCCATGCGCACCGAGTCGGGACCGCACGGGCGCTTCAGCAGCATCTCCAAGCTCGCGAGCGCTGCACTGTCGGCGAGCCGCGCGCGCCGCTTTAGCACCGCCACCGCGAGCAGGCGCGCCACCGCATCGCCTAGTTCGGCCGCTCGGGAGAGGTAGTCGGCGTGCGCGTCGCAGGCGTCGAGTCGGGCGTCCCAGGGCTGGTGGGCGTCCAGGCCGCCGCGCCCTTCGCAAGCGAGCGCTGCCATCGTACGCACCCAGGACGGCGGAAACCACAGGGCATCGTCGCCGGGCAGCTCGGCTGCGGATTCACCCAGGGCGTCGAACATCGTGCGCTGAACGTCGGTGGCATCGTCCCAGTAAGGCGCATTCGCAGTGTCCTCCCAGGCCAGACGCGCGCCTTCGGCATCGTCCAGGAAGCGCAGCGCGGCAATTCGCGCAATCGCGTCTTCGGCGCGCCACGGCGTGGCGTGCCGCAAAGTTGCGACGAAACCCAGGCAGCGATCGAGACCCTCGGCCCAGCAACGCCAGCGCAGAGCTCGCTCGAGCGCGAACACGTTGGCGGGTTCAGCCTGCCAGTTGGCCTCGACGATCGCGCGCGCTTGCGCCACTTCGCCGCTAGTGAACAGGGCGAGCGACAGGTTGTTGCGAGCCGAGGGGTGGTCCACATCCTTCAGGACGGCAGCCGCCGCCAACGGGTCGCTGTCGGCCAGGTGCATGCGCGACAAGTCGATCGCCTCCGCCTGCTCCAAGCTCAGCGCTCCCAAGGGCGCGTCGATGAAACCGACGCGCGGCAGTGCGCTCTGACCGTCCAGAGCGCGCAGGCGCTGGACGGCGCGCGCGTAGACCGCCGCCAGTCCCGCCGCACGGGCGCTTTCGCACAGCGCCGCCACCGCCGAGCGGCTGTTGGGCGCCGCACCTTGCCATTCGTACGCACGTGCCGCGGCGAGCATGGGCTCCCCACAACGGTCCTCGACCTCCCAGGCCAGGCCCAGCAACGGTTTGAAGCCGGGAAAAGACTTGCGCAGTGCGGCCAGGCGCTGGCGCGCCTTCGGCAAGTCGCCCGCGTCTGCGACGCGGCGCACAGCTGCAAACTGGTCGGCGCTGGGGACAGGGGACTGGCCTTTGCGGCGGGGAGTCTTGGACATCGGTCTTCGAGTTGAACTGGCATTGGCGCAGGAGCCGGGTATTTTCACGCCGTCGTCATGCCGTTGTCGCGGCCCGGGCGCTCACGTTTTCTGACCGATATTCTCTGATCAACATCCCGCCTGGCATTTCGCGCAGACGCCGCGAGTAGCGCAAGCCGCCGCTGCAGCACCCGGCCAAAGAGCTCGCCTCCCCACTGGCCAGCATCGCCCCCGTAAGCTTCTGCGGGACATCACCAAGCCCATGAGCCCGGGCGCCGACAACTACATGTTCCGGGTCTCGACGTCACCGTGACGCGGTCAGGTCGCCGCGTGGCGGCGGCCTTGCCGCACAAAGCCATTCATTTGAATTACAATACTCTCCTCGCCCCTGTATGGAGCCGTTGATGACCACCGCCAATGCCCTGGTGCAAACCCGCATCGCCGCAAGTGTTCGAGACCGCGCCGTCGAAGTCCTCGACGGATTGGGCCTGACGGTTTCGGATGTCGTTCGGATCGTGCTGACGCGCGTTGCGAATGAAGGTGCGCTTCCTGTCGGCCTGGTTGCCGACACTCATGCGCATGACGCTTGGTTTCGTGCCAAGGTGCAGGAAGCTTTGAATGACCCGCGTGCTCCAGTCCCGCACGATGAAGTGGAAGCCCGTTTCGCAAAGCGTCGCGCTGCCGCGCTGCGCAGGAGTGCCAAGGGTGACGCGTGAGAATCGAATGGTCGCCTGTGGCGCTCGACGACCGAGATCGGATTTTCGACTACTACGACATTGAGGAGGACAGCCCACGCGCGGCAATCTTGGTAGACGAACGCATCGCGCAGCAGATCGAAGTCCTGATCGATCACCCGGAGTTTGGGCGTCCCGGTCGCGTCGACGACACGCGAGAACTGGTCATCAGTAAAACGCCCTACGTCGTCGCCTATCGCATCATGGGGGATGCGATCCGAATTCTGCGCGTGTTGCACAGCAAGCAGCTGTGGCCGGGCGACATTCGAGAATAGTGCTGCTTCCCTGGCAGGCGGGCCAATCCGGTGCATGCAGATGGCATCGAGCACGAGACGCCAGAGATGCTTGCCATCTTCACCGAACTCATATCGAACGACGGCGTGCCCACCCATCGCGGTCACGGGGACACGCATAGGCATCGTCGCGAGGGACGGGACGTCGCCACGCTCGGCAAGCGCCTGGAGGGCCGCGGCGGCGCCAGCCTGGCCGATGGCGAGGCCCAGCAGCTCCCCTTGGCCATCGTCCGGGCAGCCCAGCAGTTCTGGGACTTCGCCCGGCGCGAGGCCGCGCAGGCGCAGGTCCAGGCCTCCGAGGCGACGCGGCGCGAGCTCGAACTGCAGCGCGTCTCTCTCGCCCAGAAGGATGCCGAGCTGCAACAGCGCGAGACCTCTTTGGAGCAGGCACGCGTCGCGCTCGATGAGGCCCTCGCCTCGTCTCGCCAGGCGGTTGCAGCCATGGAGGCCCGGATGCACGCGCAGCAGCAGGAATCGGCGCGCCTGCTCAGCGACTCCGAAGCGGAGGTGCGGCGCATGCGCAAGGCCATGGACGAAGCCGTGGCCAGCAAGGAAGCCCTGCGCGAGAAGGCGGCCATGGAACTCGGCGCCAAGCAGCGCGCCGCGGACGAAGCTGAGGAACGCCACCTCGGCCAGGAGCGCCGCCTCCTCTCCGAGATCGATCGCGAGCGCGTCGCCACGCGCCAGGCCGCGGCAGAGCTGACCAAGGAGCAGAACGCGCGCGCGGCCGATGCGGAGGCAGCCCGCACCGCTCAGGGCACTGCCCAGCAGGCGCTGCGGGACGAGACGACAGCGCATCGCGACACAGCGGCCGCATGGTCCCGCCAGCACCAAGAGGCTCAGGTCGAACTCGCAACCCTGCGCGAGCGCGCCGCCGGCGCGGAACAGCGCGCAACCGACCTTGCCGCCCAGCTGCAGCGCCAGCAGGAGCAGTCCGAGCGCGAGATCGCCCAGCTACGCGAGAGCCAGGCTGCAACGGCGGCCGCCCTGCGGCAGCTCGAAGCCCGTCGGGAGAACGACGACAAGCTACAGGTTGCGCGCTCAAAGAAGTCGACCAAGGGCAGTGGCCGATGAGAACTTGCAACCCGACATCCATCGCCCTTCCCTCCCCGTCACGTGGTTCATGAAAATCATAGATTTGGAGTTTCCCGAAATGAGTGACCAAGCCATCGCGGCGATAGTCAAGCGCGCTTCAAGTCGCCTCGCGCTGCGGCAGCGGTGCCGGTGTGGGTTTCGCGCTGTCAGCGCTCGATGGCTTGGGGATCGCGTTGCAGGCGCTTCTGCGGGGTCAGTCCGAGCTTGGCCAGACCGCACTGACTGCCGTCACTCCATCGTCACGCCGAACTCGACGGCTGAGCACTGGTTTTCTTTCAGCGTCGCGCAATGGGTAGCAGGTCGTCAGGCAATAGCGCCGTGGCAATCCTGACAAAAAGGTTCTCCGCTTCGTTGCCGCTCTTGTTGTCGCCCGCGTTGTCGGAAGCCTCGGGTGTGTAAGTCACGGCCGCAGGTTTGACTGCGCCTTGCGGGCCAAGCCGCGCCCGCGATCTGGAACGCGGTGCTTTCGGCTTGACCGGCGCAACGCGCTCACGAAGTCGTTCGGCCACGCAGAAAATTTGCACCAGAGCCCCGCTGCGTTCTGCGCCTGCTGGGTGCTATCGCGTGCTTGGCCTTTCCTGCGCCTCCCTCCCCACCTGAGTCAGCGTCCGCTTGGCGATGTTGATGAGGTGGATTTGACTCGTGCCCTCGTAGAGGCGGAACAGACGCACGTCGCGGTAGAAGCGGTCGGCCACATTGCCGGCCAGGTAGCCGCTGCCACCGAAGACCTGCACCGCGCGGTCGGCGATGCGGCCACAGGCCTCGGAGGCAAAGAGCTTGCACATCGAGGCCTCCATCGTCACGTCGATGCCGTCGTCGCGCTTGCGCGCCGTCTCCAGCACCAGCGCACGTGCCGCATGAACCTCGGTGTTGCTCTCGGCGATCATCTGCTGGACCAGTTGAAACTCGCCGATCGGCTGGCCGAACTGGCGCCGCGCCTGGGCATGCCGGGCCATCTCCTCGACCAACCGCAGCGCCGGCCCGACGCACAGCGCTGCCAGGTTGATGCGCTGCTTGTTGAGCGTCTTCATCGCGGTGCGGAAGCCCTGGCCCTCCACGCCACCGACGATCGCCGAGGCCGGCACCCGGACCTGTTCCAGGCTCACCTCGCCGACCGGTGAGCCGTGCTGGCCCATCTTGCGATAACCGTCAGAAGTCGTGAGACCCGGCGAGCCGCGCGGCACCAGAAAGGCGGAAATGCCGGCCGCGCCCTTGCCTTGCGGGTCGGTGCGTGCGAAGACGGTGAATAGGTCGGCGATCGGCGCGTTGGTGATGAAGCACTTGCGCCCGCTGATCACGAATTGTTCGCAGTCGCGCACGGCCTGCGTCTTCTGCGCGGTGGCGTCGGAGCCGGCCTCTGGCTCGGTGAGCGCGAAGCAGCCGGTGACCTCGCCGCTGGCCAAGCGCGGCAACCAGGCTTCCTGCTGCGCCGGGGTGCCGTCGACCACGATCGACTCGGAGGCGATGCCGGTGTTGCCGCCGAAGCGGGCGCGAAAGGCGGTTGCCACCTGCGACACCTCGATATTCACCAGCGCCAGCTCCTCGGTGCTCAGGCCGGCGCCGCCGAAGGCCTCTGGAATGCTGTGGCCGAAGAGTCCGAGCGCACGCATGCGCGTCACGAGCGGCTCGGGAATGTGGTCGTCGCGGTCGACCTCCTCTTCAATCGGCAGGCATTCGGTGCGCACGAAGCGGCGCACCTCGGCCAGCAGCGTCGAGAATTTCTGCGGGTCGCGAATCATCGCTGCTCCGCGCGGGCGGGCGCTGCGTCGGACAGCGAGCGCAGCATGGCGTAGACCGCGTCGTGCGGTGCCGCGCAGCCGGTCGGACGGCGCACGCCAAAGAGCGCTTCGTCGTCCTGTGCCAGTTCCGGGCGATTGCGTTCCTCGATCCAGTCGTAGACGACGGTGCGCGCCGCAATGCGCCATTCGCCGCCGCGGCGCTCAAAGCGGTCGACGTAGCGGCCGGCCAGGAAGGTCTCCCGCCCCGGCGCGGCGGCAGCCGCCTGCAAGGCGAAAAAGGCGCTCTCCACGCCCGCGGCATCGGCGTGCAAATCGATCAAGACATTCGTCACCTGGTGCACCCGCCGGCCGCCCGGGCGCATGCGCGCGAGCGCCTGGTCGATGAAACCGGTGGCGCTGCCGTTCCAGGCGCCGTGGCAATCGGTGGCGTCGGGCCAGTAGGCGGAGCGCAGCGCTTGCTCATCGATGCGGTCGATGCCGCGGCAATAGCGAGAGAGACAGTCTCGGATCGCCTCGCGGTCGAGCAATTCCTGAAGTGCGGCTTGTGCGGTCATGACGACGTAGGCGAACCGGGCAAGGTCGGCGCCGCGCGCTTGAACAACTGCACCACGTTGCCCTCGGGATCGCGCAGCGAGAGCACCGCACCGTGAGCCCCCATGTCGCGCAGGCCGAGTACCTCGCCGCCCGCAGCTGCGATGCGTTCGCGGGCTGCGTCGAGGTCGTCGACCTCGAAGACTATGACCAGGCCAGAAGTCGCCGGCGCCGCCTCGTCCCGGCAGGCCAGTGCGACATTGGTGTTCCCGACGCCATACTGGAACCATCGCTCCTTGTCGCGAAACTTCAGCTGCAGGCCCAGCGCTGATTCATAGAAGGTGTGCAGCTCGGCAGGCCGCTCGGCCACCACGAAGACGTTCTGCAGCCGGCGCGGCGGCGAGGTGACGTTCATGGCGCTCACAGCGAGGTTTGCGACATGCCGCCGTCCAGGCTCAGCACGTCGGCGTTGATGAAGCGAGAACCGTCGCCGGCCAGGAAGCAGATCGCATCGGCGATGTCTTCCACGGTTCCGAGGCGGCCCAGCGGCGTGCGCGCAATGCGGCGGGCATCGAGCTCGGCCGAGCGATGCTTGGCGGTGCCCTCGGTGGGCACGGCGCCAGGCGCCACCGCGTTGACCCGGATGTGGCGCGCGCCGAGGTCGGCCGCCGCCGCGCGCGTGAGGCCCAGTACGCCGGCCTTCAGGCCGCTGTAGACCACCGAGCGCGGCGGCGATTTGATGGCGGCGATCGAGGCCACGTTGACGATCGAGCCGCCGCGTTGCGGGTCCATCGCCTCGGCGGCGGCCTGCATGCCCCAGATCACCGACTTGAAGCCGATCTCGACCATGCGATCGAGCACCTCGGGCGTGACCTCGGCCAGCGGCTGGTAGCGCACCCAGGCCGCGTTGTTGACCATGACGTCGAGCCGGCCGGCCTCGCGCGCCAGGCGCTGCACCGCCTCGCGCATGCCCTCGCGGGTCGAGACGTCCTGCGGCAGTGGCAGCGCCTGGCCGCCGAGCCGGCGGATCTCCGCCACCGTCTCGTTGACGAATTCGGGCTTCAGGTCGTTGATGCCCACGGTGGCGCCGAGCCGGGCCATGGCCAGCGCGGTGGCGCGGCCGATGCCGTGGCCGGCGCCGCTGATAAAGGCCACACGGCCGTCGAGGGAGGGATTCATTTCGTGTCCTTCTTGCTTGTCTGCGCCACCAGGAGCGCATCGAGCGCGAAGGCGCCGCGGCCCGCGTCCAGCACCACCAGCGGGTTGATGTCGATCTCGGCCACTGCATCCGCATGCCGCGCCGCAAAGCGCGAAAGCGCCGCGACCGCCTTGGCTGCCGCCTGCACGTCGGCGCGCGGCCGGCCGCGGGCGCCGTCCAGCAATGGGAAGGCCTTGAGGGAGCGCAGCAGGCCGAGCGCCTGCTGCTCGCTCACCGGTGCGATCTGCAGCACGACATCGCGCAGCACCTCGGCGAAGATGCCGCCGAGGCCGACCATCACCACCGGGCCGAAGACCGGGTCCTTCTTCGTGCCCAAGATCAGCTCGGTTCCCCCCTGCGCCATCTGCGCCACCAGCACACCGTCGATGCGCGCCCGTGGCGCCCGTTCGGCCACGCGCTCCAGCATGGCGGCGTAGTCGTCCCGCAGCTGCGCCTCGGAGGCCACGCCGACCACCACCCCGCCGACCTCGGTCTTGTGCGCGATGTCGGGCGAGACGATCTTCAGCACCACCGGGAAGCCGATGTCGCGCGCCGCCGCCAAGGCCGCATCGAGACTGGTCGTGGTCAGCTCGCGCAGCACTGGCAGGCCCGCAGCTGCGAGCGTCGCCTTGGCGCTGGCTTCGTTGGCGAAGGCCGAAAGCGGCAGTGTGTCGTACGCGGACGCTGGCTCGCCGGCCGCCGGCTCGGGCGGTGCGTCGCGCATGCCAAGGCGCATCAACGCCGCCAGCGTCGCGCAGGCGCCGTCGATGCTGTCGACCGTGGGGATGCCCATCTCGTGCAGCTGCGCCGCCACCTCGCGCGGCGCCTTGCAGCACAGCATGACGAGGCGCGACGGATGCTCCCGACGCACCCGAGACAGCGACGCGAGGTAGACGTCGCGCAGCCGCGGCAGGTGGAAGGCGTAGGCCGACTGCAGGATGATCGCGTCGCAGGATGCGTCCTCGGCCACAGCCGCGAGCGCCTCGGCCAGCAGCTCGGGCCGGCTCGACACCTGCGCCGTCATATCCACCGGATTGGTCGGCGATGCGAATGGCAGCACCGCGAGGATGCGCTCGCGCGCGCGCTGCAACAGATGCGGCAGCTCCAGCCCCTGGGCGCTGGCGGCATCGGCCATCAGCACGCCGAAGCCGCCCGAGGCGGTCATTAGCGCGACCCGCTGGCCGTGTGGCAGGCGCGCCGCGCCGACCACCGAAATGGCATGTCCGACCTCGATCAATTGCTCGATGCCGGGCACCCGGATCGCGCCGCCGTTGCGCAGCACGACATCGAACACCGCATCCGAGCCGGCCAGCGCGCCGGTGTGCGAGGCAGCCGCCTCGCTGCCGGCGGCCGAGACGCCGACTTTCAGCACCACCAGCGGCTTGCCGGCCTCGCGCGCCAGCGCCATGGCCCGAACCAGCTTGACAGCGTTGCGGCAGGTCTCCATGCAGCAGAGGATGACCGAGGTCGCCGGGTCGCGCGCCAGCGAGGCGATGCCGTCGGCGATGTCGACGTCGCATTCGTTGCCGGTGGTCAACAGCCGGCTGATGCCGATGCCGCGCTCGACCGCCAGGCGCATGGTGTAGCTGCCGAGATTGCCGCTCTGCGACACGATGCCGACATGGCCGGGCGTCGGGAACGCCGACTCCAGCGCGACCGAGAAGGTCGCGATGCTTTTCTCGGCGACGCCGATCGAGCCCAGGCAATTCGGACCGACGATGCGCATCGCCGAAGTCCGCGCCACCTGGCCGATCTCGGACTGCAGCCGGCTGCCTTCCTCGCCCATCTCCGAGAAGCCCGCAGACAGCACCACCGCGGCACGCACGCCGCGGGCGGCGCAATCGCGCACCACCTCCGGCACGCCTTCAGGGGGCACGGCCACCACGGCCAGGTCCGGCACCTCGGGCAGGTCAGCCAGGCTGGCGAAGGCGGGCAGCGACTGCACGGTGCCGGCCTTGCGATTGATCGGATAGATGGCGCCGCGAAAGCCATACTTCTGCAGGAACTGCACCGGCCGTCCGCCGATCTTGGTCACGTCGTCGGAGGCACCGAAGATCGCGATCGAGCGTGGCTTGAAGAGAGCCTCCAGGCCCCGGCCGACATCCGTCGCGTCCGCATCCATTGCAGCAGCCATCGCTCAGCGCCCCTTGTAGACAGGCGCACGCTTCTCGAGGAAGGCCTGGCGGGCCTCCTTCGCATCGTCGGTCTTGGCCAGCGCCATGGTGAAATTCTGCTCGAAGCGGTAGCCGTCGCGCTGCGGCATCAGGTCCATCATGTTGGCCGCCTGCTTGGCGTAGGCGATGGCCAGCGGGCTCTTGGCGGCGATCTCCTGGGCGATCTTCATCGCCTCGGGCATCAATTCCTCGGGCGGCAGCACGGCGTCGATCACGCCGCGGCGGTACATCTCGGCGGCCGGTACGCGCATGCCGGTGAAGAACATGCGCCGCGTGAAGGATCGCCCGACCATGGTGCGCAGCATCGAGACGCCGCCGGCCAGGCCGACGTTGATCTCGGGCATGGCGAAGGTCGCGTTGTCGGAGGCCAAAAAGATGTCGCAGGCGGCCATCAGCCCCATGCCGGCACCGAGCGCCGGCCCGTTGACCGCGGCGATCACCGGCTTGGCGCATTCGCGGATCGCATTGCCGGTCTCGCGCGTCATGCGGTTGTGCTCGAGGAAGTCGCCGGCTTTGTCCGGGTTCGGCCGGTCCTTGAGGTCAGCGCCGGAGCAGAAGAACTTGCCGGTGCCGGTGATGATCGCGACGCGCACGTCCTCGCGCTCGGAGATCTCGTCGAAGGCCTCGATGAGGCGCCGGCGCGTCGCGCGGTCGATGGCATTGACCGGCGGCTTGTCGAGCCGCACCACGGCGATGAATTCGGAAACTTCGAGACTGAGGTTCATCGTGAACTCCTGGAAAGGGGGGTGGCCGCCGGCGCGCCGAGCGCACCTTCGGGATCTCGGCTCGGCGCCAAGAGGCGCGAGGCGTGCGTGAAGCGATCGCCTAAATGGAATTCAGAGGCCAGCAGGCGCTCGACCAGCCGGGTGGCCAGCACTTCCTCGCTTATGCCCATTCCGCCATGCATCTGGATCGCGGCCTCGGCGCAGGCGCGCGCGGTCTCGGCCAGCGACACCTTCATCAAGCTGAGGGTGCGGCGCAGGCCGGGCGCGCCGGCCTCCCAGTCCTGGAAGGCGCGCATCAGGAGGCCGCGCGCACCCAGGTAGCGCACGTACATGTCCGCAGTGCGATGCCGCAACACCTGGAACGACGACAGTGCAACGCCGAACTGGCGCCGCTCCTTCAGGTGGGTGACAGTCTGTTCGATCAGGGTCGCGAGCGAGGCCACGGTGTCGACCGCCGCCAGCAGCAGGGCGGCATCGCCGGCATGCAGCAGCGCCGACTTCACCTCGGCGCCGCGGGCGATGCAGGCGCCGGCCGGCACCGCAAGCCGCGTCAGGGCGAAGTCGGCGCTCTGCCGGCCTTCCATGGTGCGATAGCGGGCGGTGGGCGCGCCGACGCGGGCAGCTTCCACCACGAAGATCGCGATCTCGCCGCCGCCTTGCAGCAACGCCGGCACCAGGTAATGGCTGGCGGCCAGCGAGGCATCGACGCCCGGCACCGTGCCGTCGAGCTGCCAGCCGATGTCGAGCTGCGTCGCCTGCACCGCGATCTCGTCCATCGGCGCGGCCAGCGGCGCCAGCGCCGCGATCTTCGCGCTGCCTTCGCACACCGCCTGCAGCCAGCGCGCGCCGGCGTCGCGCGCTGCCTGCAGCGCCAGAGGCACCACCGCGCAGGACTCGATCACTGGCAGCAGCAGGCCGTGCGTCGCCACTGCCTCGACCACCGCCGCGAGGTCGGCCATCGTGCCGCCGACGCCGCCGAAAGCCTCGGGCACCAGGGTGCCGGCCCAACCCATCTCCTGGATCGGATCGGCAAGCGCCTGGTCGCGCGCGGCGGCATGGTCCTGCGCAACGCGGCTCGCCGCATCGTGCAGCATGCCGGGAAACATGGGTTTGAATGGCATCGACACTTCTCTAGGCTCCCAGGAGTTCGTGGGCGACGACGTTGCGCTGCACCTCGGAGGTGCCGCCGGCGATCGTGCGCGCGCGGGTGAACATATAGTTCTGCGCCCAGGTGGCGCCGGCGTCGGCCTCGCCTTCCTCGACCAGAAAGCGTTGCGCGGCCTGCGGCCCGACCGCATCGAGCGCGATCGTGGTGAGCCGCTGCGCGACGTCGCTGCACAAGAGCTTCAGCATCGACGGCTGGGCACCGAGCGGGCGCTGGTGCATCAAATCGTCGGTGGCATCGCCGAGCACGACGCGCGCACCCTTCAGGTCGGCGTCGCACAGCAGCAGGCGGTAGCGCAGCGCGCTCAGGTCGCGCCGGCCAGCGGCAGCGCGCGCGGCCTCATCGACGACACCGACGACCTGGCGCCGCATCAGCTCCAGCCGGGCGACGCTGGCTGGCGGCAGCCGTTCGCGTTCGAGCAGGTACTTGGCGCAGGTCCAGCCCTTGCCTTCGTCGCCGATCAGGTTGGCGGCGGGAACGCGCACCTCGTCGAAAAACACTTCGTTCAGGTGATGCCAGCCGTCGATGGTGCGGATCGGGCGCACGGTGATGCCGGGCGCGTCCATCGGCACCAGCAGGAGCGAGATGCCTTCCTGCTTCTTGGCTTCGCGCGAAGTGCGCACCAGCATGTAGATCATGCTGGCCTCGTGGGCGTGCGAAGTCCAGGTCTTCTGGCCGTTGACCACGTAGTCGTCGCCATCGCGCCGGGCCGCGGTGCTGAGCGAGGCCAGGTCCGAGCCCGAACCCGGTTCCGAATAGCCTTGGCACCACCAGTCCGAGCCATCGAGGATGCGCGGCAGGAAGCGCGCCTTCTGCTCGGGCGTGCCGAAGCGAATGATCACCGGGCCGATGTGCCCGAGGCCATGGTGGTAGAGCGGTGGGCATTCGGCCTCGGCCATCACTTCCTCGAAGATCAGCCGCTGCTTGAGGTCCCAGCCGGTGCCACCGTGCTCAGTCGGCCAACTCGGCGCGCCCCAGCCTCTGGCGTGAAGGATCTTCTGCCAGCCGAGGTATTCGCGCTTGGTGACCTTCTGGCCGGCGGCGACCACGGCGCGGATGTCGCTCGGGCAGGCGCTTCGGGCGAAGTCCTCCAGCTCGCGGCGGAAGGCGGTGTAGCGCGCGGCTGCGTCTTCCTCGTTGGGGGCGGCGTTGTCGGTCATCGACATGGTTGCTTGTCTCCTTAGTGGGTCGGTGCGCGGCCTCAACGGCATCGGGGCCGCGAGGCGCACATGAAGAGCGCGGTGGGGTCAGGTGAGGTCTAGTGCTCCCTCGTTGAAGTTGAGGTGGCCACATTAGCGAGCACCTCGTCGCCGGCGCGCAGCTTAGTGATCAACTCGTCCAACGCGGCGGCGGCGGCGGCGGCGTCCCGGCGGCGCAGGCAGTACAAGATGTTGCGCCGCAGCGGAAACAGGTCGGGCCGCGCGCGCACCGGGATGACGTGTGTCATGCGCTCGCGCAGCACGCCACCCATGGTCTGCGCCATCAACATCAGCGCCTCGTTGTGTCCGGCCGCGGCGATGGCCGAGAAAAAGCGGCTTGCGGTCTCGATGCGCTGCGCCAGCGCGTCGCCAGGCTGATGCCGCTCTATGTCGGCGACGGCCGCCTCGATGGCATCGAGCTCGGCCTCGCTGGCGCGGTCGCAGGCCAACCGGAGCAATGAGCCGTAGAGGGTGCGGTAGGCCTCGTCGATGTCGGCCTGGCCGAGTCGGCCCTCCACCACCAGCTTGCGCAGCGACTCGGCCAGCATCATGTAGGCGCCCTTGTAGAACACCAGGGCATGGTCGGTAGCGCTGCTGCTGCCCATATGCTTCACTTCGCCGATGAAGACGACGTGGTCGCCGGCCTCGTGGCGGGCGAAGACCTTGCACTCGAAGCTGGCCAGGCAGTCCTCGACGATCGGCATGCCCAACGGTCCGTGGTGCCAGGCGACGCCCGCGAATTTGTCGACGATGCGGCTGGAGGCGAAGTGCCCGGACAGCGCGTCCTGGCGCTGCGAGAGGATGTTGATCGCGAAGCTGTCGGCCGTGGCGAAGGGGCCGAGCAGGCTGCTCGCCTTGCGCAGGCTGAACAGCACCAGGGGAGGCTCCAGCGACACCGAGCTGAACGAATTGCAGGTCAGTCCCAAGGGCCGACCGTCGGCATCTCGCGTGGTGATGACGGCCACGCCGGTCGGAAAGCAGCCCAAGAGCTGCCGGAACATCGCCGGCTCGATGGCCTCCGACCGCACGGGGCCATCCGTCTCACGCGTCTCACGCGTCTCTCGGGTCGCCAGATCGGCGGCGACGGTCTCGGCATGGGTCATAGCACTTCCTTCGGCGACGTGCTCCGGCCCTCAGGCCGCGGCGGCCTCGAGTTCCGGCTCGGCCACGTGCGGCGGATCGTTGGCGATCTCACGCTGCACCGCCGGCATGATGACCTTCGACCACAACTCCAGTTGGCGCAGCATGGTCGGATGATCGAAGTCGCCCATCTGTGTCTGGAAGGCATAGTGCACCGGCTTCAGCGCGCGGATTTCGGCGACTACGCGCTCGATCACCACATCCACCGGGCCGACAGGCAGCAGGGCGCGCATCTCTTCCAGGCTCGGCTCGCCCGCGAACACGCCCTCCTCGACCTGGTAGTCGTCAGCCACCTGGGCGGTACGGCGCTTTAGGCTGACCGCGATGCGGCGCTGGTAGCGTGCGCAGTCCAGGTACCGTTCGACGTCGGCCTTGTTGTCGCTCGCGAACGCGGCGCGCAGCACGCCGACCTTGACCTGGGCCGGGTCCTTGCCCTCGGCCAGCGCGACCTTGTCGATCAGCTTGCGGGTCGACTGCAACTTCTCGACACCGCCGTCGCCGCCGGAGACGAACACATGGTGTCCAGAGCGCACCGCGCGGGCCACGAAGGTCGGATCCACGCTGGTGATCCACAGCGGCGGCATGGGCTGCTGCAGCGCGCGCTGGCTGATGGCGCTGGACGGCTGGCGGTAGAACTTGCCCTCGTAGCTGAACTTGGGCTGGGTCAGGCCGAGCTCCAGCATGTCGAGCATCTCGAGCGTGCGGTCCTTGGCGGTCTCGAGCGACACGCCGAAGCGCTCGAACTCGAAATGCTGGTAGCCCGAGCCGATGCCCAGGTTCAGCCGGCCGTCGGACATCTGGTCGACCATCGCGGCGTCGGCGATCAGGCGCGCCGGCTGGTAGAGCGGAGCGACGACAATGCCGGTCCCGAGCCGGATCTTCTTGGTCACCGCGGCGCAATGGGCGATCATGGTCAGCGGCGACGAGCACATGCCGTAGTTGCTGAAGTGGTGCTCGGCGTACCAGGCGGCGCCGAAGCCCAGCTCGTCCGCGACGCGTGTCTGCTCCACCGCGTCCCGGAGGATCTGGTAGGAGGTCTTATGCTTGTTCCGCTGCTGCATCAGAATGAAGATTCCGAAATCCATGACCTGGCTCCTTGTTGGCTTGATTGCGTGCGGCGATGGTAGGAGCGGCATGAGCGCCTGTTTCACCAACCTGCGTACAGGTTCTTTGCATCTTTCGAAATGAAGGCACTCGACACGCTGCGCATCTTCGTGGCGACCCTGCGCAAGGGCAGCCTCTCGGCCGCAGGGCGCAGCCTGAGCCTGTCGCCAGCGACCATCTCGCGCCGCATCAGCGCGCTGGAGGATGAGCTGGGCGTGCAGCTGGTCGACCGCACCAGCCGCAACCTGAAGGTGACCGAGGCCGGCCAGGCCTTCCTGGAGCGCGCCGAGGTGGTGCTCGAGGCCATGGCCGAGGCCGAGGAGGCGGCGCGCAGTTCCAAGCTGCGGCCCGAGGGCCGGCTGCGCGTGCACTCGCGCACCCAGATCGGCCTCAGGGTGATCGCGCCGCTGCTGCCGCGCTTCGCAGAGCGCTATCCCGACATCCAAGTGGAGTTCGAGCTGTCGGAACATCCGGTCAACATCGTCGAGCATGACTTCGACGTCGACATCCGCACCGGCGCGTCGACCGACTCCACCTTCGTCATCAAGCGTTTGCTCAGCAGCGACGAGGTGCTGGTGGCCAGCCCGTCCTTCGTCAAAGCCCATCCGCGCATCCGTCTTCCGTCGGACCTGCCGCAGGTGCGCTGCCTCACCTACCGCCGCGAGCGCGAGGCCACGAGCTGGAAATACATCGATGCCGAGGGCCAGCAGCAGGAGCTGCCGATCCAGGGCGTGCTGAGCTCCAACAACGGGGAGGTGTTGCGGCTGGCGGCCATCGGCGGCATGGGCATCGCGCTACTGTCGGAGCCCACGGTGCGCAGCTGCATCCGCGACGGCTCGCTGCTGCGCCTGTTGCCCGAGACGCGGTTCGCGGTGCGTGGCTTCTCCAACGGCGTCTACGCGGTGTTCCGGCAGAGCCGGGCCCTGCCGCTGAAGGTGCGCTCCTTCGTCGACTTCATCGCCGAGGCGCTGCACGAGACCGAGGCGCCCTGATCAGCCGGTGATCAGCGGTCCGCGAAGCGGTGCGGCGCAAGGCCGGGGGCCGGCAGGTCGTCCAGCGAGAACAGGCCGCCATCCTGCGGCAGAGGGCCCGCGAGCGCGGTGCTGCGCGAGATCGAGGTGACATGGAGAGTGTCCAGCCGCGGGCCGCCGAAGCACAGGCTGGTCGGGTACGTCGTCGGGATGTCCAGCAGGCGGTCCAGCCGGCCGTCGGGTGCGAATCGGGCCAGCTGGGCCGCACGCACGAGGACGGTCCAGACGAAGCCTTCGGCGTCCACCGTCGCGCCGTCGGGACCGGAAGCGAAGCGCTCGGTCTGCGCGAAGACGCGCCGAGTGCCCAGCGGCCCTTCCGGCGCGTAGTCGTAGGCCCAGACGGTGCGCACACTGCTGTCGGCCACATAGAGCATGCGGCCGTCTGGACTGAAGCAGGGCCCGTTGACGAGGCCGAGGCCTTCGGCGATGCGTTCCACCGTGCGGTCCGGCCGCAACCGGTAGAGGCCGCCCAGGATGGGGTCGCCCGGCTGGCGGCGGATGTGCATGGTGCCGGCGACGAAGTTGCCGAAGGGGTCGCACTTGCCGTCGTTGAGCCGCACGTCGGGACGGTCGATGCCGATGTCGGCCAGGCTCTCCAGGCGCCGGGTGGCGAAGTCGTAGCGTGCGAAGCTGGCCTTCAGCGCCGCGACCACGCAGCCGCTCTCGCACGGCGCGACACAGCCGACCGGGGGCGGCAGTTCGTGCACCTCGCAGGCGCCGCTGGCGAAGTCGAGGCGGCGCAGCGATCCGGCCATCGAATCGATCCAGCACAGCGCCTGCGCGCGCGCATCCCAAAAGGGGCTCTCGCCCAGCATGTCTTTCGTGTCCCCGATCCTTCGAGCAGTCGTCGCCATCCTGATCCCGCTTAGTCGTGTCGAAACGTGGCTCCGAGTCTGGCAACGATTTCGTCTCGCGTGCGCCCCGCGCTGCAAAGCAGCTTTGCAGCTCCTGATCCTTCCCGGCGCGCGCCGGCTCCTAGAGTTCGGCGCATGCAAGAAACTCCCAACGCACCGCCGCCCCTGCAGGGCATCCGGGTCATCGAACTCGGCAACTACATCGCTGGTCCCGGCACCGCGATGGCCCTCGGCGACCTCGGCGCCGAGGTCGTGAAGATCGAGTCGCTGGAAGGCGATGTCTCGCGCCACACTGGCCATTTCGGCCACGCGATGCTGCGCGCCTACAACCGCAGCAAGAAATCGATCGCGTTGGACCTGCGCGACCCGCGCGGCATGGCGGTGGCGCGCCGGCTGGTCGCGCGGGCCGACGTGCTGGTGCAGAACCTGCGGCCCGGAGCGATCGAGGCGCTCGGGCTCGGCGCCGACGTCCTGCGGGCGCAGCACCCGGGGCTGGTGCACTTGTCGATCGCCGGCTTCCCGGCCGCGGCGCCTTCGCGCGACCGCCCCGGATACGACATCGCGGCCCAGGCCGAGAGCGGCCTGATGTCGGTCACCGGCGAGCCGGACGGCCTGCCGCAGAAGGTCGGCGCCACCATCATCGATGCCGCCACGGTGCAGGTGGCGACGCAGGCGATCCTAGCGGCGCTGTTCCGGCGCGTGCGCACCGGCATCGGCGAAACCGTGCGCGTCTCGCTGCTGGAAGTGGCCCTGAACCTGCAGTTGCCCAACTGGAGCGACTACCTGGTGCGCGGCGTGGAGCCCACGCGCAGCGGCGACGGCCAGCCAATGAACGCGCCGGCCGCCGACATCTTCCGCACCCGCGACGGCTTGGTGGTGGTGTCGGCCTACGTGCAGGCGCACTGGGTGCGGCTGTGCGAGACCATAGGCTGCGCCGAACTCGCGATCGATCCACGCTTCCTCACCAACGAGTTGCGGGTGGCCAATCGCCCGGCAATGAAGGCGGCGGTGAGCGAGCAGCTTTCGCGCCTGGCCACGCGCGAATGTGTAGAGCTGCTGACGCGCAACAACATCGTCGTCGGCGTCGTGCGCAGCTATGCCGACGCCCGGCAAGGCGAGGACTTCAAGGCCAGCAGCATGCTCATCGAGGCGGCGCCGAACGGCGCGGTGCCCGGTTATGCGAGCTTCGGCCTGCCCTACGAGCTGGTCGACACGCCCCGCCCTGCGACGCAGGCGGCGCCGGCGCATGGTGCCCACACGGTGGAATTGATGCGCGAGGCGGACTTCGATGCCGGCGAGATCGCGGCGCTGCACCAGGCCGGCGTGGTGAAGTCCGCGCCGCGAATGCCAGCGGGTGTCGACTAAGGGTTGTTCCTGACTTCACGGAATACAAAGCTGCTTTTCATTCCGTGCTGTCAGGGCCGCAGGGGCCGGCGATAGACTGCCGCCGAACGGGAAAGCGGTGCGTCGCCGCCAACACCAAAGGAGACCCATGAACTATCGCAAATACCTGTCCGGATTTTTGTTCGGTATCTGCTTCGCGCTGAGCTCGGCCCAGGCCGACCAGCCGACCCGGATCGTCGTCCCCTTCGCCGCCGGGGGCGGTACCGACCAGTACGTGCGCCTGCTGGCCTCAGAGCTGACCAAGCGCGGTATGCAGGTCATTGTCGAGAACAAGCCGGGCGCCAGCGGCATCGTCGCAGCCGACTACGTCGCCAAGGCACGCCCGGACGGTCTCACGGTGCTGATGTCGTCACTGGGCATCTTGGCCAACAACACCATCCTCTTTGACAAGTTGCCTTACGACCCGAAGAAGGACTTCGCGCCGGTCTCGCAGATCGCGTACCAACCGGCGATCATCGTCGGTCGCACCGACCTCCCGTACACGGACATCCGCGGGATGGTGCAGTATGCCAAGGACAACCCCGGGAAGATCAACCGAGGCTCTCCGGGCGCTGCCATCCTGACCAACCTGGCACCGATGGCCTTCGAGAAGCAGTACGGTTTCTCCACCACGCACGTGCCCTTCAACGGCGACGCGCAGGCCATCCAGGCGCTGTTGAGCGGTGACATCGACATCGACGGTACCTCGCTCACCGGCTCCCTGCCGTTCATCAAGAGCGGCAAGTTCCGGGTGCTGGGCGTGATGGATGACCACCGCATGCCGCAAGTCCCCGGCGCGCCGACTTTCAAAGAGCAGGGCTTCGACGTGCAGGCGGTACTCTGGTATTCGCTCTCGGTGCCGGCCAAGACGCCCAAGGATGCGATCGCCCGCCTGAACAAGGCGGTCAACGAAGTGATTGCAGATCCGGACTTTGTCGCTCGCGCACAGGGCATGGGCATGGAACCGCGCGGCGGCACGCCCGAGGATCTGTCGAAATTCATCCAGGTGGAGTTCGACCGCTGGGTGCCACTGCTGAAGAGCCTTAATCTGCCGAGACAAATGTAGCGGCTCGACCCTCAAGTGGTTCAAATTCGGCGTCAACCAGCCTTGCCCTTCTAGCGCGGCGATCGTGGCCGCTCAGCGCGGCTCCGGCCTGGAATGGATGTCGGCACCTCAGAGCCGGGCGCGCCTACGCGCAGTCGGTCCATGACGAGGTTCATGAGCCGACCAAGACGTGGTTGCCAATCTCCGCGGGGTTCGATCTGCCAAATGCCTGCGATAGCCAGGAAGAAGTCCTCTATAGTGACTCCCTGACGGATGGTTCCTGCTTTGTGGTTGGCGTCCAGCAGGAGTTGGGCCGCAGCAGGCACGGGAGCGTAGCCCGACGACGTTCCCGGGCATGCGCGGGCACTTGCGGCATGGCGGACGCCGATCCGACCGAAGACCAGGGCGCCCAAGGGACGCACTGCGTAAGCGGCCGAGAAGGTCAGCAGCGCGAAGATGAATGCAATCTCCGGGCTCAGCGGCGCGAAGAACTTCGACGCGATGACCGGAGACAGCGAGGCAAAGACCAGGAAGTCGTACCACTCGAACGCAGTGCCAAGCGACGACGCAAAGACGATTTTGCGCTCCTCCTTGGTCCATGCGGGCCAAGTCCCGGACGACGCCTTGCAGGCCCTGCGCGTCATTTGGCAGGGCTTCATCGAAGCCGATCTCAAGCATGAATTGAGTCTTCGCTTGGCCTTGCCCTATTCGGAAATATCGACCGGTCGGGGCACGACCGATGCATCCTTGAAGGAAAGCCCGTGATCGTCGGCGAGTGCCGCGCCTTGAGCAGCCATGAGGATCCTCGAATGAACCTCCAATACCTGAAGCAGCGCACGTTCGCAACTGTCGTGCAAAGCTGGAATTGGAAAGATTGCGCCTTGTACGCGATGGGCGTTGGCTACGGGACCGACCCGCTCGACGAGCGCGAACTCGACTTCGTCTATGAGCAGCGCACGCAGCAGGTCGTGCCATCTTTTTGCGTGGTGCTCTGCTGGCCCGAGCCTTGCCTTGGCAAGCCGATCCCCCGCCGAAGTCGAATGGACCCGGACACTCCCTGGCGAGTAGCGTTTCAAACTGTTTCGGCCGCTTGACCTGACAGGCGCTGTCCGCGCCAGCTATCGTGCGTCGCTGTGCAGGACAAGGGCGTTGGGCGCGGCGCGATCGTCTGGTTCGACACCGAACTGGCGGACGTACAAACCGGCGCACCGGTCGCAAGCATCCGAAGCACGCGGTTCATGCGCGGCGAGGGTGGCTGCGGCCACTGGGGCGAGCCGGTCGTTCCTTTTCCGCCGATCGCAGACACCGCGCAATCGGAGAGTTCGATGGACTACACCACATTGCCGCGCCAGGCACTGCTGTACCGCCTGAGTTGGTGACTACACGTCCTTGCACGCCGATCCCGCGGTCGCGCGTCGTGGCGGCTTCGATCGGCCCATCCTGCACGGCCTGGCAAACATGGGCATCGCGTGCCGCGCCATCCTGGAACGCTTCTGCCCCACTGATGCAGGCCGCCTGACAGAGATGTCGGTGCGCTTCGTTGCTCCGGCCTACCCGGGCGAGACCCTGCGCGTCGAATTTCTCGAGGACGAACTCGGTGTGCGCTTTCGCGCACGATCAGTCGAGCGTGACATGCTGCTGCTCGATCGTGGCGAGTTCCGGCTGAACGCGCGTTGAAGATCTGCTTCTTCGGTTTGGCGCGATCGGCGGCTATCTCGCAACACACCTGGTGCAGGTCGAGGGCGTGACGGTGAGCGTGGTCGCGCGCAGCGCGCATCTCGCCACCATCCGCGCCAACGGCGTGGCCGTTGAATCGCCGCGCGGGATGCTGCACGCACGCGTGCAGGCCACCGACGACCCGGCCTCGCTTGGTGTGCAGGACGTGGTCTTCCTGGCGCTCAAATCGCACCAGGTCATCGCCGCGCTCGACGGTGTGCAGGGCACTATTCGGCCCCCCATGCGGCCGTAGTGCCGCCGACCACCGGCATCCCCTATTGGTACTTCCACGACCTCCCGGGGCCCTTCAACAACCGGCAAGTGGAACGCCTCGACCCAGGCGGTCGCCAGGGGCGTGCCCTGGCACCGGAGCGCGTGATCGGCTGCGTCTACTGGGTGGCAGAGGAGGTCACCGCACCGGGCATCATTCACCACGACGGCGTGCTGTCGCGCCTTCTGATAGGCCAGCCCGACGGCTCGAGCAGTCGGCGCATCACGCGGCTCGCAAGTGCGATGCATGCCGCCGACCTCGACGCACCAATGGTGCCCGACACACGCGCCTGGATCTGGGCCAAGATGATCAGCAGCCTGTGCTGGAACCCCGTGGCAACGCTCACCCTCGGCACGCTGACGGAGATGAACGCGCGGCCGGAGGTGGTCGCCATCGTGCGTGCGATGGTGACCGAGGCCGACACCCTGGCGCGCGCACTCAGGGTCGAGAAGACTCCCATGACGATCGACGAGCGTGTTGCAGCCGCGCGTAACTCCGGCGACCATGAGATGTCGATGTTGCAGGACCTGGAATGCGGACGGCCGCTAGAACTCGACGTGCTGGTCGATTCGATCGACGCCATGCGCGAGATCGCCAGGACGGCGACGTCGACGATCGATACGGTCTATGCGCTGCTGAAGCTGCGGGCGGCGACGCTTGCCTAGGCGCCGGAACCTTCCGCTGCCAAGCACAAAACCCGGAACGAAGCTTCGCCGATCGGAACTTTGAATTCATAGGACGGTACCGTTCCTTGGGCCCCAGAACCTGCGCTTGTCGGAACTTGACGCCCCGACTACGCCGGCAGCCGGGTGAACTGCCCTCTGGACAGCAGGCGCTTGAAGTCGCCATCGAAACTGACCAGATGCTCGCTTTGATGAATCACCGCTGCGGCCAGCCAAGCATCGGGGATCGCGTTTGCGGTCAGCTTCTTATCCTCGCACAACTTTCGGAACACCGGCCACTCTGCGCCCAAGGCGGGTTGCTCAACGTACGGCGCGGCCAATAGAGCGTCGATGAAGCGCAAGGCTTCGGACATCGGTGTCGGATTCAAGAATATCTTGGGGTGTGTCACGAGTCGCAGGAAGCTCGCGACCACCATCGGCTGCAACTTCAGCGGCATTCCCTGACTGCTTTCGCGGACCGCCTCTTCCAACCAGCCAAGGGCCACCCCGTGGTGCGCATGGTCACTTCGCGATGCAGCGACCAGCACGTTCACGTCAGGCGTCACGGTCAGCGGCGTCCAGCAACGCGCGGTTGCTCAATCCGTCCAGCCCCGGAACCAACCCACCCTTTCCACGGTAAACCGGGAGATGAAGCGGCTTCGCTTGCACAGGCCGCGATCGCAGGCGCAGCTGCAACCCTTCCTCGATCAGTCGCGTCAGGCTCGTACGCTGCTTCGCCGCCAAGGCCTTGGCTTCGGTGAGCAACGTGTCGTTGAGGTTGAGCGTCGTCTTCATCGCCAGTTTTTGCTGTGAGTACAGATTTCTGTATTCTAGCAATCTCTTCTCCTGTGATCAACATCCAGGCTTTAGCGAGCACTCCAACATTCCGCTGCTTAAGGGCTCACCCCTTGCGCCCGCAACTAATGCCCGATGGCCCAAGCTCCGCCTCCGACCCGCCCGCCGTGCCAATATGAGCTGCTACACCTACCCCCGAGATGCTATGGATGCCTCCCTCCCGAAGGGGAAAAAATGGAATCGCTGGTATGGAGCACCGGTCGATCAGCAAGATCCGGCCCAGGGAACGGGGTGGATCCTCTGATGGATATGGCATCAAAGTGCCCAGGGCGTGATAGACCAAGGTCTTCACAAACACCACAGAGGATCCGCTGTGAATCGTAATACAGGCATGAATGCGGGACAAATCATCGGCACCATGAACGGCCAAGTGGTCGTCGGGTTGGACATCGCTAAGCAGGTCTTTCAGCTGCACACGGTGGACATGGGCACGGGTGAGATCGTCAACGTGCAGATCAAGCGAGCCAAGGTCATGGAGCACTTTGCCAATCGCCAGCCCTGTCTGATCGCCATTGAAGC
>NZ_JBFTPS010000059.1:0-39441 GCF_056398605.1 Variovorax sp. 01T432
ATTCAACACATCCAGGTTGGACAAGCTGACATTGCCCCGCTGCGTGGGCAAACAATGCTCGATCTGGGCGAACTGCGCTGGCGTGATTTCCATGCACGGATTTTCTCGCAGCCCGTACCTTCAAGTCAAATAGTGTTAACACGCCCTAGGCGGTCTCGGCGCGGATCGTCATCCGCGCCGCGTCATGCGCTATCCGGGCCGCGCGTTCGGGGTTTCGGGCCGCCCAGCGCCGCAGCTGGTCCCCTCGCATCGCGCGATCGACGATGCCGTCGATGCGCTGTTGATAGGCTTGCGCGAGCGCGTCGCTGTCGCGGAATGCGGTCGTGGCGGGGTCGAACAGGGCGGCAATCGCGCGGTCCGCATGCGCGCGTCCCTGTTCGAAGAACTGTCTCGCGAACCGGCTGACGCAGCCTCTCGGCAGCTTCGACAGGTGCCAGGCCACTTCGAGGGCCTCGTCCGGCGCCGCGCGCGACACCCGCACGGATGCGTCGCTGTCGCGTTCCAGGCGGATGACCGCGGCGAGAAAGCGCGCGAACACGGCCGACCGGGGTAGCTGCCCCACCAGGGCGAAACTGCGCGAGACGGTGGTGAACTGCACATCCCTTTCATCCAGATGACTGCACAGGTAGCCCGTCGGCGCCAGGGGTGCGCCGGCGTGCAGATGGGGATCATCGATTCGCGCGGGCTGCCTGGCGGCCGCCAGGCTCTCGGCCTTGAGCTTGCCGCCGAAGCCGATCGGGCCGCTGTTGCCGAAGTCGACGGTGTGCGCCCGCACGCTTCCATCCCTGACCGTGAAGCCGGTGTTCGCCCGCTCATGGTTCAGGAAATCCCAGTTGGCGACGATCTCGGACGCATAGAAGGCCCGCAGCAGTTCGCGGCGGAATGCGGCGGGCAGGAGCTCGAACATCCTGTCCTGCGCCTGCAGCGCGCGCCTGCAGCAATCACGAAGCGGCTGCAGATCGGCGTGCTGTCGCGCGTCGAGCTTGTCGATGCCGCCCTTGCTGTAGCCGTGCATCAAGGCCTTCACGGCGGGCTCTTCGAGAAGCGCATGCGCTTGCCCGATGGCGCCCTGGTGGGTTGCGACATGCGTCTGGTAGGCCGCCTTCGACGAAGGGTCCACGTGCGCGATGCCGGATCGGACCAGGAAGGGCCCGACGTCCTCGAAGCCCCGCAGTTCCGGGGACGCGATCCAGACGTCGCCGGGTGCCGCGCCCAGCTTGCCGGCCGAATGGCTGACGAGCGCGGCCTTGGGCGCGCAGGAAAACCCGATCGCATCCAGCAGCCGGGAAGCGAAGACCTCGTGGAAGGTCACGCCGGGGCGGTTCGCGTTGCACTTGAGGCGGTAGCGCTTTCCGGCATCGGCCCTGTAGTGGGCGGCCTGTGTCGATGCGCCTTCCTTCGCGGGGCCCGCGTCGACGGGTCCGAGGTCGGCCAGATCGAGGATGAAGCTCTCCACCCGATCATCCCGCGGGCCAGCGCTGGAACGGGAAGCGAGCTTCGGTGCCGGCAGCGCGAGATCCAGGGCGATCAGGGAGTTCGAGCAAGATGCGGCCTTTCGCGGCGCGAGGCCGTCGAGAAGCGGCCCGCGTGGAGGCGATGGGCGCGCCGGGGACGATCGCGTGGCTGCACCGGGCGTCGACGCGGCGTCGCCGGACGGGCCAGTAATGTGGCGCGAAGCTTCTCGCGACGAGTGGGCTGGCGTGATGGGCATCGCGCAAGTAGAGGCCCCGATCCCGGACCACCATGGCCGAAAGACCGAAGCGATGCACGCGATCGCGAAACGCGCGCGTTCGCGCGGCGCCTTCAGCGCTGCGTCAGCCGCGCGCCGCGGTGGCCGCCGATCGCGCCGCCGCCCGGAACCCATCGCTTCATGCGCCGTCCTTCCTGAACCACACACCGGAGGCGACCGCGCTCAGCGTGATCGCCCCGAACAGAAAGGTCGCCAACGCGGTGACCGCGAAGAACCAGCGCAGCGAACCGGTGAAACTCAGCACCAGCCAGCCGCCGCCCACCGCCACCAGCAGCCGCACCAGGCCGGACATCAACGGCCAGGCCATGCGCCCCGCGCCCTGCGATGCGAAGTAGAGGGTGAATCCCATGCCGAAAAAACCGAAGACCGGCCCCGCGGCGCGCAGATAGGCGCTGCCCGCGTCCAGCATCCGCGCATCGGCGCTGAACAGCAGCATCCACGCATGCGGCCGGAAGGCGGCGGCGAGCCCGACGAGTTCGCAAAGGCCGAAGGCCAATGCGCCGCCGGTGAGCGCGACGCGCAGCGCCCGCTCGGATTGGCCGGCGCCGATGTTGGAGCTCACCATGGCCACCAGCGGCGCACCGACCCCGAAGGCGATCGGTAAAAGGAGGTATTCGAGCCGCGCCGCCGTGCCATAGCCCGCGAGCGCGGCGGTGCCGGCGTAGGCGCCGACCAGCGCGGTGGTCGAGGCGATCAGCCCGTTCGTGAGCAGCGGGTTGAGCGTCGCGAGGCCGCCCACGCGCAGGATGCTGCGCATCAGGCGCCATCGCGGCTGGCCCTTGTGCAGCCGCACGGCGCTGCGCCCGCTCAGGCAATACCACCCGAGCACGGCCGTGCCCGCGGCGTAGTACGCCACAAGCGCCCACCCCGCGCCGGCGATGCCCAGCTCGGGAAAGGGGCCGAAGCCGAAGATCAGGCAGGGCGAGAGCGCCACCAGCACCAAGGCACCGCCGCAGATCACCATGCCCGGCACCACCATGTTCCCCGTCCCGCGCACCACGCTGGCCAGGGCGTTCATGACCCACATCAGGACAAGGCCGGCCGCCAGCACGTTGGAATACGCCAGCGCCGCATCGAGCGCGCCGCCCTGCGCGCCCATGGCCCTGTAGAGCGGCGCGGCGAAAAGAAGCAGCAGCGCCGAGAAGACCAGGCCGAGGCCGCCGTTGAGGATCAGGGCCTGGAGCACCAGCGCGCTGCCCTCGTCCGCCCTGCCCGCGCCGAGCGCGCGCGCGATGGCCGAAGAAATCCCGCCGCCCATCGCCCCCTGCGACATGTTCTGCATCATCATCAGCACCGGCATGACGAGGGCCGCGCCGGCCAGCGCGTTGGTTCCCAGGTGCGACAGGAACCAGGTTTCGACCAGGCCGGTGCTCGACTGCGCCACCATCATCAGCAGGTTGGGCCACGCCAGCCGCACGAGGGTCGGCGTGATCGGGCCGTGCAGCATGGCGCCGAGGCGCGCATTGACCGGGCGGGGAGTTTTGATGACCAGCGACATTTATTATGATGATAACCATCATTCAGAAGGAGGCCTCATGCCGCGTGTATCCAGAGAAAAGGCGGACAGCAACCGGCTGGCGATCCAGGACGCGTCGGCCCGGCTGTTCCGCGAGCAGGGCGTCAAGGGCGTGAGCGTGGCCGACATCATGGCGGCGGCCGGGCTCACGCATGGGGGCTTCTACGGCCATTTCGAATCCAAGGACGAACTGGCCGCGGTCGCCTGTGCCACGGCCTTCGACGAATCCGCGGACCGCTGGCGCCGCCGCATCGAGGGCAAGCCCGACTCGGCGAGCGCGCTGAAGGCGTTGGTCGAAGGCTATCTCTCGGCGCAGAGCCGCAACTCGGCCGGCAGCGGCTGCCCCACCGCCGCCCTGTCCGTCGACGTGGCGCGCGAACCGGCGGACAAGCCGATCCACGCGGCCTATCTCGCCGGCCTGAAGCAGCAGCTGGAAGTGCTTGCCTCGCTGCACGACAGCGGCGACGCGGCCAGGGACCGCAGCGAGGCCATGGCGCAGCTGGCAACGATGGTGGGGGCGATGGTGCTGGCGCGGGCCACGCGCGGCGACGAGATTTCGGGCGAGCTTCTCGACGCGGCGCGGGCGCACCTGCTCGGGGCGGCTCGGACCGGGTAGCGCCACCTGTTCAGCCGCACGCGCGCGCTTGCAGGGCTCGACAACGTGTACGAAATGCCTCAGTTGCCGCCCATCGATGGCCGGAGTCCCGGGAAAAGGACCCGCGCCGGGTGATATTCCGAGCACAAGGTCCGAATCGGCCACTTGGTGCAGTCGGACATTGGTGCTTACCCCAGTAACATGACACACAGATGACGGCGACGCGGCAAACCCCTCCCACTCCCAGCAGACTGCGCTTGACCGGGCCGGACTCGGCGCCGTACGAGCTCGGCCAGCCGCTGTACGTCTACGACGGGCATGCTCATCTCGGGACCCTCGATCCAGTCCAGGTGAACCGCGACGGAACGGAGGTTCTCATCTCGCGCTTCGTGAGCTCGCCGCTTGGAAGGGCCGAAAAGCGCGCGTTCGCTCCGTTGGTGCTGCTGGAGGTCACCGCCTTTCTTGTCGAGCGCTTTCACGGCGTCCAGATGGTCAGCTATTCCTTGAGCCGGCAGATCCAGATCTACGGCGACGGCACCACGGTGGCCGCCGCACGATCGCAGCTGCTGCAGGACATCGGCGCGGACGGCGTCACCATCAGCCCGCAGCCGGACTCGCAGACGCCTGGCAACTTCGTGGTGCAGGGCGTATGGACCTACAACGAGCGCAATCTCGAAGCGCTCCAGCGCTGCCTGCGGCGGCAGCGGGAGCTGTACGCCGAGAAGGAACAGGACGCCGGCCAGGCGCCATCCGCGCCGGGTCTCATGGGTCTGCTGGGCCTGCCCGCCCGGCTGCGGCGCTGGCTAAAGGATTAGCAAGGCGCGGAAGTCGTTCACGTTGGTGTTCGTCGGCCCCGTCACGCACAGGTCGCCGATGGCATCGAAGTAGCCATAGGCATCGTTGCGGTCCAGGTGATCGGCCAGCTTGCGGCCCGCCGCTGTCGCGCGCGCGAGCGTGTCGGGCGTGACGAAGGCGCCGGCGTTGTCCTCGACACCGT
The DNA here is from genome assembly GCF_056398605.1 of Variovorax sp. 01T432. Lineage (NCBI taxonomy): Bacteria > Pseudomonadati > Pseudomonadota > Betaproteobacteria > Burkholderiales > Comamonadaceae > Variovorax > Variovorax sp. 01T432. Next base: position 4,859 of record NZ_JBFTPS010000059.1, read on the forward strand.
CGATGCCGTCGGTGTCGGCGGCCAGCGCCCACACCTTCTCCTGGCCGGCGAGCGCGCCCGCCAGGCCCATGCAGAACTCGCCCGCGCGGCCGCCGCGGCCCTTGGCCTGGCCGGGCTGGCGCGGGCGGATCGTGACCGTGGTCTCGCCGCCCGAGAGAATCACGCAGGGCTTCCTGAAAGGCGCATCGCGCAGCGCCACCGAACGCGCCAGCGCCGCGTGTACCTTGCCGACTTCGCGCGACTCGCCTTCCATCTCATCGCTGAGGATGTGCGCTTCGATGCCGCTCGCCCGCGCCGCGGCCGCCGCCGCTTCCAGCGATTGCTGCGGCGTCGCGATCAGGTGGGTCAGGTGGCCCTGGAACACCGCATCGGCGGGCTTGGGCGTTTCGAGGGCACCGTTTTCGAGCCGCGCGCGCACCGGCGGCGGCACCTCGATGCGGTAGCGATCGAGGATGGCCAGCGCGTCGGCGCAGGTCGTCGCGTCGGGCACGGTCGGCCCGCTCGCGATCACGGCCGGGTCGTCGCCCGGCACGTCGCTGATGGTGAGCGTGACCACCCGCGCCGGCGCGCACGCGGCCGCGAGCCGGCCGCCCTTGATGCGCGAGAGATGCTTGCGCACGCAGTTCATCTCGCCGATGCTGGCGCCCGATTCGAGCAGTTGCGTGTTGATGCGCTGCTTGTCGGCAAGGGTCAGGCCCTCGGCCGGCAGCGTGAGCAGCGCGGAGCCGCCGCCCGAGATCAGGCACAGCACCAGGTCGTCGGCCGTGAGGCTCTGGGTCAGCGCCAGGATGCGCTCGGCCGCCTTCAGCCCGGCTTCGTCGGGCACCGGGTGCGCGGCCTCGGCCACTTCGATGCGCTGTGCCAGGCCCTCGGGGCGGGGCGGGATGTGGCCGTAGCGCGTGACCACCAGCCCCGAGAGAGAGGCGTCGGCCGGCCACAGGGCCTCCAGCGCCTGCGCCATCGAGGCGCCGGCCTTGCCCGCGCCCAGCACGATCGTGCGGCCCTTGGGCGGCGCGGGCAGGTACGGGCCCATGCTCGCGAGCGGCAAGGCGCGCTCGACGGCCGCGCGAAAGAGGTGTTCGAGGAATTCGCGCGGGGCGCGACGCGGGTCGGGGGTGGGGGTCGGTGCGTTCATTTGTCAGTGTCTCCAAGGCCGATTGTCCACGGGCGGGGCGCTAGTTCGTCTTCGCGCCCCCCTCGAACCATTTGCCGATCAGCGCGCGCTCGGCGTCGGTGATGCCCGTCGCGTTGTTCATGGGCATGATCTTCGTTACCACCACCTGCTGGTAGACGGCCTGCGCATGCGCGGCCACCTGCTCGGGCGAATCGAGCCGCACGTTCTTCATCTGCACCTGCGCGCCATGGCACATGTAGCAGCGCTGCTCGAACACCTTCTGCACGTCGCCGAAGGCCACCTTCTGCGCGGCCGCGCCCGCCAGCGGCGCCGCGGCGGGCTCCGGCTTCATCCAGACGATGGACAGGCCCAGCACCGCGACGCCCAGGAGCGCATACGGAAGGGGATTGCCCGCATTGCCGAGCTTGAAGCGATGGCGCACCACGAAGAACTGCCGGATCGCCGCGCCGCCGAGCATGATGAGCAGCAGCACCAGCCAGTTGTACTTGTGCGTGTAGGTGAAGCTGTAGTGGTTGCTGAGCATCGCGAACAGCACCGGCAGCGTGAAGTAGGTGTTGTGCACGCTGCGCTGCTTGCCGCGCTGCCCGTGCACCGGATCGACCGGCTGCCCCAGGCGCATCGCCGCCACGTTCTTGCGCTGGCCGGGAATGATCCAGAAGAACACGTTGCCGCTCATGGTGGTGGCCATCATCGCGCCGACCAGCAGGAAGGCCGCGCGCCCGGCGAACCAGTGGCAGGCCAGCCAGGCGGCGAAGGCGATGAAGATCGCGACCAGCACGCCGACGATGGTGTCGCCGTTCTTGCGTTGCCCGAAGATCTGGCAGATGCCGTCGTAGACCATCCAGAACACGACGAAGAAGGCCAGCGCCACGGCGATCGCGGCGCCGGGCTGCCAGTCCATCCGGGACTTGTCGATCAGGTAGGTGCTGGCGTTCCAGAGGTAGGACATCGTGAAGAGCCCGAACCCGGTCAGCCAGGTGCTGTAGCTCTCCCAATACGACCAGTGGAGGTGGTCCGGCAGCTTCTTGGGCGACAGCGTGTACTTCTGCATGTTGTAGAAGCCGCCGCCGTGAACCGCCCATTGCTCGCCGCCGACGCCCTTGTCCAGCGACTCCTGGTCCTGCGGCCTCTCGAGGCTGTTGTCCAGCATCACGAAGTAGAAGGAGGCGCCGATCCATGCGATGGCGGTGATGACGTGGACCCAGCGCAGCAGCAGATTGGCCCAGTCGAGGTAGTAGCTTTCCATGTGCTCAACCTTGGTTTGGCCTGCTCACCACTGCGGGCGCTGTAAGCAGAGAAAGTGCCGCGAACGCAGGCCGTGGACCGGGCCTCGCTCCGCTGCGGCTTGTTGTGGACTGGAGTGTATACACTTTTGGAGCTTGCCGGTGTGGATTTCGCATCAGGAGGTTCCCAGGGTCTGCAAGAGCTGTGCCGCGACGGCGACCGCGATCACCTCGGGCTCCTTGCCGGTGATGCCGGGCACGCCGATCGGGCAGGTCACGCGGGCCATTTCATCGGCCGTGAAGCCGCGCGCCTGCAGGCGGTGGCGGAAGGTGGCCCACTTGGTCTTGCTGCCGATGAGACCGATGTAGGGCAGGTCGTCGCGCTCGCGCAGGCGGCGCAGGCAGGCGATCACGATGTCCAGGTCCTCGGCGTGGCTGAAGCTCATGATGAGCACGCGCGAGCCGGGCGCGAGCTGCGCCACCGCGTGCTGCACCGGCTCGGAGTGCTCGGTGTCGATCTGTGCCGGCAGCGCGTCGGGGAATACGCCGTCGCGGCTGTCGATCCAGCGCACCGCGAAGGGCAGCGAGGCGAGCAGCCGCGCCAGGGCCGCGCCCACGTGGCCGCCACCGAAGAGCGCCACCGGCTCCAGGCGCGCGAGCAATTCGGCCTGCAGCGCCTGCGAATCCGGCGCCGCGATGCGACGGAACGACAGGAACACGACACCGCCGCAGCACTGGCCGAGGCTCGGGCCCAGCGGATAGCGCCGCACCCCTTCGATGGCGGGGCCGCCGGCCAGCCAGCCGCGCGCCTCCTCGGTGGCCTGGAACTCGAGCTGTCCGCCACCGATGGTGCCGGTCAGGCCATCGACCCAGACGGCCATCCAGGTGCCGGTCTCGCGCGGGGCCGAGCCCTGGGTCGATTCGACGCGCACCAGGACGGCGTCTTCGTGCCGCAGGCGAGCCCGTAGTTCATCGACCGCGCCGGTCATTGGCGATACCTCCAGTTGCGCGGACCCACCGCCGGCACGGTATAACCGCGCCAATGAATTCCCAGTCCATCTTTCGCCATTTCTCCCGCGGCGCCGCCCTGCTGAGCGCGCTCTGGCTCGCCGCCTGCGGCACCGGCCCGACCGCGCCGATCACGCACCCCGTGCCGGGGCAGCTGACCGACGCCACCGCGGATGCGGCGGGCAAGCGGCCGCGCCCATCGAACGCCACCACGGCGCGCGCCTACCGTCGCGACGCCGCCCAGCACATCTACAACAACAACAAGAACCGCATCTACGACGGCAAGCTGCCGCCGCTGCTCTACGCCGTGGGCACGCTGGAGGTCAATCTCGACGCCAATGGCAAGGTGCTCTCCATGCACTGGATGCGCGCGCCCAAGCACGCGCCCGAAGTGATCGCCGAGATCGAGCGCACCGTCCTCCAGGCCTCGCCCTTCCCGGCCGCGACGCAGCTGGGCAAGGTGACCTGGACCGACACCTGGCTGTGGGACAAGAGCGGCCATTTCCAGCTCGACACGCTGAGCGAAGGGCAGATGTAGTTGCTCGCCCCCAGGCTGCGCGCCCCCTGCCGGGGGCGGGCCGGCCGCTTCGGGCGGCCGGGCGCCTGAACGCGGCTCGCCCCCAGGCTGCGCGCACTTCGTGTCGCCTCGCCTACCCCCTACCGGGGGCGGGCCGGCCGCTTCGGGCGGCCGGGCGCGGCGGCCCTTCTGAGTCTGGCTCATGAGCCGCGGTAGGTGGAGTAGCTCCATGGGCTCACCAGGAGGGGCACGTGGTAGTGCTGGTCGGTGTGCGCGACGCCGAAATCCAGCGAAACACGGTTCAGGAAGTTCGGCTCCGGCAACTTCACGCCACGCGACTTGAAATAGCCGGCGACGTCGAACACCAGGCGATAGGTGCCCACCTTCAGCGTGCTGTTGTCATAAAGCGGCCCGTCGCTGCGCCCGTCCGCGTTGAGCGTGAAGCGCCTGACCAGCGTGGCCTTCGCGTCCTCGCCCGTGCCATCGGTCGTGAACAACGCGACCTGCATGCCAGCCGCCGGGCCACCATGCATCGTGTCCAGTACGTGGGTGCTCAAGCCCATGGTTTGCTCCTTCAAGGCATTCGGGAAATTCCGGTCGACAAAAGTGTATACAGTTCTGGGCTTTGGGTCTATCATGAAAAACATGGACTCGACCACCACCCGCGCCATCGTCGACGCACTCACTAAAGCCATTGTGGAGCACCGGCTCCAGCCGGGCAGCAAGCTCGCAGAGCAGAAGCTCGCGGACCACTTCGGCGTGTCGCGCACGCTGGTGCGCCAGGCGCTGTTCCAGCTCTCGCAGAACAAGCTCATCCGGCTCGAGCCCGCGCGCGGCGCCTTCGTCGCCGCGCCGGAGGTCGACGAGGCCAAGCAGGTCTTCGCGGTGCGCCGCATGCTGGAGGCCGAGATGACGCGCGCCTTCGTGCGCAGCGTGACGCCGGCCAAGATCAAGGCGCTCAAGGAACACGTCGCGCTCGAGAAGGCCGCCGTGGCCGGCGAGGACATCTCGGGCCGTACCGAGCTGCTCGGCGACTTCCACGTGCGCATGGCCGAGCTCATGGGCAATGCGGTGCTGGCGCAGATCCTGGGCGAGCTGATCTCGCGCTGCGCCCTCATCACGCTCATGTACCAGAGCGCGAGCGCGGCCGAACATTCGAACGACGAACACGGCGACATCGTCAAGGCGCTCGCCGCCAAGGACGAGGAGCGCGCCGTGCGCCTCATGACGGAGCACCTGGAGCACGTCGAGGCCAACCTCACCTTCGACCGCAGGGTGCCGAGCCACGACATCTCGCTCGCACTGGCCTGACGCCCCGGAGCCGCCCATGAGCATCTACGACACCACCCTCCCCTACCCGCGCGACCTGGCCGGCTACGGCCGCAATCCGCCCCATGCGCAATGGCCCGGCGGCGCGCGCATCGCCGTGCAGTTCGTCCTGAACTACGAGGAAGGCGGAGAGAACTGCGTGCTGCATGGCGACGCGGGTTCCGAGCAGTTCCTCTCCGAGATGTTCAACCCCGCGAGCTTTCCCGACCGGCACATCAGCATGGAAGGGATCTACGAATACGGCTCGCGCGCCGGCGTCTGGCGCATCCTGCGCGAGTTCGAGAAGCGCGGCCTGCCGCTGACGGTCTTCGGCGTCGGCATGGCGCTCGAGCGCTACCCCGAACTCACGGCCGCCTTCAAGGAACTGGGCCACGAGATCGCCTGCCACGGCTGGCGCTGGATTCACTACCAGACCATCGACGAGGCAACCGAGCGCGAGCACATGCGCCTGGGCATGGCCGCCATCGAGAAGCTCACCGGCGAGCGCGCGCTCGGCTGGTACACCGGGCGCGACAGCCCGCGCACCCGCAGGCTGGTGGCCGACTACGGCGGCTTCGAATACGACAGCGACTACTACGGCGACGACCTGCCGTTCTGGATGAAGGTGCAGAAGACCGATGGCCAGGTGGTGCCGCATCTCATCGTGCCCTACACGCTCGACTGCAACGACATGCGCTTCGCGCTGCCGCAGGGCTACTCGCACGCCGACCCCTTCTTCCAGTACATGAAGGACAGCTTCGACGCGCTCTACGCCGAAGGCGACGAGGCCCCGAAGATGATGAGCATCGGCATGCACTGCCGGCTGCTGGGCCGGCCGGGACGCATCACCGCGCTGCAGCGCTTTCTCGATCACATCGCCAGCCACGACCGGGTCTGGGTCTGCCGCCGGCTCGACATCGCGCGCCACTGGAAGAAGACGCATCCCTACACCGCCACCCATGGAGCCTGACTGACATGGCCATCACCATCGAACAACTCAACGCCGCCGCGCCCGACGAGGCCGCCGCCCTGCTCGAAGGCGTCTACGAGCACTCACCGTGGATCGCCGCCCGGGCCATGGCCGCGCGCCCCTTCCGCTCCCTGCCGCATCTCAAGCACGCGCTGGTGCAGGCGGTGGCCGGCGCCACGCGCGACGAGCAACTGGGCCTGATCCGCGCCCACCCCGAACTCGCGGGCAAGGCCATGGTCAGCAAGACCCTCACGGCCGAATCGACGAACGAGCAGGGCAAGGCCGGCCTGACCGACTGCACGCCCGAGGAGTTCGCGAAGATCCAGCAGCTCAACGCCGACTACAACGCCAAGTTCGGCTTTCCCTTCATCCTGGCGGTGCGCGGGCCGCGCGGCACCGGCCTTTCCAGGCGCGAGATCATCGACACCTTCGCGCGCCGGCTGGACAACCACCCCGACTTCGAACGCGGCGAGGCGCTGCGCAACATCCACCGCATCGCGGAGCTGCGCCTGGACGACAAGTTCGGCGCCGAACCGGCGCTCGGCAATGTCGTCTGGGACTGGCAGGAGGAACTCGCGGCGCACACCGACCCGGGCTATGCCGAGAAGGGCCAGCTCACCGTGACCTACCTCACCGAGGCGCACCGCGCCTGCGCGCGCCAGATCGCGCAGGACATGCGGGAGGCCGGCTTCGACAGCGTCGACATCGACGCCGTCGGCAACGTGGTCGGGCGCTATGAAGGCGCGACGCCCGATGCCCCTGCCCTGCTGACCGGCTCGCACTACGACACCGTGCGCAACGGCGGCAAGTACGACGGGCGGCTCGGCATCTTCGTGCCGATGGCCTGCGTGCGCGAACTCAAGCGCCAGAACCGGCGCCTGCCCTTCGCCTTCGAGGTGGTGGGCTTCGCCGAGGAGGAAGGCCAGCGCTACAAGGCCACCTTCCTGGGTTCGGGCGCGCTGATCGGCCACTTCGATCCCCAGTGGCTCGACCAGAAGGATGCCGACGGCATCACCATGCGCGAAGCCAGGCGCATCGCCGGCCTGAAGGAAGAGGACATCCCGAAGCTCAGGCGCGACCCCGCGAAGTACCTGGGCTTCGTCGAGGTCCACATCGAGCAGGGCCCGGTGCTCAACGAGCTGGACATTCCGCTGGGCATCGTGACCTCGATCAACGGCAGCGTGCGCTACCTGGGCGAGGTGATCGGCATGGCCAGCCATGCGGGCACGACGCCGATGGACCGCCGCCGAGACGCCGCGGCCGCGGTGGCCGAACTCATTCTCTTCGCCGAGCGGCGCGCGGCCAAGGATGGCGACTCGGTCGCGACGGTCGGCATGCTCGAAGTGCCGAGCGGCTCGATCAACGTCGTGCCGGGGCGCTGCAAGTTCAGCCTGGACTTGCGGGCGCCGACCGATCCGCAGCGCGATGCGCTGGTGGCGGACGTGCTGGCCGCGTTCAAGGAGATCTGCGAGCGCCGTGGCGTGCGCTGGACGCTGGAGGAAACCATGAAGGCGGCGGCGGCGCCGAGCGCGCCCGAATGGCAGGCACGCTGGGAGAAGGCCGTCGATGCGTTGGGCGTGCCGCTCTTTCGCATGCCCAGCGGCGCCGGCCACGACGCCATGAAGCTGCACGAGGTGATGCCACAGGCCATGCTCTTCGTGCGCGGCATCAACTCGGGCATCAGCCACAACCCGCTCGAATCGAGCACCAACGACGACATGCAGCTGGCGGTGCAGGCCTTCCAGCTGCTGATGGACAACCTTGCCGAAGAACAGGCGCACTGAGGCGCCCACACCATGACCGACTACAAGAAACTCGACGCCTGGATCGACGCCCACTTCGACGAGGAAGTGCGCTTCCTGCAGGAACTCGTTCGCGTGCCGACCGACACGCCGCCCGGCAACAACGCGCCGCATGCCGAGCGCACGGCCGAACTGCTGCATGAATTCGGCCTGGAGGCCGAGAAGCATGCCGTGCCCGAGCAGGAGGTGAAGGACTACGGCCTCGAATCGATCACCAACCTGATCGTGCGCCGCCAGTACGGCGCCCCTGGCGTGGGCCGCACGGTCGCGCTCAATGCGCACGGCGACGTGGTGCCGCCGGGCGAGGGCTGGAGCCATGACCCCTATGGCGGCGAGATCGATGGGGGCAGCCTCTACGGCCGCGCGGCGGCGGTCAGCAAGAGCGACTTCGCGAGCTTCACCTTCGCGCTGCGCGCGCTCGAGGCCGTGGCCAGGCCGACGCAGGGCAGCGTGGAGCTGCACTTCACTTACGACGAGGAGTTCGGCGGCATCCTGGGCCCGGGCTGGCTGCTCAAGAAGGGGCTGACCCGGCCGGACCTGATGATCGCGGCCGGCTTCAGCTATGAAGTGGTGACGGCCCACAACGGCTGCCTGCAGATGGAAGTCACGGTGCACGGCAAGATGGCGCATGCGGCGATCCCGACGACGGGTGTGGACGCGTTGCAGGGCGCGGTGGGCATCCTGAATGCGCTTTACGCGCAGAACACGCTCTACCAGCAGGTCACGTCGAAGGTGGAGGGCATCACGCATCCGTATCTCAACGTGGGGCGCATCGAGGGCGGCACGAACACGAATGTGGTTCCGGGCAAGGTGGTCTTCAAGCTCGACCGCCGGATGATTCCGGAGGAGAACCCGGTCGAGGTCGAGGCCGCGATCCGCAATGTGATCGCCGATGCGGCGGCGCAGCGGCCCGGCATCACGGTGGAGATCAAGCGCCTGCTGCTGGCCAATTCGATGAAGCCGCTGCCCGGCAACAAGCCGCTGGTGGACGCGATCCAGAAGCATGGCCAGGAGGTCTTCGGCGAGCCGATCAAGGCGATGGGAACGCCGCTCTACACCGATGTGCGGCTCTATGGCGAGGCGGGGATTCCGGGCGTCATCTACGGCGCGGGTCCGCGCACGGTGCTGGAGTCGCATGCCAAGCGCAATGACGAGCGCCTGGTGCTGGAAGATCTTCGGCGCGCGACGAAGGTGATTGCGCGGAGCTTGAGCGATCTGCTGAGCTGAGCGCTACACCGTCTTCGTTAGCCTTGCTTTAGCATCGACGTCCCACCATCGAAGGGCACGAATGCGCAGCAGTGACGACATCATCGGGTTCGAGTTGCCGGACATCAGCGGCGACCTGGAGGCCGGCTGGCCCGACTGCGCGGGCCCGCTGGTGGCCAAGGCGCTCCTGTCGCTGCTGGAGCTGATCCGGGAGCAGCTCGAACTGGACGTGATGTTCGTCTCCGAATTCGTCGATGGCCGCCGCGTGTTCCGGCATGTCTCGACGGCGCCGGGCCTGGCGATCATCCGGCCGGGCGACTCGCACGCCATGGAAGACAGCATCTGCGAGCAGGTGATCAGCGGCCGCGTGCCGAAGCTCATACGCGACCTTCGGGTGCTTCGTACGCGACAGTCCCTGCCCGAAGTGACGAAGCCCATCGGCACGCACATTAGCGTGCCGGTTCATCTGCCGGACGGGCGCATCTTCGGCACCCTGTGCGGCTTCGCGATCGAGCGCTGCGCCGATCTTTCGGAGCGCGACGTCCGACGGATGGAAGTGGCGGCGAAGGCCACGTCACGCCTGTTGGCGCAGGCGGCCGGGCATACGGACTGGGGTGTCCTGCGGCGGTCTTGAAAGAGGTGCGCGGCGGTCGTTTGTGACATGCGGTGCGAGGGCGCGGCGGGGGGCGGTGTGCCCTTGGCCGGCCGACGTCACCGCCCCTTCGGGGTCCCCTGCGCTGCTCGCGTCAGGCGGGGTCACGTGCAAACTCGCTTCGCTCAAACAGCACGTGCCCTTATCCGCCTGCCGCTGCGCTGCTCGGCGGCGCCTCAAYGGCCAGCCAAGGGCACACCGCCCCCCGCCGTGGACACGTTGGSGKTRATCCCTCCGCCSGACGCTTCGTYGTTGCGCGAAGGTTGATCCGTTGGAGGCGCCCTCTGCACTAGCACACCCCTGAGCCCGCACCGCATGCCGGGCGTGCTTCCATGAGACGCGACAAACACCCGCTCAACGCGGCAAGCGCCTGAACAAGGTCATGCCCTTGCAGCGAATGACGCTACGATGTCGATGGCTGCCGCGCATCTCCATGCGTTCGCCGCCAACGTCGCTCGGACGGTTCCGGGCGCTAACGTGAAAGAGAAAACCCATGTCCACCCCAGGCAAGCGCCGCTTCGCGCGCATCGATCGCCTTCCCCCCTACGTCTTCAACATCACCGCCGAGCTCAAGATGGCCGCGCGCCGGCGCGGCGAAGACATCATCGACATGAGCATGGGCAACCCCGATGGCGCCACGCCCGCGCACATCGTGGCCAAGCTCGTCGAGGTGGCCCAGCGGCCCGACACGCACGGCTACTCGGCCTCCAAGGGCATTCCGCGCCTGCGCCGAGCCATCGCGCACTGGTACCGGGACCGCTACGGCGTGGAGATCGACCCGGAGACCGAGGCCATCGCGACCATCGGCTCCAAGGAGGGCCTGGCGCACCTGATGCTCGCCACCCTGGACCGCGGCGACACGGTGCTCGTGCCCGATCCGAGCTACCCCATCCACATCTACGGCGCGGTGATCGCGGGCGCCGACATCCGCAGCGTGCCCCTCACGCCCGACGTGGATTTCTTCGCCGAACTCGAGCGCGCGATCCGCGGCAGCTACCCCAAGCCGAAGATGATCGTGCTGGGCTTTCCGAGCAATCCCACGGCGCAATGCGTCGAGCTCGAGTTCTTCGAGAAGGTCATCGCGCTCGCACGCAAGCACGACATCTTCGTCGTGCACGACCTCGCCTATGCCGACATCGTCTTCGACGGCTGGAAGGCGCCCTCCATCATGCAGGTGCCGGGCGCCAAGGACATCGCGGTCGAGTTCTTCACGCTCTCGAAGAGCTACAACATGGCCGGCTGGCGCATCGGCTTCATGGTCGGCAACCCCGACCTGGTGGCGGCACTGGCGCGCATCAAGAGCTATCACGACTACGGCACCTTCACCCCGCTGCAGGTGGCGGCCATCGCCGCGCTCGAAGGCGACCAGCAATGCACGCGCGACATCGCGGCGCAGTACCAGAAGCGCCGCGACGTACTCGTCAAGGGCCTGAACGAAGCCGGATGGCCGGTGGACAAGCCCAAGGCCTCGATGTACATCTGGGCGCGCATCCCGCAGGCCTACCGCGAACTCGGCTCGCTCGAATTCGCCAAGCAGCTGCTGGCCAAGGCCAAGGTCTCCGTCTCGCCGGGCATCGGCTTCGGCGACTACGGCGACACGCACGTGCGCTTCGCGCTGATCGAGAACGAATCGCGCATCCGGCAGGCGCTGCGCGGCATCAGGACCATGTTCCGGGAAGACGGCGTGCTGTCCGCGGCCGCGTAGGCGCAATCACCCCGGCCCGTGCGCCGTCGCCACGCGCCCCAGCGTCGCGAGCGCCTGCTCCGCCCGCGCGTCCCAGGCATGCCCGTAGTTCAGCCGCAGGCAGTTGGTGAACGCGCGGGTGGCCGAAAAGATCGGCCCCGGCGCGACGCTGATGCCGAGCGAGAGCGCATGCCGATGGATCTCCAGCGCATCGCTGCCTTCGGGCAGTTCGACCCAGAGGAAGTACCCGCCCTCGGGCCGCGTCGCCCGGGTACCCGGCGGGAAATAGTGGCCCACGGCCTGCGCGAAACTGCCCTGCTGCTCGGCCAGGGTCCGCCGCAGCTTGCGCAGATGCTTGTCGAAGCCCCCGCGCTCCAGGTAGGTCGTCAGCGCGAGCTGCGCGGGCGCCGAGGCGCTCAGCGTCGTGGTGAGCTTCTGGCGCGCCACGGCGCGCGCGAAACGCCCCGGCGCCGCCCAGCCGATGCGATAGCCGGGCGCCAGGCACTTCGAAAAGGACGAGCAGTGCAGCACCAGCCCCTGCGTGTCGAAGGCCTTGGCGGGCGCCGGGCGCTTGTCGCCGAAATAGAGTTCGGCATAGACATCGTCCTCGATCAGCGGCAGCTCGTGGCGCGCAAGCAGCTCCACCAATGCCTTCTTCTTGTCCTCGGGCATCAGGCTGCCCAGCGGATTCTGGAAGGTCGTCATCAGCCAGCAGGCCTTCGGCTTGTGACGCGCGATCGCATGCTCCAGCGCCGTCAGGTCGATGCCCTGCCGCGGATGGGTCGGAACCTCGATCGCCTGCACGCCGATGCGCTCCAGCGCCTGCAGTGCCGCATAGAAGGTCGGCGACTCCACGATGACCGCATCGCCCGGGCGCGTCACCGCCGCCAGGCAGAGGGTCAGGGCCTCGAGCGCGCCGTTGGTGATGACGATCTCGTCGGTGTGGATGTGCATGCCGTCGGCCAGGTAGCGCAGAGCGATCTGGCGCCGCAAGGCCGCGTTGCCCGGCGTCAGGTCGTCGACGGTGCTCCACGGGTCCAGCGACTGCGCGCTCGCCGCCATGGCCTGCCCCAGCCGCGCCAGGGGAAAGAGCAAGGGGCTGGGAAAGGCCGAGCCGAAGGGCACGACATCGCGCGTCATGCTGGACTCGAGAATCTCGAACACCCGCTCGCTCACATCGAGCGCGATCGACTCGCCCTTCGGCTGCGAAGTCCTATCAGATTCGGGCGGAACCGTGCGAACGCCCGCTGATACGTAATAGCCCGATCGCTCGCGCGCGCGGATCAGTCCCCGCGCTTCGAGCAGGTAGTAGGCCTGGAACACGGTGGAGGCGCTGACACCCCTGCTGGTGCTCGTGTGGCGCACCGACGCGAGCCGATCGCCCGGCCGCAGCACGCCCGTGCGAATGGATTCCTCGACATCGGCGGCCAGCGCCTCGTAACGTTTCATGGGTCGGCCTCCAGGGAGTTCTGATCTGCTTTTCACAGGTTCAACTGGTGATGTTAAATCTGATCCGTTTTGCCTAGGATCGCGGGCATGAATCCCACCGCCCTGCTGCTGGCCACCTTCCTGCTGTCGATCGCGGGCCTGTTCGCGTTCATCTGGTCCTTGCGCAAGGGACTGTTCGACGCCGAATCCACGGGCGCGCGCACCATCTTCTCGACGGGCGAAGTGGGTCGGCCCGAGGAACCCTCGGCCAGCGCGGAGCAGCAGCGCCATCTGGAAGCGGTGGTCGCCGTTCATGCGCGGGACGCGGGCGCTGCCGGCATGGCGCCCGGCGACGCCGCCGCGCGCGAACAGGCCGACCGGTCCAGCGCCTTCCCGGCCTTTGTCCTTCTGGGGTCGGCCGTCGTCTGGCTGCTCGTGGCCTCGGCGGCGGGGCTGTTGAGCGCGCTCAAGTTCCACTGGCCGGATCTGCTGACGGACGAGGCCTGGCTCACGCTTGGCCGGCTGCGCACCCTCCATCTCAACGCGGTCGCCTATGGCTGGGCGCCGCTCGGCCTGCTGGGCCTGGCCATCTGGATGCTGCCGCGCCTGCTCAAGACACAACTGGAGGGCGCACGCCTGGTCATCGTCGGCGCGGTGCTCTGGAACGCGGGGCTGATCGCGGGCCTGGGCGCCATCGCTGTCGGCCTCAGCGCGGGCATGGAGTGGCTGGAGATTCCCTGGCAGATCGGCGGGCTGTTCGCCGTGGGCGGCATGCTCATCGGCCTGCCGATGGCGCTGATGCTGCAGCGCCGCCGGGTGCATCACCTGTATGTATCGGTCTGGTACATGGGCGCGGCGCTGTTCTGGTTCCCCACGCTCTACATCGTCGCGAAGGTTCCGGGGCTGCATTTCGGGATCGAGCAGGCGACGATGAACTGGTGGTTCGGCCACAACGTGCTGGGCCTGTTCTACACGCCCTTGTCGCTCGCCTGCGTCTACTACTTCCTGCCCAAGGTCATCGGCCGTCCGGTGCGCTCGTACAACCTGTCGCTGCTGGGCTTCTGGACGCTGGCCTTCTTCTACGGCCAGGTGGGCGCGCACCATCTCATCGGCGGGCCGATCCCGGAGTGGCTGATCACGCTGTCGATCGTGCAGAGCGTGATGATGATCATCCCCGTGGTGGCCTTCTCGCTGAACATGCATCTCACGCTCAGGGGCCACTTCCACGCGCTCAGGCATTCGCATGTGCTGCGCTTCATCTTCTTCGGCGCGGTGATGTACACGCTGGCCTCGCTGCAGGGCTCGATGGAGGCGCTGCGTTCGGTGAACGCCATCACGCACTTCACCCATTTCACGGTGGCGCACGCGCACCTGGGCATGTACGGCTTCGTGACGATGGTCGTCTTCGGCGGCATCTACTTCGCGCTGCCGCGCATCCTGGACACGCGCTGGCCGAAGCCCGCGCTCATCAGCCTGCACTTCTGGCTGGTGGTGGCCGGCTTCTCGGTCTACATGATCACGCTGAGCATCGGCGGCGTCCTGCAGGGGCTGGTGCTGCTCGATCCGTCGCGGCCCTTCATGGATTCGGTGGCGGTCACGCTGCCCTGGCTGCAGGGCCGATCGCTCGGCGGCGCGCTGATGACGCTCGGCCACCTGGTGTTCGCCTGCCACGTCGCGCTGATCACCGCACGCTCGGGCGTGCTCACCCAGACGGAGCGCGCCAGGCCCCAAGCCTCGGCCGCCTGAGACATCATCATGGAAAACGAACTCAAGCTCGTCAGCGGCGCGATGGTGACGCTGTCGCTCGCTACCGCCGCGATGATCATCGTGCCCTTCCTTCAATTGAAGGACGAGCCGCCGCCGCCGGCCCTCAAGCCCTACACCAGCCAGGAGCTGCGCGGACGCGCGGTCTACATCGCCAACGGCTGCATCGCCTGCCACAGCCAGCAGCCCAGCACCACGGGCGCGGGCATCGGCGACGCGCGGCGCGGCTGGGGCCGGGCCTCCGTGGCCGGCGACTACCACTACGACATGCCGCCGCTGCTGGGCACCATGCGCACGGGGCCGGACCTTTTCAACATCGGCGTCCGCCAGCCCAGCGCCGACTGGCAACTGGGCCACCTGTTCCAGCCGCGCGCCTATGTGCCGGGCAGCATCATGCCGTCCTTCCGTTTCCTGTTCGAGGTCAAGGACGACGGCGCGCAGGCCAAGGGCGAGCGGCTGGTGACGCTGCCACCCGGCACGGTGCCGCTGTCGAAGGTGGTGGTGGCGACGCCGGAGGCCCTGGACCTGGTGGCCTACCTGCAGAGCCTGAAACACGAATACCCCGTGCTGACGCCGGCCCAGGCCGAGGCGGTCACGCGAATGCTGCCGGCGCGGCGCGCGATCGCGGCACCCGATGCCCCGGCGGAAAAGAAGAATGACGATGCAAAAGCCCCGACCCACCCCTGACCAGAGCCGCAAGGGCGAGCACGCCGATCCGCACGAGCAGTACAACCCGGTCCCGCGCGTGGTGCTGGGCCTGGCGCTGGCCCTCGTGGTCTGGGCCGTGGGCTACATCGTGATGGCCCGGCCCGACGGACTCGCGGGCCTCGGCGACCAGCGCGTCCCGGGCACGCTGGCCCAGGGCTCCGCACCCGCGCCGGGCGCGGCCATCGACGGGCGGCAGGTCTTCGTCGCCAGGTGCCAGGCCTGCCACCAGGCGGCCGGACAGGGCCTGCCGGGCGTCTTCCCGCCGCTGGCGGGCTCGTCGTGGGTCAAGGGGCCGGCCGAGATCCCGATGCAGATCCTGCTGCACGGCCTGAACGGGCCGATCGAAGTGAGCGGCGCCACTTACAACGGCGCCATGCCCGCCTTCGGCGAGCAGATGAACGACGCGGAACTGGCGGCCGTGCTCAGCTTCGTGCGCGGCGAATGGGGCAACGGCAGTCCCGCCGTCGAGGCGGAGGCGGTTCAAGGCGCGCGCAAGGCCTCGGCGGAACGCACCGAGCCGTGGCCGGGCATCGGCACGCTGCAGAAGTTCCTGGCCGCTGGAGAGGCCAGGCCGTGAGCCTGGACTGGCGCACGCCGGCGGCGGCCCTCGTGGTCGCCGTCTCGGCGCTCGGCGCCGTCGCCGACGTCACCGACGGTTTCGCGGCCGTGACCTCCGACGGGGTGCGGCGGGCCGACATCGCGGGCGCGCCGCGCGCGCTGCCGGATCTCGCGCTGGTCGACGCATCGGGACGCGCCTTGTCGCTGAGCGACTACGGCCAGCGCTCGTCGCGGGTCACCTTCGTCACGCTGGCCTATGTGCGCTGCCGCGACGTCTGCCTGACCAGCGCCGCGGGCCAGTCATGGCTGCAGGGGGAGATCCAGGCGCGGGGCCTCGCGGACCGCGTGCGGCTGCTCACGCTCAGCTTCGATCCCCGCAACGACACGCCGCCGGTGCTGGCGGACCATGCCAGGCGATTGAACGCGGACCCGGCCATCTGGCGCTTCGCCACCCTTCGCGACGAAGGCCGGCTGCCGGCCCTGCTGAAGCTCTTCGGCGTCGTGGTGCTGCCGGACGGGCTGGGCGGGTATTCGCACAATGCGGCGCTGTTCCTGGTCGGCAGGGACGGCCGATTGCGCCGCGCCTACGACATCGATCGGCCCGACCTCGCGCTGGCCGACTTGCTGCGCGAGGACAAGGGGACGTGAGCGCCGCGCCCAGGCCATGGACCGCGCTTCGCGGCGATGCACCGGGCCTGCTGCTGGCCATGCTGGCCTGCGCCCATCCCTGGCTCGAACACACGATGGCGCGGCACATGGGCCTGGAACTTCCGGCCTTGCTGGCCCTGGGCTGGATGGCGGCGGCGCACGCGGGCGACGCGCTCACCCGCACGCTGGCGCGCTGGAACGCCAACGGCCTGCCCGGCCTGCTCTTCGCCTTGTGCGTCACGGGCTTCTGGATGCTGCCGGCCGCGCTCGACCAGGCTGTGCTGCACGATGGCGTTGCCATCGCCAAGGTCGCCAGCCTCGTGGCGGCCGGCCTGCTCGCGCGGGCCTCGTGGCCCGGCGCCGGCATGGTGCTCCAGGCCTTCTTCGTCCTCAACTGGTTCTGGATGACCCTGGCCGCGGGCCTGCTCTACCAGGACGCGCCGCGGCAGCTCTGCAGCGTGTACCTGGTCGACCAGCAAGGCCGGGCGGGTGTCGCGCTGGTGATCTGGGCGTCGGTCGGCATGGGCCTGTGGCTCATTCACACCGCGCGGGGCTCGGGCTTGTTGGATGAGGCGGCAGTCACATGAACACACGCCGCCGCAGTGGCTTCGATCAATCCACCGGCTGCGCCCGCAGTTCGGCGAGCTGCTGACGCAGCAGCTCGTTCTCGGCCGTCAGTTCGGCCACGCGTTGGCGCAGCGCCCGGACCAGGTCGGGCTCGTCGCCGTCCTGCGCCGGCGCATCCGCCTCCGATGCCTCGCGGGGCTTGCGCTTGGCTTCGCGAACCCGCTTGGCGGCCTGCTTGAGCTCTTCCTTGCCGGCGTTGGCGGCGGCGATCTGCTCCTCGGCCGGCAGGCTTGCCACGGCCGCCGCGGCATTGATCGAGATGGTGCCGGACTTGACGGCCGCCACCAGCTCGGGCGCGGCCTGCTTCTGGATCTTCTCGATCATCACCACCTGGCTGCTGCTCAGGCGCGCGGCCTTGGCGATGGCCTCGCGGCTGCTCAAGGGCGCGGGGCTCGTTGGGTTGTCGTCGTCGACGTCGAACGGCGGGTCGGCGGCGGGCACGTCTGACGCGGGCGCGGGCGCCGCGCTCGGCGCCGCCGCCGCGCGGGCGCGCCGCTCCGCCACGATCTCCCTTTGCCGCAGCGCCAGCACGCCGCGCTGGAAGTCCGAGATGCTGCGGCGGCCCAGGTGCTGGTCGATCATCCACAGATGCACGTCCTCGATGGAGCGGAAGCGGGTGTTCTGCACCGTCTGGAAAGGCAGGCCGTGCTTCTGGCAGATGCCGTAGCGGTTGTGGCCGTCCACGAGCACATCGCCCCACAGGACGAGCGCATCGCGGCAGCCCTCCGCCAGGAGGCTGCGCTCCAGGGCCTCATGTTCATCCGGGGTCAGGGGGTCGATATAGGCTTTGAGTTCTTCGTTGACGACGATGTCCATGGGGCGCGCGATCCGGGAAAGAGGCAAGGGGGCCGCATTGTAGAGAGCGGCGCGAGGAGATTTCCCTGAATCACCCGGGGACCCATTCCCAGGCCTTCGCGGCCGCGCCCGGTCGGCTTGGAGTCGAGGGGGTCTGGTGCTTCAGCGCCGCAATCACTTCCCTCGTCAGCCGCCCCACCGCGTCCATGTCGCCGCGCGCCGTCCATGCCGGGCCGAAGCGGGCGATCACGAGTCGTTCCGACGGAATGACGAGCACGTACTGGCCGTAGGTGCCGCGCGCCATGAACGCGTCCGCCGGAATGCCGAGCGCGATGCGGTATTGCGCGCCATAGCCGCCGCCCCGATTGGTCCAGAAGCCGGCGCCGTAGCCGACGTAGTCGCCGCCCGGCGACGTCTGCCGTGCCGATTCCTCGACCCAGCCCGCCGGCAGGATGCGTTCGCCGCCCACCTGCCCGTCATGCAGGTAGAGAAGACCGAAGCGGGCCCAGTCGCGCGCGGATGCCCACAAATGGCTGCCGCCCACCGGCGTGCCCGCCCCGTCGAATTCGAAGGTCGTGTGCCGCATGCCGAGCTTGTCGAACAGCTCGCGGTGCGCGAAGGCGTAGGTGCTGGCCGCATCGCCACCGGCCGCGTCGCGCACGATGCGCGAGAGCAGCAAGGTGTTCGGGTCGGTGTAGTTCCAGTGCGTGCCGGGCGCATGGGCCAATGGCGCGCGTTCGGCGAAGGCGGCCATGTCGTGCGCGATGAAGAGCATCTGGGCCGCCGGATCGAAGGCGCTCACGTCGTTGAGCGATTGGCCGATGTCCAGCCCGCTGGTCATGCGCAGCAGCTGCTCCGGCGTGATCGCATGCCGCGGGTCGCGCGCGTCGGCCCAGGCGGCCACGGGCGCCGGGGCATGCATGTCGAGCCGCCCCTGCCGCACCAGGATGCCCAGCAACGCATTGGTCACCGACTTGGTCGCCGACCAGCCCGCCAGCGGGGTGTCGACGCCGATGCCGGGCGCGTAGCGCTCCGCGATGATCCGGTCGTCATGGACGACGACCACCGCCTGGGTGTAACGGTATGGGGGCTTGGCGGACTCCTCGAAGACATGGTCCAGCGCGGCGGCGAGCGCGGGGTCGGTGGTCCGCACCGGCGCGGGGCCGGCGATGTCCGCGAGCAGCGGCGGTGCCGTGGGCTCGGCCGCCGGGGCGGCGTCGGCGCCCGCCAGTGCGGTGCCGGTCGCATTGACGCAGCCGTAGGGCGGGCGGTAGACGGCGCGGCTCTCGGCCATGCCGGCGAGGCTGGCGCGCACTTCGGCGTGTTCGCGGTCGACGGTATGGCCCATCAGGAAGGCGAAGGGCCCGGCGAGCGGCTCGATCGCCTCGCGGTAATAGCGCTCGGGCTCCTGCCCGGCGACGAAGACGCCCGAACAGAGCTGATGACTGACGTAGCCGGTCGCGGTGGAGGCGGCCCGGCCCGGTGAGAGGTGGCCGCAGGCGGTGAGCAGGGAGGCGGCGGCGAAGACCACCGCGGCGCGCGCGAGATGTTTCATGGGCGAAACCGGGAGGCTGGCCGGGATTGGCCTCGCCACTTTCGGCGCAGGCTCCCAGGGCGTCTCGCCGATTCCGGCGCCCGGCTAGCCGATTCCGGATTCGGCGAGTTCCACCGGCGGTGCGGCGGCCGGCACTGCGCCGCGCAGGCGCCGGAACTCGCTCGGCGTGACGCCGGTGTCGGCCTTGAAGGCGCGGTTGAAGGGCCCGAGCGACTGGAAGCCGGCATCCATCGCGATCGTCAGGATCGGCGTGCCGGCCTGCTCGCCATCGGCCAGCCAGCGCCGGGCATCGGCAAGGCGGTAGGTATTGAGGAAGGCGCTGAAGTTGCGATGCCCCAGCCCGCGATTGATGAGCCGACGCAATTTGTGCTCGGGCAGGGCCATGCGTTCGGCCAGCGCGCCGATGGTCAGCTTCGGTTCGCGGTAGACGCGCTCGACCGTCATCAGCGCCTCCAGCGCGGCCACCTGGCGCGGGTCGGGCGCGAGTTCGGCGTCCGCTTCTTCCCCGGCGCCGGACGCGGCGGACGCCCCGGGTTCGCGCGCGCGCTCGGGGGCGGGCAGCACCTGCGCGAACAGATCGCCCTGGCCCGCGCGCAGCAGCCGCCAGGCGACGAACAGCGTCAGCAGGGCGGTGCCCGCGGCGTTCGCCGGGCTTTCGATCACCGACTTCAGCGCGATCCCCGAGAGCAAGGCCGCCAGCAGCTGCGCCACGGTGTAGAGCGCCGTGGTGGCGACGATCAGCGTGCGCAGTTGCCTGCGGCCTTCGATCAGGTCTTCCCGCCAGCTCGCCAGCGACTGAGCGATGGCGAGCAGCGCCCACGCCACCGGCATGAGGCCGAGCACGCGTCCGGCGACCCAGGCCCATGGCGGGTGCGCGGACAGCTCCCCGAGGCAGTTCAACAACCCGACCGCCGCCAGCGCCGCCCACACGATGACATGCCAGGCACGCGGCACGAAGCCTTCATCGAACAGCGCGCAAGTGAACAGCCAGAACAGGAACATGCCACCCGCCGCAAGCGCGGAGACGAGCCCGCGCCAGGCGCCGGGCACCGTGTCGAAGCCCGGCATGGCGCCGAGCGTGGCCGCCGCCACCGAGATCGCGAATGCGGCCCCGAGGCGCGCGGCGAGCGCGCGCGGATGGTCGCGCCACAGCACGGCCGCGATCAGCAGGAGCAAGCCGGCGGCACCCCCGCGCAGCAGCAGGTTCAGCATCGGCGCCATGCTCGTTGCGGACATGGCGAAAATTGTAGTGGGCGCCCTATCCGCCCAGGGCCGAAAGTTGCGAGTGCCGCCGGGGCAGCTCCGGCGCGTCCACGGACCATGCCGGCACGTCGCGCGCCTTCATCGGACGTGCGTAGAAGAAGCCCTGGAACTCGTCGCAGCCCATGCGCAGCAGGATGTCGCGCTGGCCGAGCGTCTCCACGCCTTCGGCCACGACCGTGAGGCTGAGCGCATGGGCGAGCTTCACCACCGCCTCCACGACCGAACGGGCGTCCGCGCTGGCCTCGAGGTCCTTGATGAAGCTGCGGTCGATCTTGAGCTGCTTGGCCGGCAGGTCGCGCAACTGGCTCAGGCTGGAGTAACCCGTGCCGAAATCGTCGATGGAGAGATGAACGCCGATGCGCGACAGGCCTTCGAAGATGCGCTGCACCAGCTTCACATCCTGCATGGCGACGGATTCGGTGATCTCGCACAGGAGCTGGGAGCCGAACACCCCATGCCGGCGCAGCGCCTCTTCCACCTTGTCCACCAGCGTGGGCTCGCGCAGCTGCGAAGCCGACAGGTTGATGGCCACGCGCATGTGGACGTCCTGGGCGCTCCAGGCGGCCACCTGCCGGCAGGCCTCGTCCAGCACCCAGTTGCCCAGGCGCACGATCAGCCCGAAGCGTTCGGCCAGTTCGATGAACTCCATCGGCCCGACGACGCCCAGCCGCGGATGGTTCCAGCGCACGAGCGCCTCGACGCCGCTGATCCTGTTGCGGCGACCGTCGATCTTGGGCTGGTAGTAGAGCTCGAACTCCCTGGCTTCGAGCGCCTGCCGCAGGTCGCTTTGAAGCTGAAGCTGGTTGGCCGTGTCGACCGCCATGTGGGGTTCGAACATGGCATAGCAGCCGCCGCCGGCGCGCTTGGCCCCGTACATGGCGGCATCGGCATTGGCGACCAGCTTGTCGGGCTCGCCGCGATCGGGATGCACCACGACGCCGATGGAGCAGGCGATCTGCAGGCGACGGCCCAGGATCTCGAAGGGCGAGGAGAGCGAACGCAGGATGCGCTCGACCACCTTCACGCAGTCCTGCGGGTCCCGCAGGCCTTCCAGAAGCAGCAGGAACTCGTCCCCGCCGACGCGCGCCACGGTATCGCCGGCGCGCGCTTCCTTGAGCAGCCTCTGCGCGGTCGCCCTCAGGATCACGTCGCCCGCCGCATGTCCGAAGGAATCGTTGATGGGCTTGAAGCCATCCAGGTCCACGAAGAGCACCGCGAGCCGCTCCTGGGTGCCCCCCGGCTCGATCTGCCCGACGCGCTGGATCGCGTGGCGCAGCCTGTCCTCGAAGCGCAGGCGGTTGGGCAGCCCGGTGAGGGCGTCGGAGAAGGCGCGCTGCAGCAGCTCGTCGTTCGCCGTCTGGAGCCGGGCGTTGGACTCCTGCAGCGAATGCGAGAGCTGGCGCGCGACGACCTGGAGCCTGACCTCCATGAGGGACGCGAACAGCGTGCCGAGCAGCAGCATGCAGGAAGCCACCGCCACCACCGCCGTCAGCCCTTCGCCGCCGAGCGCATCGGCGCTCAGGCAGACCGAGCCCTCCGGAAAACCCGCCGCGGCCATCGCGGTGTAATGCATGCCGCAAATGGCCGCCCCCATGACGACCGAGGCCAGCAGTTGCGTCGCGAGGCGGCGATGGGGAGGCACCCGGTGCAGGAGCCGGAAGATCAACAGCGCCGCCGCGGAGGCCGCGACCGCGATCAGCACCGACGCGGCGACGATCGGGATATCCCAGGCGATGGCGGGCGTCATGTCAAGCGCCGCCATGCCGAGGTAGTGCATGCCGGCGATGGCCACGCCCATGGCCAGCGCGCCGGCCGCCAGCGCCGCGGGACCGTGCCGCGGCTGGCCCGCGATGCGCAGCGCAATCCCGGATGCCGCGACGCCCGCGATCCAGGAAAGGAAGGTCATGCCGCCCGTGAAGCCGATGCGCACCGGCAGCGAGAACGCCAGCATGCCGACGAAGTGCATCGACCAGATGCCCGTTCCCATGACCAGGGAGCCGGCGATCCACCACAGGAGGTTGGCCCGGCCGGAGGAGGAGCGCACGCGCAGCGACAGGTCCAGCGCGACGTAGGACGCCAGGATCGCGATGAAGACCGAGGCCACCACGACCCAGGAATCGTAGTGGGTGACCAGGAAGGAGGCTTGCCGATGCATCCATCTATATCGGCGCCCGGTGCCGAAAGTTGAGGGCGAGTGCCCGAAGACAGGTCTGCGGGTCGGGTTTTCCGCCATACAAGGCGTCGGCTAGAGTGTATACAGTTTGGCGTACAAAACGGTGGACGGTGCGATGCGGCACCGCCCGCGCCCTCCCCGACGACACGCCTGGAGAACTCGCATGACGGCCACCACCTCCTCTTCCGTCCATCCCGTCGACGAGCGCCTGCCCGTCGGCAAGCTCACGGCCCTGGGCCTGCAGCACGTGCTGGTGATGTATGCCGGCGCGGTGGCCGTGCCCCTCATCGTCGGCCGCGCGCTCAAGCTGAGCCCGCAGGAGGTCGCGCTGCTGATCTCCGCCGACCTCTTCTGCTGCGGCGTCGCCACGCTGATCCAGTCGCTGGGCGCCACGCAGTGGTTCGGCATCCGGCTGCCGGTGATGATGGGCGTGACCTTCGCTTCGGTGGCGCCGATGGTCGCCATCGCCAATGCCAACCCCGGCCAGGCGGGAGCGCAGCTTCTCTTCGGCTCGATCATCGGCGCGGGCATCGTCTCGATGCTGATCGCGCCGATGGTCTCGCGCATGCTGCGCTTCTTTCCGCCGGTGGTCACCGGCACCATCATCGCGGTGATCGGCATCAGCCTGATGCGCGTGGGCATCAACTGGATCTTCGGCAACCCGGTCGGGCCGACGGCGCCGGCGCTGGTCGATCCCGCCTACGCGAAATGGCTGGCCGACGTCACCTCGCCCGGCTCCCCGGTGCCGCCGATGCCCAAGGGCTTCTCGATCATGCCCTCGGTGCCCAACCCCCGGTACGCGGACCTCGGCGGGCTGGGCATCGCGGCGCTGGTGCTGGTCTCCATCCTCCTGATCGTCAAATACGCCCGCGGCTTCATCGCCAACATTTCGGTGCTGCTGGGCATCGTGATCGGCGCCGTCGTCGCCACCCTCTTCGGCTTCATGACGTTCGAGAAGGTCGGCAACGCCGCGTGGTTCGACATCGTGCTGCCTTTCCACTTCGGCATGCCGCGCTTCGACCCCGTGCTGATCCTGACGATGACGCTGATCATGATCGTGGTGATGATCGAATCCACCGGCATGTTCCTCGCGCTCGGCGAGATGACCGGCCGCCAGATCGGCCAGCGGGACCTGGCGCGCGGGCTGCGAACCGACGGCCTCGGCACCCTGATCGGCGGCGTCTTCAACACCTTCCCCTACACCAGCTTCTCGCAGAACGTCGGGCTGGTGGCGGTGACGGGCATCAAGAGCCGCTTCGTCTGCGTGGCCGGCGGCGTCATCCTCATCGTGCTGGGCCTGCTGCCGAAGATGGCGGCGCTGGTCGAGTCGCTGCCCACGGTGGTGCTCGGCGGCGCGGGCCTGGTGATGTTCGGCATGGTGGCGGCCACCGGCATCCGCATCCTGTCGGGGGTGGACTTCAAGGGCAACCGCCACAACGCGATGATCGTCGCCGTGTCGATCGGCATCGGGATGATTCCCCTGATCGCCCCCAACTTCAAGCAATGGATGCCGCACGCCATCCACTCGCTGATCGAGTCGGGCATCCTGCTGGCCTCCATCAGCGCGGTGCTGCTCAACCTGTTCCTCAACGGCGCGAAGCACGACGAGAGCGCCGTCATCGCGGCGGCCCGGCAGGCTGAAGCGCACTGATCGATCCACCCCACGACAACAACCGGAGACAGCGATGCAGACCAGCCAGCACGGCATCCCGGGCGCGGACGTGCGCCTCATCAATGAAGACCTCGCGCCCGTCACCGGCGCAAGGAAGACCTGGACTTCCTACAGCGTGTTCGCCATGTGGATGTCCGATGTGCACAGCGTCGGCGGCTACACCTTCGCGGCCAGCCTGTTCCTGCTCGGCCTGTCGGGCTGGCAGGTGTTCGCGGCCCTGGTGATCGGCATCGCGATCGTCAACGTCCTGATGAACTGGATCGGCAAGCCGAGCCAGCAGCACGGCATCCCCTTCCCGGTGATGGCGCGCGTGAGCCTGGGCGTGATGGGCGCCAACTTCGCGGCCACGATCCGGGGCGTGGTCGGCATCGTCTGGTATGGCGTGCAGACCTACTTCGCCTCCAAGGCGGTGGCCACGCTGGTGCTGGCGTTCTTCCCGGCGGCGGCCTCGCTGCAGGCCACCAGCATCCTGCGGCTGGACCTGCTCGGCTGGGGCTGCTTCCTGTTCATGTGGTTCTTCCAGCTGCTGATCTTCCAGCGCGGCATGGAGACGATCCGCAAGTTCATCGACTTCTGCGGGCCGGCCGTGTACGCGGTGATGTTCCTGCTGATGGGCTGGATCATCTGGAAGGCCGGCTGGGGCGCGCTGGACCTCACGCTCAGCGACAAGGTGCTGACGGGCTCCGAATCGGTTGTCGCGATGGGCAGCGCCATCCTGCTGGTGGTGGCCTACTTCGCGGCCCTGCTGCTGAACTTCGGCGACTTCTCGCGCTTCGCCAGGAGCGAGCGCGACATGAAGGTCGGCAACTTCCTGGGCCTGCCGGTCAACTTCATCCTGTTCGCCATCATCGTGGTGGTGGTCACGGCGGGCAGCGCCAAGGTCTTCGGCCACATGATCATGGACCCGGTGGAGATCGTCTCGAAGATCGACAACAAGTGGGCGGTGGTGCTGGGCAGCGTGACCTTCGTGATCGCGACCATGGGCATCAACATCGTGGCCAACTTCGTCTCGCCGGCCTACGACATCGCCAACCTGTTCCCCAGGCATGTGGACTTCAAGAAGGGCGGGCTGATCGCCTCGATCCTGGCGGTGGTGGTGTGCCCGTGGATCTTCGTCGACAGCCCGAAGGCGATCACCGTCTTCGTGAGCGTCTTCGGCGCCGTGCTGGCGCCCATGTTCGGCGTGATGGTGGCCGACTTCTACCTGCTCAAGAAGCAGGTGGTCGACGTCACGCAGCTCTACACGATGGCGCCCAACGGCCGCTACCACTATGACGGCGGGTGGAACAAGGTCGGCCTGGTCGCGCTGGGCCTCGCCGGCGTGATCTCGATCGGCTGGGAGCTGAGCACGCAGCTGCTCCAGGTGCTGCCGCCGAACAATTTCGGCTGGGTGATCGGCGCGGTCGCGGGTGCCGTGATCTATCTTCTGATGATGCGCGGGGCCAAGCGCACCTGAGGCCCGGAACCGCCCTGAGATACTCGGGGCGATGAACATTCCAGGCGCCCAGGCGGCGCAACCCAGCCTCGCGCGGCGCAGCGTCGCCGCCATCTGGCACCCCTGCACGCAGATGAAGCGCATGGCCAGCGCGCCGCCGCTGGCCATCGCGCGAGCGCAGGGGCCATGGCTCTTCGACGACGCGGGACGGCGCTACTTCGACGCCACCAGTTCCTGGTGGGTCAACCTCTTCGGCCATGCCGACGCCCGCATCAACGCGGCGCTCAAGGCGCAGCTCGACCTCCTGCCGCACGTGATGCTGGCCGGCTGCACCCACGCACCGGCGGTCGAACTGGCCGAGCGCCTGTCGGCGCTCACCGATGGCCGGCTGGGCCACTGCTTCTTCGCGAGCGACGGCGCATCGGCGGTGGAGATCGCGCTCAAGATGAGCTTTCACCACTGGCGCAACAGCGGGCGCGAGGCGAAGCGCGAGTTCGTCTGCCTGCGCCAGGGCTACCACGGCGAGACGCTGGGCGCGCTCGCCGTCACCGACGTGGCCGTGTTCCGCGATGCCTACGCCCCGCTGCTGATGCAGGCCCACCAGGTGATGTCGCCCGACGCGCGCCAGGCGGCGCCGGGCGAATCCGCCGCCGACGTGGCACGACGCGCCGCGGCCGAACTGGAGGCGCTGTTCGAGGCCCGGCACGCGCACATCGCCGCGATCATCCTCGAGCCCCTGGTGCAGGGCGCGGCCGGCATGGCCATGCACGACCCCGCCTACCTGCGCGCGGTGCGCGCGCTGTGCGACCGCTACGAAGTGCACCTGATCGCCGACGAGATCGCCGTGGGGTGCGGGCGCACCGGCACCTTCTTCGCCTTCGAGCAGGCCTCGGCGCCAGGTGAGAAGAAGATCTGGCCCGACCTGATCTGCCTGTCGAAGGGCATCAGCGGCGGCTACCTGCCGCTCTCGCTCGTGCTGTCGCGCGACGCGATCTACGAGGCCTTTCTCGACGACGATGTCGCGCGGGGTTTCCTGCATTCGCATTCGTACACCGGCAATGCGCTCGCCTGCCGCGCGGCGCTGGCGGTGCTCGACCGCTTCGCGCAGGACGACGTGCTGCGGCGCAACCGCGCGCAGGCCGAGCTGCTGACGGCCGCGCTCGCGCCGCTGGCACGCGACCCGCGCATCGAGCACCTGCGCCGGCGCGGCATGATCTGGGCCTTCGACGTGCGCGAAGCGCATGCCGGCCCGCGCTTCGCCGAGCGCTTTCACCTGGCCGGCCGCGCGCATGAACTGCTCATCCGACCCATCGGCCGCTCCGTCTACCTGCTGCCGCCCTACGTGCTCGACGAAAACCTGTCGCCATGGCTCGCCCGGCGCCTGCTGGCGACCCTGGACGACACACTCCACCAGAACCCCACCGATGCTGATCGAACACCTGAACCGCCAACTGCTTGAACGCGAGGCCAAGGGCCTGCGCCGCCAGCGACGCACCGCCGAATCGCCCTGCGCGCCGCTCCAGCATGTCAGCCGCCCGGGCCAGCCCGCGCGCGAGATGCTCGCCTTCTGCAGCAACGACTACCTGGGCCTGGCCGACCACCCCGCGCTCGCCGAGGCCCTGGCCGAAGGCGCGCGGCGCCATGGCGCGGGCAGCGGCGCCTCGCACCTGATCAACGGCCACTCGCAGGCGCACGCCGCGCTGGAGGAAGACCTGGCCGCGTGGATGGCGCCGTGCATCCCCGATGCCCACGCGCTGACCTTCTGCACCGGCTACATGGCCAACATGGCGCTGCTCACCGCCCTGGGCGACGCCAGCGCCACGCTCTTCTCCGACGAGCTCAACCATGCCTCCATCATCGACGGCGCGCGGCTCGCGAGGGCGGCGGTGCAGCGCTATGCGCACCTCGACCTCGGCATGCTCGCCGAGCAGCTCGCGCGCTGCACGACGCCGCTCAAGCTGATCGTGACCGACGCCGTGTTCAGCATGGACGGCGACCTGGCGGACCTGCCCGGCCTGTTGGCGCTGGCCGAGCGCTTCGATGCCTGGCTGATCGTGGACGACGCCCATGGCTTCGGCGTGCTCGGCGCGCAGGGGCGCGGCAGCTTCTCGCACTTCGGACTGCGCAGCGAGCGGCTGATCTGCATGGGCACGCTGGGCAAGGCCGCGGGCGTCGGCGGAGCCTTTGTCGCCGCGCATCCGACCGTGATCGACTGGCTGGTGCAGACCGCGCGCGCCTACATCTACACCACCGCTTCGCCGCCCGCGCTGGCCCATGCCGTGCGCGCGAGCCTGCGGCTGATGGCGGGCGAGGAAGGCGATCGGCGGCGTGCCCATCTGCTGGATCTGATCGCGCTGCTGCGCACGCGGCTGGCCGCGCTGATCGCGGCGCACCCGCGGCTCGGCTGGCAGCTCGCCGCATCGGACACGGCGATCCAGCCGCTGATCGTCGGCGAGAACGCGACCGCGCTGGCGCTGGCCGCGGCGCTCGACGCGCAAGGCCTGTGGGTTCCGGCCATTCGCCCGCCCACGGTGCCCGTGGGCACGGCGCGCCTACGCATCACGCTCAGCGCGACGCACGGCACGCGCGATGTCGAACGCCTGATCGATGGCCTCGCGAGCGCCGCCGAGGACCTGAGCCGGGCCATGCCGTGAACTTGCGCGGCTTCTTCGTGGCGGGCACCGACACCGAGATCGGCAAGACCCGCGTCAGCGCCGGGCTGCTGCATGGGCTCGCGCAAGCGGGCCTGCGCAGCGCGGGATTGAAGCCCGTCGCCGCAGGCACCGTCGTCATGGGCGACGCGCGCGTCAACGAGGACGTGCGCGCGCTGCGCGATGCCGGCTCCGTGGCGCTGGCGGATGCCGAGGTCGGGCCCTTCCAGTTCGATGCCGCCTGCGCGCCGCACATCGCGGCGGCGCTGGAGGGCCGGAGCATCGACCGCGCCGCGATCGGCGAATCGGCCCGGGCCCTGGCGGCGCGCGCCGACGTGCTGGTGGTCGAAGGCGTCGGCGGATTCCGCGTGCCGCTGGGCGCCGACTGGGACACCGCCGACCTGGCACGGGACCTCGGCTTGCCTGTGGTCTTGGTGGTGGGTTTGCGACTGGGCTGCATCAACCATGCCCTGCTGACGGCCGAGGCGATTCGCGCGCGCGGGCTGCGCCTGGCGGGCTGGGTCGGCAACCGCATCGCGCCCGACATGCCCTGGGCCGACGAGAACGTGCACAGCCTGCGGGACTGGCTCTCGCGGGAGCACGAGGCGCCCTGCCTCGGCGTCGTTCCGTGGCTGGCCGATCCGCACCCTGGCGCCGTGGCCGCGCACCTGGACATCGGCGCGCTGCGCCGGATGCTCCCGTCCTAGCGCGGCGCTTTTCGGGGCGGCGGGCCGAACGCGCAGAATCGCGCTCCATGAAGCAGCGATCACGCCCCGCACCCGCGTCCCGCACACCCGGCGCCAACGCGCGGAAGGAAGAGCGGGCCGGCGGGCTTCCAGAGCTGCTGGAAGGCGAGACCGAGAACCAGGCGGCGTCGGCCATGGATCGGCTCTCCAGCCGGCTGCACCAGGAGCGCAGGGTGGCGCGCGCCCGCTGGGCCGGCCTCGGCCTTGCGGCCCTCGTGCTTCTTGCCTGGGCGGTCTGGCGCTCACTCAGCCACTGATTCGGTCGCCGCGCCCCGGCCCGGGCCATCGGCTCCGCGGCACGGGAGTGGCGCTGCACCTGCCTTCGCCTGTCCAGCAGGCCCACGCCTGAGCGCCCTGCTTCGGCGCTAGACCATCGCCAGCGGCCTCTTGCGCGTGGGCGGCGGATGCAGGCGGTCGATGTCGGCGAGGTCTTGCGGGCTCAGCACGAGATCGGCGGCCGCGAGGTTGTCGCGCAAATGGGCTTCGCGCACCGCCTTCGGAATCGCGGCGACGCCAGGCTGCGAGAGCACCCAGGCCAGTGCGAGCTGCGCCGCGCTGACGCCCAGACGCTGCGCGATCTTCGCCAGACCGGCGTCCTGCGCCAGAGCGCCCTGGTCGATGGGGCAGTAGGCCATCATGGGCATCGCGTGCGCGCGCAGCCAGGGCAGCAGGCTGAACTCGGCGCCGCGCTCGCCGACCGAGTAGTAGACCTGGTTGACCGCGCAGTCCTGGACTTCGCCGCACGCCGCGGCCAGCTCCTCCATGTCGTCGGTGTCGAGATTGCTCACGCCCCAGCGCCGGATGCGGCCCTGGGCGACCAGGGAGCGCATGGCGTCGCAGGTCTCGGCGAGCGGATAGCCGCCGCGCCAGTGAAGGAGGTAGAGATCGATGGGGTCCAGCCCGAGCCGCGCGAGGCTGCGCATGCAGGCCGCGGGCGTGCCCTTGCGGCTGGCGTGGTGCGGGTAGACCTTGCTGACGATGAAGAGCGACTCGCGCGCCACGTCGCCGGCGCGCAGCGCCTCGGCCACGGCCTGGCCGACCACTTCTTCGGCGCCGCCCTCGCCGTACATCTCGGCGGTGTCGATGAGGCGATAGCCCATCTCGATCGCGGCGCGAATGGCCGCGACCTCCGCCTTGCGTTCGCCGGCGGATTCGCCCATGCGCCAGGTGCCCAGCCCGAGGGCCGGCATCGCGCCGCCGTTGAAGAGTTCAAGAGATTGCATCGCATGTCCTTTCGAACGCGGGCCGCTCGGGCCGCTGTGCGTCATCGTAGCGAGATGCGTGGGGGTTCGAGTCCCGGCTTGTGTCGTAACTATTTCTCTCGATTGCCAACGGCTTGCCGGCCTAGGATTTCACGCGTTTGCCGACAGGTTTGCAGACAAGTGCTGGGCGAGTTGCTGGTCCTGGTGGGATCACACAGCGTGTGATGGATTCTTGTGCGGCCTTTTAACAATTGTGCGGTGACTTCACAATTTTTGCGTTGGCGATGAAGGGCAGGCAGGATCGGAGAAGTCGCGGGTGTCGCACAGGCACCGAGTCATGAATGGGATCAGGGAGTACAAGTTTCATGAGTAAGAAACAGGCCACGGGTCGGTGGGTGGCATTGGTGCTTGCCGATTACTGCAGCGATGGGGACTCGCCTCTCGCACCTGCTCAGCGAGTCGCCCTCGCGGGCACGATCCGCGGCCTCAAGCTCGGAGCCCCCGGTGACCTGAGCTTCGTCCCTTCGGAGGACGGCAAGGGTGCACTGCTCCAGAACGCCGACGGCGACATCGTCGGCGAGACCGCGTCGCAGCCCGACGTGATTGCGAGCGAGCGCACGGAATCAATCGCGTCGTTGAGCGAGAGCGTCGTTATCTCGCGTGGCATGTGCTGGAGGTTCCGAGGCGCAATCCGGAGCACTTGCAGTTTGGAGGTCCGGTTCCGAGATGAGCGGCTGTGCGGTACGGACTCGACGAGAGTTCAGAACCTGATCGGGGTGCCGGTCACCTATGTTCTGCCAAAGGCTCACGGCATGGCCTACGGCCACGGATACAGATTCAAGGCGAGATCGGGCTTAAGTCCCAGTTTGTCGCTCGGCATTTCTGACAAGCAGTGTGCGAGCGGGTTTGAGGTAGCAGCGGAGGGGCAGTGGTGATGAGAGCAATTCTGTCTCGCTTGTTGTCTTCTGGCTCGATGTGCGCGGTGCTGCTGATGACCCCGGCCGCGCTGCTGGCCAACGACACCGATGCCGAAGACCCCGCCGCGCTGCGCATCGTCGAGGTGCGCAACGCCCGGCACGGCACGGCGCTGCTGCACCCGGACGGCAGCGTGAGCTTCACCCCCGAGGCCGGCTACGCGGGCTGGGGCGCCTTCGACTACGTGGTGCGGGACCCGCAGGGGGCCGAAGCCGTGGCGACCGCGCAGATCGACTTCTCGCGCGTCAACCGCAACCCGCTGGCGACCGACGACACGCCTGGGCGAACGTCCAAATGCCCATCGATGCGCCGCCCATGGACCACACCTCGGCGGGGCGCTACCTGGTCGAGGAAGCGGGTGCCTGGCAGTACTTCAGCCACCTGGGCGATTCGTACCTGGGCGTCGATCCGTTCCGGGTCAGGGTCACCGATGCAGAGGGCGAATCCACGAGTGCCGAGGTCACGCCCTTGCAGGTCTGGTCCAGCGCCTCGGGCGGCGGCGCCTGCCCGATCGTGCTCGATCTGGACAACGACGGCCTGGACCTGATCCACCCGGACGATTCGAGCATCTTCGCGGACGTCAACGGCGACGGCTGGCGCGAGCGCATCGGCCGGGCGGCACCTTTGGATGCGGTGCTGGTCTTCGATGCGAACGAGGACGGGCGCGCCGACCTGGAGCGGGAGGTGAGCTTCGTCGGCTACCAGCCCGGGGCCCGCACGGACCTCGAAGGGCTGGTCGCCTTCGACACGGATGGCGACGGCAGGATCACGGACGAAGACGCTGACTGGCAGCGCCTCGCGCTCTTCCAGGATGCGAACGGCAACGGCCGCCAGGAGGAGGGCGAGTTCCGGTCGCCGGAGGACGCGGGGGTGCCGCGATCGGCCTCCAGCGCGAGGGCACACCTGCGCTGAACAACGGCAACGTCGTCTTCGGAACCTCGGAGGTCCAGTGGAGCGACGGCCAGAGCTCGCGCGCGGGCGACGTCATGTTCGCGGGCCATAACGTGCCGCTGCCCGATGCCGCAATGGATGCGATTGCCAAGGCCCAGGCGGAGGCACAAGCGAAGGCCGAAGCGGAAGCCGAGGCACTGCGCCAGCAGCAGATCGAAGACGACCTCTCCATGGCCCGCGTGATGAGGATGGCGACGCTGTTCACTCAGATGTTGAACACCATGGTCCCGCCGAACGAGGCGGCACACCCGCCGCTCGGCTTTGTGCCGATGGACGAGGCCTCCCCCTTGCACGCCGCCGCCGCGCACGAGCAGGCCATGGTGCAGGCCAACCAGTGGTGGAGTTGACCCGGACCGAGCCCGTCTCGAACCCACGATGGCGACATACCCAGGGCCACGTCGGCATTTCCTTCTTCCGTGCGCGAAGTAGTCAATTAATTGATTGATTCAATCTCCATGACTTGAGATCGAAGCATGCGGGAGCTCATGCGATCGATGAGTCAGTCGGCAACAAAGACATAGACTCGCACTTCACTAATGACATGACGGAAGTGGTATGGGACGCCGATTCGACGACATCATGCTCGGCAGCCTGGAGTTGTTCTGCCTCGCGGCCGAGCTCCAAAGCTTCACTGCCGCGGCCCAGTCCGCGGGTCTCAATCCGGCAGCCGTGAGTCGATCGATCGCGCGCCTGGAAGACCGGCTCGGCGTTCGCCTGTTCGTTCGCACCACGCGTCGGATCCATCTGACCGAAGGCGGCCGCGCCTACTTCGAACAGTGTCGTCAGGCATTGGCCCTCATGCGCGATGCGGAGACTCAGCTCACGGGAGAGCAGCAGACACCGACCGGCCTGCTGCGCCTGAGCGTCGCCTCGCCCTACGGTCACTATCGGGTGCTGCCGCTTCTGCCGCGCTTTCGGGCGCGCTATCCGAAAGTCCAGCTCGAGATCCACCTGAGCAATCGCAACATCGACTTCACCGCCGAGGACTTCGATCTCGCCATCCGTGGCCGCACCCCGCCGGACTCCAGCCTGATCGCACGCAAGCTCGAAGACGCGGAGCTGGTTCTCGTGGCGACGCCCTCCTACCTTGCCCGCGCGGGCGCGCCTCGCTCATTGGCCGAGCTGGCCCAGCACGAGTGTCTGCAATTCGTTCTGCCCAGCACCGGCCAGTCCGTTTCCTGGCTGTTCCGCCAGGATGGGCAGGACATCGAGATCCACACGCCGTCCAGCTATCGCTGCGCGGACGACTACCTCGGCGTCGTGACGCTCGTCCGGCAGGGCGCAGGGCTGTTGCAGACCTATCGCTACATCGTGCAAGAAGACCTGGCGGAAGGCCGCCTGCTGGAACTCCTGCCGGAAGCGGGCGGGCGCTCCCGGCCCTTCTCTCTCATCTATCCCAACCGACAGCACACCGCCTTGCGCGTGCGCGCCCTGATCGACTTCCTCACCGAGGAACTGGCGGCCAGCCATTCTCCAAAGACATGAGAGTGCGCGATGCGCCGCCCTGTCGACGACAGGACGGTCGACGCGCTCATTCGATCGCCGCGCGCAACACTGTCTGCCGGGTGGCAGGTATTTCATCTCGCGGGTCACGCACCTAGATTCGGAGCTCGGTCATTCCTGATCGAAGAGCATTTCGCCACTCACATCGGCGACAGACATCCATCCAAATCATGAGCACACAGCAAAAAGTCGCCATCGTCACTGGCGCATCCCAAGGCATCGGCGCGGCATTGGTCAAGGCCTTTCGCGATCGCAACTACCGCGTCATCGCCACCTCGCGATCCATCAAGGCTTCCGATGATCCCGACATCCTCACGGTCGCGGGCGACATCGGCTCGGCCGACACCGCCAGGCGCATCGTCGCGCAAGGCCTCGAACGCTTCGGGCGCATCGACTCGCTCGTCAACAACGCGGGCATCTTCGT
>NZ_JBFTPS010000060.1:0-38895 GCF_056398605.1 Variovorax sp. 01T432
GAAATGCTGCGCCGCTGGTCTCGTCCGCTGTCGCTGGCCGACGATGTCAAGCTGCCCGCGGACATCCGCGTGGACGTCAGCGAGAACGACAAGGAGTACCTCGTCAGCGCCGAGATCCCCGGCGCGAAGAAGGAGGACATCCGCGTCACGATCGACGGCAACTACGTCTCGATCTCCGCCGAGATCAAGAAGGACATGGAAGAAAAGCACGGGCGCACGCTCGTGAAGGAGACCTACCATGGCTCCGTCTCGCGCGGCTTCACGCTGGCGAGCGAGGTCGACGACAAGACCGCCGTCGCCAAGCTCGAAGAAGGCGTCCTGCGGCTGACGCTGCCCAAGCGCGAAGGCGGGGCGAGCCGTACGCTGCGGATCCAATGAACGCCGAGCGCTCGTCCTCGATCCCGAAGGTATCGTCATGAAGACCGATGCACAACTGAGGAGCGACATCCTCGCGGAGCTGAGCTGGGACCCCGCGGTCACCTCCACCGACGTGGGCGTGATCGTCAAGTCCGGCGTGGCGACCCTGACCGGTCACCTCGCCACCTACGCCGAGAAGTTCGCCGTCGAGCGTGCGGCGCAGCGGGTCAAGGGCGTCAAGGCCCTGGCCGTCGAAATGACCGTCAAGATTCCCTCGGCCTATGAGCGCACGGACGCCGACATTGCCATGGCCGCCGAGCGCGCGCTGGAGTGGAACGTGATGGTGCCCGACGGCAAGATCCGCCCGACCGTGGAGAAGGGCTGGATCACGCTGACCGGCGAGGTCGAGTGGGAATTCCAGCGCCGTGCCGCAGAGCGGGCGGTGCGCAACCTGCTCGGCGTGAGAGGGCTGTCCGACCTCATCAAGGTGCAGCCCGTGGCCAAGCCGGCCGAGGTCGAGAAGAGCATCCATGACGCGCTGCTTCGCCAGGCCGACGATGACGCGCGGCACATTGCCGTCACCGTCAACGGCGCCGAGGTGACCTTGCGCGGCAAGGTGCGCTCCTGGGCCGAGCGCGCGGCCGCGCAAGGCGCGGCATGGTCGGCGCCGGGCGTCACCAAGGTCGTGAACGAACTGGTGGTTGGTTCCTGAGTCCGAGTCCGGGCGGATCGCGAGGGGCGGCTTCCAGCCCCTTGTCGTGAAGCTGTACGCGGGCGCTGCGGCGCCGCCTGGCGGGGACTACTTGCCAGGCGCGCCGGCGCCGCCACTGCCGGCGCCACCCGCACCCGCTCCTCCACCACCGGAGCCTCCAGCCCCAGCGCCCCCGCCACCCGCGCCGCCACTGCCGGCGCCAGGACCTCCTGCGCCACCAGCGCCGGCTCCAGAGCCAGCAGCGCCAGCACCACCTGCACCAGCACCAGCACCAGCACCGCCGGCGCCAGCACCACCAGCGCCAGCGCCAGCACCGCCGCCACCCGCTCCGCCTCCCCCAGCTCCGCCACCGCCGGCCCCGCCGCCACCGCCCCCGCCGCCACCGCCGCCACCGCCGGGTCCGCCACCGCCGCCAGCGCCACCTGCACCAGCGCCACCTCCGCCCTCAGGGCCGGGACCTCCGGCAGCAAGCGCCTTGGAGGCGACCACTGCGCCAACAGCGCCAGGGGCGGCAATGGGCCCGGTCGACGAGCCGCCCGCTCGCATCGGCAGGCCGGGCTGCGCGCTGTCCAGGCACAGCGCGTCTCCAAAGGGGTTGTATCGGTCGCAGCTGGTGGGGCGTCTCGTCGCAGGCAGGGCGGCCTGCGGTCGCGTGCCCGAGCGCATCGCGGGCTCCATGGCGCCGACGCCGGGAGGCTCATCGGCAATCACGAAAGCGGGTGCCTTCGCCAAGCGCGACAGCGGAGTGGCGGACGCGTCCGCACTGGCCTTGGATGCGACTCTCGAGGGCGCTTCGCGCGCGGCGCGCAACGGTTCCCCTCTTGGCATCGGCGGCGATGCGACATGGATCGTCGCGTGCGAAGGACGCGATATGGCCGGGGTTGTCCGGACGGGGCGAGGTGCGGGAACATCCTGATCCGTCGGCGGCGCGGACGCGGCGGGCGCGCCGGGCTCCGTCAGCGTCGGCAGGGGATCGGACGGCTTCGCGCCTGCTCCTTCTGTGGGCGCCGTCGCCGGCTCAAGAGCGGCTTGCGCCGCCGGGTCGGCGGCCGGCGCGGCGGGCAAGGCTGGCGGGGGTGCCGGCGACGGATCCGCGGACGCCTCGGGCGGCGGCGCAGCGCTTGTCGCCGGTGGCTGCGTCGGTGCCGCGAGCGGCGGCGGGCTTGCTGCCGGCGGCGGCGTCGGCGCCTCAAAAGGCGCCACGGAGGCGATCACCGTTTGTTCCACAGGCAAGGCGGCTGCTTGCGGGAGCGACGAGGCTGAACTCGGGCGGTCCAGGTACCAAAGGGCAAAAGCGCCGTGAAGCACAGCGAGCGCGATCAACAGCCAGACGACCGACACGTCGGCGCCCGGCGGCAAGGGCATCCGACCGAATCGCCTCGACGTCACGGCGCTCGGCGGCACGCTCGCATCCTCCCTGGCTCCGAACCAGGAGTGCGGGGCCGTGCGGACCATGCCCGGGTCGCCGAAGGTGGAGACGAAGCTCGCCGCCCCGGAGCGGATGCCCGAGAACTTGCCCGCGCAACCCCGACAGTACTTGGCGCTGTCCCTGTTGGCGGTATGGCATGACTCGCAGAATTTCGTCATTGCTTCCTTCCGCGCCGACGCCCGCGCGCCGCGGCGGGACGACTGCACGTCGGCGCGTGCGACGCCGCGCTCAATCGTTGCTCGGCGACAGCGAGCCTGGCGAACATCCGCAGCTCTTCGTCCGTGGGCCCGGGGCCGCAACCGGCGATCTGCCGGCGAAAGGCGACGACGATGCGCGCCTGCACGATCTTCCTGACGCGCATCGCGGCCATCCAGCCACTGCGCGTGACCTCTTCGCCGCGATCGATCGAGCCGTGCGCCGGTCTCTTCCTGCGATGCAGGGCATCGACCCGGCGATGGTTCCTCCTTGCCGCAGACTTCCTTCTCCGTATGGCAGTCTTTGACATTTTTTTCTCCTGAGGAAGCAGGTTGAAAGCGAAAGTGTCACATCTGTAATGCCTTGTCTAGCGGTGAAATCCGCTTGATTGTTGGAAGTCGCCGAAGCGCCTGCCTCACCTGGTAACCGGGCGTTACCCAAGGTGCCTGTTGCGTGTGACAGGATTCGACAAAGTTCATGATCGACACGCGGAGGATGACTCGGATGGACTCACGCGACGAAGACGGGTTGACGCAGGGCCGGCTGGTGCGGATACGCGGCCGCGTGCAGGGCGTCGGCTATCGGGAGGCTTGTGTGCGGCGCGCGCGCACGCTGGGCATTGCCGGCTGGGTCCGCAATCGCACGGATGCCTCCGTCGAACTCATGCTCCAGGGTTCGCCTCAGCAGCTGGAGGCCCTCTGCGGCTGGCTGCGCGACGGCGTGCCCGCGGCGCTCGTCATTGCGATCGAGATCGAACTGCTGGATCAGCCATTGCCGCGCTTCGACCGCTTCGACCGCCTGCCCACCCTGTAGCGGCGGGCCGCATCCGGATTCGTCAAGGGGAGGCGCTGGCCGCGAGCGCGACTTCCCGCAGCGGCACGCCGCACATCTCGGCGAGCACCGCGACGACGGTTTCGTGGTCATCGCGTTGAGGTGCGCCGGAGACGGTGACGGCGCCCACGCAGCCCATGCCGCTCACCCGGATCGGAAATCCGCCGCCGTGGACGGCGTAGTCGCGTGCCGACGCGCCCATCCTCTGTTCCAGCGTGAGCCCTTCCAGTTCAAGGGATCGCCCCACCGCGTAAGAGCTGCTCTGAAGCAGTTCGACCGTGTTGCGCTTGCGCCGGACCCAGTCGGCATTGCCCGGCGTGGTGCCCGGCATGGCGAAGAAGAACACCGTCTCTCGCGCGAGTCGCACCTCGATGGTCAGCGCCAGGCCGCTCGCCTCGCTGCGGGACTTGAGCCGTGTGCCGAGGTCCCAGGCCACGGCATGGTGGAAGTGCGGCAAGTACAGGCGCTTCTCCTGCTCGGCCATGCGTTCGATGTCCTGTTCGATGCCCATTCGGTGCTCCTGGTGCGGGTCATTGATGGGGGTCAGGGTCAGTCCGGCAAGCCGCACGCGACGCCGAGGTAGCGCTTCATGCGCAGCGTGGCGAGCTCCGGATCGGCGAGCACGCCGCAGGCATCGGCCAGCTCGAAGACCCTGGCGAAGTGCGCCGCGCCGCGTGCCGACTGCAGGCCGCCGGCCATCGAGAAGTGCGCCTGGTGGCCGTTGAGCCAGGCCAGGAACACGACGCCCGCCTTGTAGTGGCGCGTCGGCGAGCGAAAGATCTCGCGCGACAGCGCCACGGTCGGGTCCAGTAGTTCGCGAAAGCGCTGCGCGCGGCCGGCGGCCAGTTCGCCGAGCGCGACGGCCGCCACCGATGCGATCGGATCGAAGATGCCCAGCAGCCCGTGCGAGTGGCCGTGCGCGTCGCCCGCCATCAGCTCGGCGTAGTTGAAGTCGTCGCCGGTATACATCTTCACGCCGTCGGGCAGGCGCCGCCGCAGGTCGAGCTCCCACCGGGCGTCGAGCAGCGAGACCTTGATGCCTTCCACGCGCGAGGCGTTGTCGCGCACCAGCCTGGCGACGGTATCGAGCGCGACCGGCAGGTCGGTCGAGCCCCAGTAGCCGCGCAGCGCGGGATCGAACATCTCGCCGAGCCAGTGCAGCACCACCGGCTTCGAGGCGTCGGCCAGCAGCCGGCCATAGAGCGCGAGGTAGTCGTCGGCGCTTCGCGCGCAACGCACCAGGGCGCGGCTCGCCATCAGGATCACGCGGCCGCCTTCGGCCTCGACCACCTCCAGCTGCTCACGGTAGGCGGCCTCGACCTGCGCCAATGTCACGTCGGGGCCCGCCGCCAGCTGGTCGGTGCCGACGCCGCAGGCGAGGTCCGCGCCGGGGATGGTCCGGGCACGGCGCAGGCTGCGCCGGATCAGCTCGCGCGCGACGGGCCAGTCCACCCCCATGCCGCGCTGCGCCGTGTCCATCGCTTCGGCGACCTTGAAGCCGAGCGACCACAGGTGCTCGCGGAAGGCCAGCGTGCGTT
This sequence comes from Variovorax sp. 01T432, assembly GCF_056398605.1. Taxonomy (NCBI): domain Bacteria; kingdom Pseudomonadati; phylum Pseudomonadota; class Betaproteobacteria; order Burkholderiales; family Comamonadaceae; genus Variovorax; species Variovorax sp. 01T432. The sequence goes on from NZ_JBFTPS010000060.1 coordinate 5,063, forward strand.
CCCAGTCGATGGCGGGCGAGGCGTCCCAGGGGTCGAGGGTGGCCACGGAGTCCACCACCACGTGCGCGGCGGCGTACACGCTGCGATTGAAGGGCGCCGCCTTGCCGCTCGGCGCGATCGGCTGCGCCTTGAGCACGTGCTTCTTCAGCGTGCCGTCGGCCTGGGGAAGGGTGATCTGCATGGGCTTCTCCTGATGAGGCGGGCGCGCGCGGCTAGGCGATGCGCCCGAGGATGTGGTCGGCCGCCTTCTCGGCGACCATGATGGTCGGCGCGTTCGTGTTGCAGGAAGGCACGCGCGGCATGACGGAGGCGTCGACCACGCGCAGGCCCTGCATGCCGATCAGGCGCAGGTCCGGCGTCACGACGCTGCCCGGATCGCTCGCCGCCCCCATCCGGCAGGTGCCGACCGGGTGATGGTCGGTCTTCGCGTTGGCGCAGGCGTAGTCGAAGAGCTCCTGGTCGCTTTCGCGGCGCGTGCCCGGCAGCACCTCGGTCTGCACGTAGCGCCGCAGCGCCGGCTGGCGCATGATCTCGCGCGCCAGCCGCAGGCCCTTGATCGACATCTCGCGGTCGTGCGGCTCCGACCAGTAGTTCGGGTCCAGCAGCGGCGCCGCCGCGGGGTCCTTGCTCGCGAGCCGCACCGTGCCGCGCGATCTCGGTCGCAGGTAGGCCGTGTTCAGCGTGACGCCGGCGTTCTCCAGCTTCGCCATGCCCGCCTCGATGCCGGAGCCGAGGCCGAGATGGAACTGGATGTCGGGCGAGCGCGCATGCGCATTCGCATCGGCATACCAGAAGCCCCCGGTCTCGAACAGGCTCGATGCGACCGGCCCCGTCCTGAGCAGCAGGTATTGCAGCGCCGCGAGCGCGGCATGCTGGGGCTTGTTGTACTTGTCGTAGGTGTGGTCGCCGGTGCACTCGGCGATCACGAACAGGTCCAGGTGATCCTGCAGGTTGGCGCCCACGCCCGGCAGGTCGTGCACGACGGGCAGGCCGACCGAGCGCAGATGGTCCGCCGGCCCGATGCCCGATTGCATCAGCAGCTTCGGCGACCCGATGGCGCCGGAAGACAGGATCACTTCGCGCTCCGCCCGGATCACGCGCGGCGTCGCGTCGCCGGCGCTGACGATCTCGACGCCGACGGCGCGCCCCTTCTGCGCCACCACCCGCAGCGCCCGCGCATGCATCATCACGCGCAGGTTCGGGCGCGCGCGCACCGTCCTGTCGAGGAATCCGATCGATGTCGACGAGCGGCGCGCGTTCAGCTGCGTCAGCTGGTAGTAGCCCAGGCCGTCCTGCCTCGCGCCATTGAAATCGGGGTTGAACGGAATGCCGAGCTCCTGCCCCGCCTGGAAGAAGGCCTCGCAGATCGGCAAGGGGCTGATCGGGTTGGAGACGCCGAGCGGCCCGCCGTAGGCGTGGAATTCGTCGGCGAAGCGCTGGTTGTTCTCGGAGCGCCTGAAGTAGGGCAGGACCTCGCGGTAGGACCAACCCGTGGCGCCCTGCTCGCTCGCCCACTCGTCGTAGTCGGCCGCCGCGCCGCGCGTGTAGAGCTGCGCGTTGATGGACGAGCCGCCGCCGATCACCTTCGCCTGCGTGTAGCGCAGCACGCGATCCTTGAGATGCCTCTGCGGCATCGTCTGCCAGCCCCAGGAGCCGATGCCCCGGGTCATCTTCGCGAAGCCCGCGGGCATGTGGAAGAAGGGGTGCCGGTCGGAGCCGCCGGCCTCCAGCAGCAGCACCTTCGCCGAGGCGTCGGCGCTCAGGCGGTTCGCCAGCACGCAGCCGGCCGAGCCGCCCCCGGTGATGATGTAGTCGTAGCTTTCGGTTGTCATAGCCTGGGGATCGAAAGGGCGCCGTCCACGTGCAGGACGCTGCCGGTTGAGAATGCGAGCTGTCCGCCGGCCAGCGCGGCCACGGCGCGGGCCACGTCCTCGGGATGGCCCCAGCGGCCCATCGGCACCAGGCCATCGGCGATGCGCTGCTCGTAGGCGGCGGCCACGCCTTCGGTCATCGGCGTGCGGATCACGCCCGGCCGGACCTCGAACACGCCGATGCCCAGGGGCGCCAGCCGCAGCGCGAACAGCCGGGTCAGCATGCCGAGGGCGGACTTGGACAGGCAATACTCGCCCCGCTCGATCGAGGCCATCTCGACGCTGACCGAGGACACGGTGACGATGCTGCGCGGCGGCGCCGACGGCGCATCGGCCATGTGGCGCGCCACCGCCTGCGTGAAGAAGAAGGTGCCGCGCAGGTTCACGTCGAGCACCCGGTCGAAGGACGCCGGCGTCACGGCGAGCAGGTCGCCCCGGCTCGGTGCCGGGATGCCCGCGTTGTTGACCAGGCAGGAGATGGGGCCGTGCCATTCGGCGATGCCGGCGACGAGCGCGGCATGTTCCTCGACGCATGCGAGGTCGGACTCGAACAGCCTGCCGCTCGCCCCGTGCGCGGCGATCGCGGCCAGCGTGGGTTCGGCGCCTGCCGCCTCGATGTCCGTCAGCGCGATGTCGAAGCCGCGCGAGGCGAGTTCGATCGCGATGCCGGCGCCGATGCCGCGCCGGGCGCCGGTCACCACCGCCAGGGGTCGGGTCGTGTTCATTGCAGCACCTCCGTGCGCAGGTGATGGCCGACCCGCAGCGCCTGCGCCGCGATGGTCAGGGCCGGGTTGACGGCGGCCGACGAGGGGAAGAAGCCCGCATCCACCACATAGAGGTTGTCGTGGTCCCAGGCCTTGCAGAAGGGGTCGAGCGCCGAATTCGACGGGTCATTGCCGAAACGCACCGTGCCGCACTGGTGCGAGGGCGTGTCCATCGTGAAGGGCCTGGCCAGCACGACCGGATAGCCGGTGCGGCGGATGATGCGGCTGGCGGTCTGCACCCACTTGCGATGGGCGCCCATGTTGGTGCGGTGCCAGCGCAGGTCGATGCCGCCGTCGCCGTTGACGCGCACCGTGCTGTCGCGATGCGGCAGGTCCTCGGACATCACGTACCAGTCCACGCTGTGCTCGGCCAGCCAGCGGCGCAGCGCCGCGGGCGTCCAGGCCGGCATCGCGCCGCGCAGGATCGGCTCGCTCAGCTTGCCCAGCATCTGCAGGTTGCCCAGCGGCGGCCCCTTGCCCTCGGCATCGCCGAAGTAGCAGTCGTTGATGGAGAGCGTCTTCGGAAACTTCGTGCGGTTGCGTCGCGTGGGGTGCAGCGCCATGAGCCCCGTGCAGTTATGGTTCATGAAGAAGCGGCCGACGACGTCGCTGGCGTTGGCCAGCCCGCGCGGATGGCGCGGCGTTGCGGAGCGCTGCAGCAGCGCCGCCGAATTGATGGCGCCCGCGCTCAGCACGAAGAGGCCGCCGTGGATGCGCCGCCTGACGCCGCGCTCGACGACTTCGGCGGCAACGATGCGCCGGCCGCTGTCGTCGGTGATCAGGCGCTCGACGAGCGTCTCGGTGCGCAGCTCGACATTCGGCTGCAGCAGGGCGGGGCGCACCAGGCACATCTCGGCGTCGCCCTTGGCATCGATGCGGCAGGGGAAGGCATCGCAGGTGCCGCAACGCCGGCAGCGCCCGCCCGGCCCGAAATCCACCGCGGCGGGCATCGGGAACGGATGCAGGCCCTGCGCCTCCAGGCGGCGGGCGATCTCGGCCATGACGGGCTCATGCGGAATGGGACCGTGCGCGTAGGGCGCGCCGCGCGGCGGCTCGGTGGGGTCGAGACCGGCCTGGCCGCGCACGCCGAACAACTGCTCGGCCTGTGCGTACCAGGGTTCGAGGTCGGCATAGCGGATCGGCCATGCGGGCGACACGCCGTCCTCCAGCTCCACGGCCTCGAAGTCGCGTTCGCGCAGGCGAAACATCGCCGTGCCGTAGAACTTGGTATGGCCGCCCACGAAGTAGTACTGGCCGGGCCTGAAGCGCCGCTGGCCCTCGGTCCATGTCTCGGTGCTGCGATAGCGCAGCTCGGCGAACACGGCCTCGGGGTCCCAGTTCTCGGGCTCGCGCGGCAGCACCGGGCCGCGTTCCAGGATCAGCACGCGCGCGCCGGTGCCGGCCAGTTGCCGGGCGACGGCGCCGCCGCCGACCCCGGAGCCGATGATCACCACGTCGCGGGCTTCGTTCTCCATGGCCGTCATGCGATGAGCATCTCGGTCTTCGCGTCGAAGCACACGAGCTTCGACAGGTCGACCAGGAAGCGCGCGCGCTGCTCGGGCTTGAGCGGCGCGTCCGGCTCCAGGCGCACGGTGAACTCGCTGCCGCCCATGTTGAGCACCACCAGCGTATCGGCGCCGGTCGGCTCGATGACCTCGATGCGGGCATCGACGAAGCACTGCATCGGCCCGCAGACCATGCCCTCGCGCGCGAGGCTCACCGCTTCGGCGCGGATCCCGGCGATGACTTCCTGGCCGGCGCAGCTCTCCAGCGCGGGCGAGATCACCGATGGCGGCAGCGGGATGCTGACGCCCGGGCTGTCGCCGGCCTGGATGTCCAGACTCGCCGCGCCGTTCTCGCCGCGCAGCCGTGCCTTGATCAGGTTCATGCGCGGCGAACCCATGAAGCTCGCCACGAAGGTGTTCGCCGGCCGGTTGTAGACCTCGGAGGGCGTGCCCAGCTGCTGCAGCACGCCGCCCTTCATCACCGCGATGCGCGTGGCCAGCGTCATCGCCTCGATCTGGTCGTGCGTGACGTAGACGATGGTGGCCTTCAGGCGCTGGTGCAGCTTCTTGATCTCGGTGCGCATGTCCACGCGCAGCTGCGCGTCGAGATTGGAGAGCGGTTCGTCCAGCAGGTAGAGCTGCGGCTCGCGCGCCAGGGCGCGGCCGATCGCCACGCGCTGGCGCTGGCCGCCCGAGAGCTGGCGCGGCTTGCGCTGCAGCAGGTGCTCGATCTGCAGCAGCTTGGAGACCGAGCGCACCCGTTCGGCGCGCGTCGACTTCTCGACCTTGCGCATCTGCAGCGGGAATTCGATGTTCTGCGCGACCGTCATGTTCGGGTAGAGCGCATACGACTGGAACACCATCGAGATGTTGCGGTCCGCCGGCGCGACGTGGGTGATGTCGCGGCCTTCGAGCCTGAGCGAGCCGCCCGAGGGTTCTTCCAGCCCCGCGATGATGTTCATCAGCGTGCTCTTGCCGCAGCCCGAGGGCCCCACCAGCACGAGGAATTCGCCGTCGTGCAGGTCGATGGAGATGTCGTGCAGGATCTTGACCGGCCCGAAGCTCTTCTGCACGTTGACCAGATTGAGGGATGCCATGTCTATCTCCAGGTAAAAGTGTCAAGCGCGATGACGGGCAGCACCGCGGATCCGGCTGCGCCGGTCCGCCGGTGCTGCCGCCTGCAAGGGGGTAGGCGGCCACACGAAGTCGGCAGGCCTGGGGGTGTGGTCGAGTTCATCCTTTGACGGACCCGGCCATCAGGCCGCGCACGAAGTACTTGCCCGAAATCAGGTACACCACGAGCGTGGGCAGCGCGGCGATGAAGGCGCCGGCGAAATGGACGTTGTATTCCTTCACGCCCGTGCTGCTGTTGACCAGGTTGTTCAGCGCGACCGTCAGCGGGTAGGAGCTGAAGTCGCTGAACGAGGCGCCGAACAGGAACTCGTTCCAGATGTTGGTGAACTGCCAGATCACGGTCACCACGATGATCGGCGCGCTGTTGGGCAGCAGGATGCGCAGCATCACGCCGAAGAAGTCCGCGCCGTCCATCCGCGCCGAGCGGATCAGCTCGCTCGGAAACGCCGCATAGTAGTTGCGGAAGAAGAGCGTCGTGAAGCCGATGCCGTAGACGGTGTTGACGAAGATCAGCCCCTTCACCGTGCCCGCGAGCCCGAGGAAGCCCAGGGTCTTGGCCATCGGGATCAGCACGATCTGGAACGGGATGAAGACGGAGAACAGCATCGCCGCGAACATCAGGTTGGCGCCGCGGAACCTGAACTGGGTCAGGATGTAGCCGTTGAGCGCCCCGATGAGCGTGGAGAGCACCACGGCCGGGATCACCAGCAGGAAGGAGTTGATGAAGAAGGGCCGCAGGCCCGTGGGCTGCACGCCGATCTGCGCGGTGCTCCAGGCGCTGAGCCAGGGCGCGACCGTCCAGTCGACGGGCAGCGACATCAGGTTGCCGCCGCGGATCTCGTCCAGCGGCTTGAACGAGTTCACTACCATCACGTACACCGGCATCAGGAAGACCACGGCGCATGCCAGCAGCACGGCGTAGAGGACGATGCGGCCGAGGTCCAGCCGGGGCTGGATGCCGCTGGCGCCGTGCACGTGGACGGCGGCATGGGTTTGCGCGTTAGCCATTTTTCACCTTCCGCATTTCGCTGAAGAGATAAGGAAGAACCACGACGCCGATCCCGAGCAGCATCAGCACCGAGCTGGCGGCGCCGACGGCCATCTCGTTGCGCGTGAAGCTGTACTGGTACATGAACACCGAGGGCAGCCAGGTCGAGCGCCCGGGGCCGCCGTTGGTCAGCGCGATGATCAGGTCGTAGGACTTGATCGCCATGTGGGCCAGGATCACGAAGGCCGAGACGAAGATGGGCCCGAGCTGCGGCAGGATGATGCGCAGGTAGATCTGCCAGGTGCGCGCGCCGTCGACCTTCGCCGCGTTGACCTGCTCGGAGTCCACGCCGCGCAGTCCGGCCAGGAACATCGCCATCACGAAGCCGCTGGTCTGCCAGACGGCGGCGATGACGACGCAGTAGATCGCCATGTCGCTGTCCTTGATCCAGGTGAAGGAGAAGCTTTCCCACCCGAGCAGGTGCATCGAGCGCTCCAGCCCCACGCCCGGGTCGAGCAGCCACTTCCAGGCCGTGCCGGTGACGATGAAGGACAGCGCCATCGGGTAGAGGAAGATCGAGCGGAAGGCGCTCTCGGCGCGGATCTTCTGGTCGATCAGGATCGCCAGCACCAGGCCCAGCGCCATCGCGATGACGATGTAGAGGCTGGCGAAGATCGCGAGGTTGCCCAGCGAGACCTGCCAGTTCTCCAGCCCGAGCAGACGGGTGTAGCTGGCGCTGCCCGCCCATTCCAGCGACGGCAGCATCGTCGAGGTGGTGAAGGACAGGTAGACCGTGAACATGATGTAGCCGTAGACGCACACCAGCACGAGGAGCGCGCTGGGGCTGAACAGCAGCTTGGGCAGGTAACCGGCTTTCATGGGAGGCTCCTCTGGCCGGGCGGCCGATGGGCCGCCCGATGGTCGGGTTGAATTCCGGATCGCTCAGTTCTTGGCGGCCGACACGAGTTCCGCGACCGCCTTCTTGTCGTCGATCTGACCGTTGAAGTGCCGCGTGATGACGTCGTAGAAGGCGTTCTTCAGCGAGGCGGGAACGGCGTGCCCGTGCGCGATCGAGCCGACCATGGTGTTGTTCCTGCTGGCTTCCGCGGCATCCTTGATCGCCTTCTTGCCGCAGTCGTCGAAGGCGGCATCGGAGACGTCCGAGCGTGCCGGCGCGGCGCCCTTGATCACGTTGAACGAGGACTGGAAGCCCGGCTCCATGATGTCGGCGGCCAGCTTCATCTGCGCGGCCGTCTTCTGCGGGTCGCTCAGCTTGAACATCGCGAACTGGTCCGAGTTGAAGGACACCGCGCCCTGCGTGCCCGGGAAGCGGTAGCAGACGAAGTCCTTGCCCGGCACCTTCTTCGCGTTGACGAACTCGCCCTTGGCCCAGTCGCCCATGATCTGGAAGCCGGCCTTGCCGCTGATGACCATGCCCGAGGCGACGTTCCAGTCCCGGCCCGAGAAGTCCTTGTCCACCAGCTTGCGGATCTGCGACATGCGCTGGAACACCTTCAGAGTCGTGGGCGAGTTCAGCGCCTTCGCGTCGAGATCGATGAAGGCCTTGCGGTAGTAGTCGACGCCGCCGGTCGAGAGCACGACGCTGTCGAAGATGGTGGCTTCCTGCCAGGGCTGGCCGCCGTGGGCGATGGCGATGAAGCCCGCCTTCTGCACCTTTTCGGCATCGGCGATGAACTCGTCGAAATCCTTGGGCTCGGTGGTGACGCCCGCCTTCGCCAGCACCTCCTTGTTGGCCCAGATCCAGTTGGTGCTGTGCAGGTTCACCGGCACGGCGATCCACTTGCCGTTGTACTTGGAGAACTTCTGCACCGCCGGCGGAACGATCTTGTCCCAGCCGCCCTTGGTGGCCAGGTCGTTCAGGTCGGCCAGCACGCCCTGCCTGGCCCAGTCCTGCGTGTCGTAGCCCAGCATCTGCACGGCCGTCGGTGGATTGCCGGAGGTCACGCGCGCGCGCACGGCCGTCATGGCGGCTTCGCCGCCGCCGCCGGCGACGGGCATGTCGTTCCATTTGACGCCCTGCTTCTCCAGCGTCTCCTTTAGGACGTTGAGCGCGGAGGCTTCGCCGCCCGAGGTCCACCAGTGGAGGACTTCCACGCTCTGTTGCTGGGCGAATGCCGGCAGCGCGGTGGCGCTGGCGGCGGCGATGGCGAGGCTGATCAGATGCTTCTTCATGGATGTCTCCTTCGGGTGGTGGGGATGGCTCAACGGGGCAGGTACCAGTCGGTCCGCCCGCCGAGGTGCAGGTGCAGCGTCTTGGTCTCTGTGTAGTCCTCGGTCGCGAAGCGGCCGAGTTCGCGGCCGATGCCGCTTTCGCGATAGCCGCCGAAGGGCAGCTCGGCATGGCCTTCGAGGAAGGTGTTGACCCAGACCGTGCCCGCCCGGATGCGGCGCGCGGCGGCCAGGCAGGTGCTGAAGTCCTGGCTCCACACCGCAGCGGACAGGCCGTAGAGCGTGCTGTTGGCCAGTTCGACCGCCTCGTCCAGGTCCTTGAAAGTGAGCACCGCCAGCACCGGCCCGAAGACCTCCTCGCTGGCGATCGCCATGTCGCGCGTCACGCCCGTGACCACGGTGGGTTCGACGTACATGCCCGTCGTGTCGATGCGCGCGCCGCCCAGGGCGATGGTGGCGCCGGCGCGCCGGGCGCCGGCGACATGCGACAGGATGGTCTCGAGCTGCTTGTCGGTGGTGATCGCGCCCACCTGCACGCCGGCCGCGAGCGGGTCGCCGACCCTGACGAGCTTCGAGCGCTCGACCACCGCGGCGGCGAACTTCTCGGCGATCGCCTCGTGCACGAGGATGCGGCTGCCGCTGTTGCAGCACTGGCCCGCGTTGAAGCAAATGCCGAACACCACGGCGTCGAGCGCGGCCTCCCAGTCGCAGTCGGGGAAGACGATCTGCGGGTTCTTGCCGCCGAGCTCCATCGACACCTTCTTCAGGGTCTGCGCGGACTTCGCCACCGCCTGCTTGCCGATGCCGGTGGAGCCGGTGAAGGACAGCATGTCGACGTCCGGATGCGTCACCAGCACGTCGCCGACCACGCTGCCGGGGCCGACCAGGATGTTGACGACGCCGTCCGGGATGCCGGCCGCCAGCAGGATCTCCCCGAGCATCACGGTCGTGCCGGAGGTCACCTCGGCCGGCTTCACGACGGCGGTGCAACCGGCCGCCAGGGCGAAGGGCAGCTTCTGGCTCACGATCAGGAAAGGGAAGTTCCAGGGCGTGATCACGCTGACGACGCCGATCGGCTCGCGCAGCACCACGCCGAGCGTCTTCTCGCCCAGCGTGTTGTAGCTGTCGCCGTGCAGGTTGCGCGCCAGCGTCGCCGCGTAGTGCCACAGGTCGGCGGCGCCTTCGATCTCGGCCAGCGACTGGGCGAGCGGCTTGCCGTTCTCCAGCGTCTCCATCAGCGCCAGCTCCTGCTTGCGCGCCAGGATGCCTTCGGCCACGGCGCGCAGGATGCGGGCGCGCTCGGCGCCTTTCATGTGTGGCCAGGGGCCGCGGTCGAAGGCCCGACGCGCCGCGGCGATGGCCCGTTCGGCATCGGCGACGCCGGCCTTGGCATAGACCGCGACCAGCCGGTCATGCGCCGGCGACTTGCGCTCCAGGGTGCCGCCGTCGGCGGCATCGGCCCACTTGCCGTCGATCAGCAGCTTGCCTTGGAACGGTGCGTCGAAAAGAGAGGGTGCGGTGTGGCTCATGGTGTTGCGTGTGAGTGGGGCTCAGTGGCCCTGGTAGCTGGGAGTGCGCTTCTCGCGGAAGCTGCGGATGCCTTCGGCGGCGTCGTCGGTGGTGGCGGCCAATGCGCCGGCCATCGCCTCCAGCGTCGCCGCCGTGTCCTCGCCCGCGGCGGCGTTGATCAGTTGCTTGGTCAGCTGCAGCGACACCGGGGCCTTGGCCGCCATCTCGCGCGCCAGGGTGGCCGCCCGCTCGGCCAGCTCGCCGGACGGGGCGAGCTCGTGGACCAGCCCGGCGGCCAGCGCGTCGATGGCGCCGCAATGCCTGCCGCTGAGCGCCAGGTACTTGGCGCGGCTGGCGCCCACCAGCTGCACGAGGCGCTGCGTTCCCGACCAGCCGGGGCAGGTGGCGATGGAAGCCTCGGGCAGCGCGAAGCGCGCGTGCCCGGCGGCGATGCGGATGTCCGCCGTGATCGCCAGCTCCAGCCCGCCGCCGAAGGCATGGCCGTTGACGGCCGCGATGACCGGTTGCCGCAGCCGCGCCCACTGGTCGAACACCTGGTGCCCCCGGCGCACCCAGCGGCGCCACATGTCGAGCGGCTGCAGCGCGGCCCACTCGTTGATGTCGGCGCCGACGCAGAAGGCCTTCTCGCCGTCGCCGGTCAGGATGACGACGCGGATGTCGGCGTCGGCATCCAGCGCGCGCGCGGCCTGCTCGAGCTGGTCGAGCATGGCCGGCGTCAGCGAGTTGAGCTTGGCCGGACGGTTCAGGGTCACGGTCGCGACGGCGCCGTCGCGCTCGAGCCGGACGAGCGACTCAGCCACGGCGCGCCTCCTCGGCCTTCAGGCGCAGGGCGAAGGGCGCATCGGTGAACAGCGCCGCGTCCATCAGGCGCAGGTCCTTGGCCACCCGCAACGGGATCTCGGCCTGGTCGAGCACGTCGCGCTGCAGGTCGATGCCCGGCGCGATCTCGCGCACGACCAGTGCGTCGGGGTCCAGGTCGATGACGCAGCGCTCGGTGACGTAGGTGACACGCTGGCCGCGCTCGCGTCCGATCACGCCGCTGAAGGTGATGTGCTCGGCGGCCTTCACGAACTTGCGCGTCTTGCCTTCCTTGAAGATCGTCAGCCTGCCGTCGCCGACTTCGAGCTTCGCGCCCGCGGTGAAGAAGCCCGAGAAGACGATGCGCCTGGCGTGCGAGGTGATGTCGACCAGGCCGCCGCAGCCGGCGGTGAGGTAGGGCTTGGCGCCGAGCTTGGAGACGTTCACGCTGCCGTTGCCATCCACCTGGAGGAAGGACAGCAGGGTCACGTCGAAGCCTCCGCCCTGGAAGTAGGTGAACTGGTTCGGCGAGGCCATGATGGCGTCGGCGTTCGATGCGCAGCCGAAGGCGAAGCCCAGCAGGGGCATGCCGCCGACCGCGCCTTGCTCGATGGCCCAGGTGACTTCGCCGTGCAGGCCTTCCTCGAGAAGGATGCGCGGCACGTTGGCCGAGATGCCGAAGCCCAGGTTCACGGCGTGGCCGCGCGTCAGCTCCATCGCCGCGCGGCGCGTGATCACCTTTTCCGGGCCCCAGGCCTGCGGCTCGAAGGTGGACAGGGGCTGGAAGATCTCGCCGCTGATGGCCGGGTCGTACGGCGTCTGCGTGGTCTGCCACTGGTCGGGGTCGACCACGATGTAGTCCACCAGGTTGCAGGGGACATGCACGTCGTGCGGACGCAGGCTTCCCTGCTGCACCACGCGCTTGACCTGGGCGATGACGATGCCGCCGTTGTTGCGCGCGGCAAGCGCCTGGTCCAGGCCGCCGAGCAGGGCGCCCTCGTGCTCGTAGGTGAGGTTGCCGTGCTCGTCGGCGGTGGTGGCGCGGATGATGGCCACCTGCGGCGCGATGGCCGGGAAATAGAGCCATTCCTGGCCGTCGAAAGTCTCCTTGCGCACCACCGGCCGGGCGGTCGCCGCTTCGTTCATCGCGCAGCCCTGCAGGTCCGGATCGACGAAGGTGCCGAGGCCGACCTTGGTCAGCACCCCGGGGCGCCTGGCCGCCGCGTCGCGGTGCATGTCGAAGAGGATGCCGCTGGGGATGTTGTAGGCCTCGATCTGGTTGTCGACCACCATGCGCCAGATCGCGGGCATCGGCAGCGACGAGGGGCCGCTCGGGTAGGAGCCGGCCAGCACGCGCGCCAGCAGGCCCGGCCTGGCGATGTGGTCGATGCCCTTGATGCCGTACATGTCGCCGGCGGCGATCGGGTTCAGCGTGGTCAGGTTGCGCGGCTGGCCTTCGCGCTCGAAGCGCGCGCCGATGGCCGCGAGGACCTTGTCCGGGCAGCCGAGGCCGCTCGACGAACTGATGCTCACGACATCGCCGGTGCGCACCAGCCCCGCCGCCTGCTCGGCGGTGATCACTTTCTTCATGGGAACTCCTAGCTTCGAAGCGCTTCGATGCGCGCGGTGGTGCCGGTGCGGCAGGCCTCGGCGATGGCCAATGCGGTGGCCAGGGAACGCAGGCCGTCGATGGCTGTCGCGGCGGGCTCGCCTTCGCCGCGCATCGCGGCGCAGAAGCGGGCGACGCCGCGGGCGTAGAGGTCTTCGTGCGCCACCGGGACGGCGTGCTCGCCGCCGGCGTCGCGCAAGAGCACTTCGCCGACCGGCTGCTGCGTCATCACGTTGCGGCCGATGACCGAGCCCTTGTCGCCGTGGATCTCGATGCCGGTGCCGGCATACGGCGTCGTGAAGGCGTCGTGCAGCTGCGCGAGCACGCCGTTGTCGAAGCGCAGGGCCGCCATCACGCCGTCCTCCAGCCCGTCGCGGGCCAGGAAGGCCGACTGGGACAGGCCGACGGCTTCGACCGGCTCGGCGCCGAGGATGAAGCGCAGGGTGTCCGCGTCGTGCACGCAGATGTCGAGGATCACCCCGCCGCCGGCGGCGGGCTTGTCGATGCGCCAGCCCTGCAGGTGAGGCGGCAGGTAGACGGCGTGGAAGACGCGCGCGAAAAGCGGCCGGCCGATCGCCCCGCCCTGCACCAGCTCGCGGATCTTGCGGTGCGTGGCGGCGTTGCGCAGATGGTGATTGGTCGCCATCAGGACCCCGGCCTCGGCGCAGGCGCGCACCATCTGGCGTGCGTCGTCCAGCGTGAGGGCCAGGGGCTTCTCGCACAGCACGTGCTTGCCGGCCGCGGCGGCGGCGAGCACCCGTTCGCGATGCAGTTCATTGGTCGTGCTGACGTAGACGGCCTGCACGAGCGGGTTGGCGAGCAGCCCGGCGACGGAGTCGTGGGCGCTGTCGATGTGGTGCTGCCCGGCATAGTCCCTGGCGCGCTGCGCACTGCTGCTGGCGACGGCCACGACCTCGTGCCCCGGCTGGGCGCGGATGGCGCCGATCATGTGCTCGGCGGCGATCGTGCTGGCGCCGATCAGGCCCCATCCGACCGGCTGATTGCTTCCCATGGCGTCTCCTTTGCGGCTACATTTGTTGGAACGGTTGAATGAATTATTGGATCGTTCCAACGAAAGATCAAGGGACGATGCCGTACCCTAGGGAAAACACCCACCCAAGAAGATGCGCAACTCAACATCACCGCGTCCCGTCACCATCCTGGACGTCGCCGCCGAGGCGAAGGTATCCAAGTCGACGGTCTCGCTCGTCCTCAAGGACAGCCCGCTGATTCCGGCGGAAACTTCGGAGCGCGTGCGCGAGGCCGCGGCGAAGCTCGGCTATGTCTACAACCGCCGGGCCGGCGAGCTCCGAGGCGGTTCGTCCAGGACGATCGCCGTGGTCATCAACGACCTGATGAATCCCTTCTTCGCCGAGATCCTGATCGGTGTCGAGCGCAAGCTGGTCGAGGCCGGCTACATCGTCCTGATGGCGCACACCAACGAAGACGTCGAGCGGCAGCGGCAGGTCCTGCGCACGATGCGGGAGCAGGGCGCGGCCGGCATGGTGCTTTGCCCGGCCCTCGGCACGCCGCGCAGCCTGCCCAAGGAAGTGCAGGCGTGGGGCATCCCGCTGGTCGTGATGGTGCGCACCCTGGGGCCAGGGAGCTACGACTTCGCCGGTGCGGACAACGAGCGCGGTGTCTACGTCGCGACCCGGCACCTGCTCGCCGCGGGCCACAAGCGCATCGGCTTCCTGGGAGGGCAGACGGGCGTCGTGCTCGAACAGCGCCTGAAGGGCTTCAAGGCGGCCCTGGCCGAGCACAAGCTCGCCTTCGACGAGGGCTTGTTCGTCGCCTCGAACCCCACCCGGCAGGGCGGCTACGAGACGATGAAGGCGCTGCTGGACAAGTCACCCCGTCCGACGGCGGCGATCTGCTACAACGACATCGTCGCCTTCGGCGCGCTGTCGGCCTTGGGCGAGCGCGGGTTGAAGGCGGGCAAGGACTTCGCGCTGATGGGCTTCGACAACGTGCAGGACGCCGCGCATTCGAACCCGCCGCTCAGCACCATGGACATCCGGCCGAGCGAACTCGGCGAGCATGCGGCCGAAGTCCTGCTGGCTCGCATGGAGAAGCCGTCCCGGGCGCGGCAGCTCTACCTGGCGGAGCCGAAGCTGCTGATCCGGCAGACGGCGTAGTCCCACGCCACCGCGCCGGCCCGGCTATGCCGCCGGCGGCCCCGGCTCATCTGCGAGCCGGAGCAGCACGTCCAGCAGCACATTCGCTCCGTCCCGAAGCTCGCTCGCTCCGGTATGTTCCCGCGGGTTGTGGCTGATGCCGCGCTCGCTGGGCACGAAGATCATGGCGGCCGGGCAGATGCGGGCCATCATCTGCGCGTCGTGGCCCGCGCCCGAGCTCATCCGGCGATTCGTCAGGCCGCGCGCGTTGGCGCACGCCTCGATGATGCGCACCAACCGGCCGTCGAAGGCGACCGGCTCGAAGCGCGCCAGGCGCCGCGTCTCGATGCGCACGCCTTCTTCCCGTTCGAGCCGGGCGAGGTAGCGGGCCAGTTCCGCCTCCGCGCGCTGGAGGGTCTCCTCGTCGGTGTTGCGCAGGTCGACGGTCAGCCGGGCGCGCGCCGCGATGACGTTGACGAGACAGGGATGCAACTCGATGACCCCGACCGTCGCCACCTGGCTGCCCCCGTAGCGCCGCGCGAGCTCGCGCGCGAACACGGCGATCGCGGCGGCGCAGTAGCCGGCATCGTGGCGCAGCGGCATGGGCGTGGTGCCTGCATGGTTGGACTGGCCGCTGACCACGATCTCCTGCCAGGAGATGCCCTGCAGGTCCTCGACCGCGCCGATGGTGATGCCCTCGGCTTCCAGGACCGGGCCCTGTTCGATGTGCAGTTCCACATAGGCGTGCGCAACGATGGTGCCGCAGGGCATGTCGCCGGCGTAGCCGATGCGCGCCAGTTCGTCGCCCAGGCGCTTGCCGTCCGTGCCGATCGTGTCGAGGGCGGCCTGGAGCGGGTAGCCGCCGGCATGCACCAGGGAGCCCATCATGTCCGGCATGAACCGGACGCCTTCCTCGTTCGTGAAGGCCGCCACCACGAGCGGGCGCAGCGTCTGACGCTCGCGCGCATTGAGCCAGCTTACCACTTCAAGACCGGCCAGCACGCCGTAGTTTCCGTCGTAGCGGCCGCCCGTGGCGACGGTGTCGATGTGCGAGCCGGTCATCACGGGCGCCGCATCGGTCCTGCCCGGCCGGGTTCCGAAGATGTTGCCGAGCTGGTCGATCCGGACGCTCAGCCCCAGCGCCTTCATCCAGGCCACCAGCTGGTCGCGGCCCTGCCGGTCGGCATCCGTGAGCGCGATGCGGCACACGCCGCCGTGCTCGATGGCGCCGATGGCCGCATGCTGGTCGATGCGCGCCATGAGCGCGTCTTGCGCGATGCCTTCCCGGGCGAGCCAATCCTGCTGCGCCGCGAGCACCTCCTGCGCCGAGCGGCCGGCCAGGCTGTGGTAGATGCCGGGGGCCGTCGCGCCTTCCGTGTTGAACAGCAGGACGCGCGCGTCGGCATCGAGGCCGGCCATGCGTCGGCCCTCCGGGTCCGGCAGCAGCGCTTGCAGGGCCGCCAGGCCGGCTGCCCCCGATTCGCCGCTGAGGACGGGAACGTCGCCCGCATCGCCGGATGCCAGCGCGCGCATCGCCTGTTCGGCCTGCGCGTCGGTGACGGTCATGAAGAGGTCGACCGCGGGCCGCAGGAAGCGCCAGGCGAGCGGCGATGCCTCGCCGCAGGCGAGCCCGGCCATCACCGAATCGACCGATCCGGTGGCGCGCTCGGGCCGACCGCTGCGGGCGCTCTGCAGCAGGCAGTCCGCCTGTTCGGGTTCCACGACGATGAAGCTCGGCCGCGCCGCGCCGTAGCGCTCCCAGAAGTGGCTCGCCACGCCCGCGGCCAGCCCGCCGACCCCACCCTGGACGATGACGTGCGTGTAGGGGCACAGCGCATCGGCCGCAGCGGTCTCCAGCAGCTCGTCGACCATGATGCCGTAGCCCTGCATGACGTCGCGCGGCACCTCCTCGTAGCCCTCGTACGAGGTGTCGGAGACGACCTCCCAGCCGTTCGCCTTCGCCAGGCGCGCCGCTTCCTCGACCGAGGCGTCGTAATTGCCGGCGATGCGCACCACCTCGGCGCCGAGCGCGGCGATGGGGGCCTCGCGCTCTTCGCTCACCTGGGCGTGCAGGACGATCACGCAACGGCATCCGATGCTCTGCGCCGCCGCAGCCAGCGCCCGGCCGTGATTGCCGTCCGTCGCGCTGATGACGACGAAATCGCGCAGCGCCTGCGCGTGTCGGCCCGCGAGGATGTCGGCCGGCGTCCAGCCCTGCCCGTGCCATCGGCGCAGGACCAGCCGCAGCAAGGCCACGGGTGCGCCGAGGGCCTTGAAGCTGCCGAGCGCCGAGCGCCTGGACTCGTCCTTGATCACCAGTTGCGCGATGCCCAGGCGGGCCGCGAGCCCGGGCAATGGCCATGCGGGCGTGGGGTGCGGAGCCAGCCGGTCCCAGTTCGCCAGCCACTGGCGGCTCTCCCTGCCGCGCGCGATGTTCATCACCGCCTTCAACGACGTGTCGTAGCCGCTTCGCCGTGCCTGAGGATTGCGCAGCAGCATGTCAGCCCTTCGCTTCGGTGTCGCGAGGCAGGCGCACGCGCGCCAGCTCGGCGAAGTAGCGCGCCCCGATCGGCAGCACGCGGTCGTTGAAGTCGTAGCGCGCGTTGTGCAGCGGCACGGCCCCGGCGCTGTCGCCGTCGCCGTTCCCGATGAACACGAAGGCGCCCGGCACGACCCGCAGGAAGGCGCCGAAGTCCTCGGAGATCATCATGGCGGGTACGTTGGCATCGACGTTGTCGTGGCCGACAACCGCCCGGGCCGCGGCCACGGCGGTGGGCACGCACTCGGCCCAGTTCACGGTCGGCGCGAATTCATGCGTGTACTCGACCGCGCAGCGCGCGCCATGGGCCTGGCAGATGCCCTCGCAGATCTCGCGCATCCTGCGTTCGAGCAGGGCCTGCACTTCGGTTGAATAGCTGCGCGTGTCCCCCTTGATCAGCACCTCGGTGGGCAGCGCGTTGCGGATGCCGTCCGTGATGAACTCGGTGCAGGACAGCACGGCGGGCTCGCCCGGGTCGAGCGAGCGCGACACGATCGACTGCAGCGCGAGCACGATCTCGGCGCCGATCACCAGCGGGTCCACGGCCATGTGCGGCCGCGCCGCGTGTCCACCGCGGCCGGTGATGCGGATGACGAAGTTGTCCTCGCTGGCCATGATGCCGCCGACGCGCGTCGCGATGTGGCCGACGGGCAGGCCGGGAATGTTGTGCGCGCCGTGGATCTCGTCGACGGGAAAGCGCTCGAGAAGGCCATCGGCCAGCATCGCGGCGGCGCCGCGGCCGTGCTCTTCCGCGGGCTGGAAGATGAATCGCACGGTCCCGTCGAAGTCGCGGCGGCGCGCGAGCAACTGCGCGGCGCCCAGCAGCATGGCCATGTGGCCGTCGTGGCCGCACGCGTGCATGCAACCGGCGGTCTCGGAGGCGTATGCGCGTCCCGGCGCCGCTTCCGTGAGGGCGAGCGCGTCCATGTCGGCGCGCAGGCCGATGACGCCGGCGCCGCCGCCGACGCGCAGATTGGCGACGATGCCCGTGCCGCCGATGCCTCGGTGCACCTCGAGGCCCAGCATCTCGAGAACCTGGCCGACGTAGCCGGCCGTTCGCACTTCCTGGAAGCCCGTCTCGGGAATCCGGTGGAGGTGGTGCCTCCAGCGGACCCACTGGGCTTCGAACTCGACTTCATTCTGTGCTTCGGGCATCGCGGTCTCGGGTGATGACATGGCCCATTCTTCGGCCGGAACGTCGGGTGGATGCACCGACTTCGATGATTGTCATGGCCTGCTCCGAGGTGTCGGGCGAATTCGACTTCCTCATCATCGCGAATGCGGCCTCGATGGACTCGCAACTTCGATCTCATGGGTGCGAAATGAGAACTTAAGTTGCATTTTTCGGTTGACGGAGTAGAAAGGCCTCCGCAACCACAGGAGGCCGTGGTGCACCGGGCAACTCCGCCTGGACAGGGTCTGGCCTCGATCTCAAGGAAGTGGAGACGCGCATGCCTACCTACATGACAAGCTTCAGCTACAATACGGAGGGCTGGCAGAAGCTGGCCAAGCATCCCGAGGACCGCAGCATTCCGGTCAAGGCGCTGGTCGAGAAGCTGGGCGGAAAGCTGCTCAGCATGTACTACATGGCGGGCGACTACGACGGCTTCATCATCTATGAAGCCCCGGATGCCAAGGCGGCCGCCACCGCCATCATCGCCGTCGAACTCGCCGGACACATCCGCACCCTCAAGACCTCCCAGCTCTACACGGTCGGCGAGACCGTCGAGATGCTGGGCAAGGCAGGCAAGCTGGCCTATCCCCCACCCAAGGGCTGAGGCAGGCGGATCGCGCCCGCTTCTGGCCAAGGCCAGGCCGGCGCCCGGGAGTGCGGCCAGCGGCCT
Source organism: Variovorax sp. 01T432 (assembly GCF_056398605.1). Lineage (NCBI taxonomy): Bacteria > Pseudomonadati > Pseudomonadota > Betaproteobacteria > Burkholderiales > Comamonadaceae > Variovorax > Variovorax sp. 01T432. The sequence goes on from NZ_JBFTPS010000060.1 coordinate 23,952, forward strand.
CGCGCGGACTTTGCCGGGCGCCGCTCCGGCAGAATGCGGCCACAACTCACATGGCTCGACACTCCCCACCGATGCGCGGCAAATTCCTCGACCTCGAAGCGGCCTCGCCAGAGGATGCCGAAGACCTCGTCACGCTGCGCATCGCCGCCATGCGCCCGAGCCTGGAGCGCCTCGGCCGTTTCGACTCCCAACGCGCGAGGGACCGATTCCTGGCCACCTTCGCGCCGGTGCATACCCGGCATCTGGTCGTCGAGGGGCGCAGGGTCGGCTTCGTCGTGCTGCGCCCTCACGCAGGGCAGCTGCTTCTTGACCATCTCTACGTAGACCCCGCGCACCAGGGCCGGGGTATCGGCGCGGCAGCGCTCGCGGTCGTGTTCGCGGAAGCGGACGCGCAAGGGATGCCCGTTCGCGTCGGTGCCTTGCGGGGCAGCGATTCGAATCGCTTCTATGCGCGGCATGGTTTCGAGCGCGTCGAAGAGACCGAATGGGACATCCACTATGTTCGAACACCGCAGATTGGCGGGGTATCCGGCCCGTGCAACATGCCGATACCGCAATCCCAATGAAAAATTCGAAGTCCTCCCTCACGACGCTATGCCTGGGCGCCATCGGCGTGGTGTACGGCGACATCGGCACATCGCCCCTCTACGCGTTCAAGGAGGTCTTCGCCAACGGCCATGTCGCCGTGACGCCGGACAACATCCTCGGCGTCCTGTCGCTCTTCTTCTGGACGCTGACGGTGATCGTCTCCATCAAGTACGTCGGGCTCATCATGCGGGCGGACAACCATGGCGAGGGCGGCCTGATGGCGCTGCTCGCACTGGCTTCGCAGGCCGTCAAGGACAAGCCGAAGGTCCATCGCGTATTGATGGTGTGCGGCGTCTTCGGCGTCGCATTGTTCTTTGGCGACGGCGTGATCACGCCCGCCATCTCCGTGCTGTCGGCGGTCGAGGGCCTGGAGATCGTCACCCCGGCCGCCAAGCCCTTCGTGCTGCCGATCTCCTTCGCCGTGCTGGTCATGCTCTTCATGTTGCAGAAGAGGGGAACGGCACAGATAGGCCGGTTCTTCGGTCCCGTCATGGTGCTCTGGTTCCTGGCGATCGGGCTCAGCGGATTGCCTTCGATCATCGACAACCCGGCCGTGCTGAAGGCGATCTCGCCCACCTATGCCCTGCGTTTCGGATACGAGCATTACCAGCTGGCATTCATCACCCTGGGGGCGGTCTTTCTTTGCGTGACGGGGGCGGAGGCGCTCTATGCCGACATGGGCCACTTCGGCAAGGGCCCCATTCAATGGGCATGGTTCGGCCTGGTGATGCCCGCATTGAGCCTCAACTATTTCGGCCAGGGCGCCCTGGTACTGGCCAATCCGAAGGCCATTGAGAATCCCTTCTTCCTCATGACGCCGGCCTGGGCTCTGATCGCGATGGTGGTCCTGGCGACCGCGGCGACGGTCATTGCGTCCCAGGCCCTCATCTCCGGCGCGTTCTCGGCGACCAAGCAGACGATCCAGCTGGGCTATCTGCCTCGAATGACGATCAAGCACACGTCGGAACACGACAAGGGGCAGATCTATGTGCCGGCGGTGAACTTCGCGCTGCTGGCCGGCGTGGTCCTGGCGGTCGGCATGTTCCACTCATCCACCGCCCTTGCGGCGGCCTATGGCATCTCCGTCAGCCTGGTCATGGTGATCACGACGGCGCTGACCTTCTTCGTCATCCGGTATGGATGGGGCTACCCGCTGCCGGTATGCGTGGCGGCCACGGGCTTCTTCTTCGCCGTCGACATCTCCTTCTTCGCATCGAATCTGCTCAAGATCGTCGATGGGGGTTGGTTCCCGCTGCTGATGGCGGGAGGCCTGTTCGTGATCCTCGCCACCTGGAAGGATGGCCAGGTCGTTCTGTCGGCCAAGCTGCGCGAGGATGCCATCGAGCTGGCGCCCTTCCTGGAAGGCGTGATTGCCCACCCGCCGACGCGCGTCGCCGGAACGGCCGTGTTCCTCACGGCGGAAACCGGGATCGTTCCCAACGCGATGCTCCACAACCTGAAGCACAACAAGGTGCTGCACGAATTCAATCTGTTCGTGACGATGCGGGCGCACGAGGTGCCCCGGGTCGAACTCGCGGATCGCGGCGAAATCACACCGATCGCCGAGGATTGCTGGAAGGTCATCCTGCACTTCGGCTTCATGGACATCCCCGACGTGCCCAAGGCGCTGAGCCAGATCGCGGGCCGGGAGTTCAGGCTGGACCCGATGACCACCAGTTACTTTCTGTCGCGCGACATCGTCGTGCCGGCGATCGGCGACGGCATGGCCAAGTGGCGCGAGAAGCTCTTCGTGCAGATGCATCGCAGCGCCAGCGCCGCGGCCGAGTACCTCTATCTGCCCAACAATTCGGTGGTCGAACTGGGCACCAAGATCGAGATCTGACGGATCGACCTCAAAGGGTGCGCTCGGCGCGCTGCGGCAGCAGCACGATGCAGGCAAGAATGAACGCCGCCAGGACGGCCGTCGCCGTGTACCGGCTCATCTCGAGTCCGCCGGCGGCGTGGGGCTTGTCCAGGAAATCCCCGAGCGTGGCGCCGAAGGGCCGCGTCAGGATGAAGGCTGCCCAGAAGAGGGCCGTGCGCGACATCCTCGTCCATAGGTACGCCGCCCCGACCAGGGCCAGCGCCGCCGCGAAGACAAGGGCGCCGCCCTCGTAGCCCAGACCCAGGCCGGTATCGGGATCGGCCATCCAGTCGCCCAGCGCTGTCCCGAGGGTCTGCGAGAACATGATCGTGGCCCAATAGAACACCTCGGCCTTTCGCGACGTGATGGCCGAGACGGAGACTGAACCGAGCGTCCGATGCCAAAGGAACAAGGTGGCAAGGAGGAGAAGGAGAAGCGTCGACGCGCCGCCCAGGTAACCGATCCCCAGGGATCGATCCAGCAGATCGGCGAGCGTTGTTCCTGCCGTGGTCGTCGCGACGATCACGAACCAGAACAGAAAAGGACGGAAGCCCTTCGCCGCGATCTGGGTCCATACGGCGCCGATGAAGATCGTGGCGAAGATGGCGGTTCCCACCAGGTAGCCCAGGTTCATCGACATCGTGACCGCATCACCGGCGGTTTCACCCAGCGTTGTCGCCGCTATCTTCACCAGCCAGAACCAGAGGGTGACTTCGGCGACTTTGCCAAGGGGGAGTTCGGTGTCGGTGTGCATGTTGGGCCGGGTGGCGTTCGGGGGAACGGGTGACGGAAGCTTGTATGGCGGGCCGCGCCGGCCGTCGCCAGCGGGCCGAGCTTCTTGGTGTAGGTGGCGGCCGGACAGTTCCCACTCATTCCGATGACCGGAGATCGAGGACCGGGATCCGACGGGCTCAGGGCACTGGCGGGGGCTGGTGCGCGACAGCCGCGTCCCGGCCGAGTGCGGCGACGATGCGCGCGAGCTTGTCGGGATTGCGCTGGGCATGGATGCGCACGATGCGCTCGCCGTCCGTCTCGATGGCCTGCGCCGATTCGAGCTCGCCATCGATGAAGCGCAGCAGGCCCCATTGGCCGTTGATGCGCACGACTTCGAACCGCACCGCCTCGCGGTAGCGCAGGTTCGTCGCGAGGTAGAGCTGGGCGATGCGCTGGGCGCCCACCAGCGGAACGCCGAAGCTCGGCACCTTGCCGCCGCCGTCGCCGATGAGCTGAGCGTCGTCGGCGAGCATGGCCTTGAGCGCCGCGAACTCCCCGCGCGTCGCCGCTTCGGCGAATCCGCGCATCAGGCGCTGCTGGGTTTCGTGCGGGACGATGTAGCGAGGCCGCTTGTCCTGCAACTGTGTCTTGGCGCGATGAACGAGCTGCCTGCACGCGCTCTCGGTCTTGCCGAGGGTTTCGGCCACCTCGCCATAGTCCGCATCGAAGACTTCGCGCAGCAGGAAGGCCGCGCGGGCCTCGGGCGCCAGGCGCTCCAGCATCGCCAGGAACGCGATCGACACGTCGTCGGCCCGCTCCAGTTCCTGTTCCGGTGTGGCCGGCGATTCGGAGAGCATGGGTTCGGGCAGCCACGTGCCGATGTAGTGCTCGCGCTGAACCTTCGCGCTGCGCAGCCTGTCGATCGCCAGCCGCGTGGTGACGGCGACCAGCCAAGCCTCGCTGCTGTCCAGGCGCTCCTGCTCGGCCTCATGCCAGCGCAGCCAGGCGTCCTGGACCACTTCCTCCGCCTCGGCCGAGGAGCCCAGCATGCGGTAGGCGATGCCCTGCAGGCGAGGGCGAAGGCGCGTGAAGGTATCGGTCGGGTCGTTCATGGCTATGTAGACGTTCGGCACCCTTGTCTTGTGACAGGCATGACTGGAAGCCGCCAGCAGGGCTGAGTCGATGTTCCTGAGCCGGGCCTGCGAAACATTAGCCCCAATCGGCGGTGGCGGCCAGAAATTTTGTCCACCCGCATGTCACAAACCCGCGCGCCCCAACGTCTTGCAGGCATGGACAGTCGCATGGGGCGGCCGTCCGGTCAGCCAGTAGACAACACTGGACGAAAAGGACTTCATATGAAGATCGTCGTCATCGGCGGCAGCGGGCTCATTGGATCAAGGTTGGTGAAGAAGCTTCGCCAACGGGGACACGAGGCCGTCGCCGCCTCGCCCTCGGCGGGCGTCAACACCCTGACGGGAGAGGGGTTGGCAGCGGCCCTGGCGGGCGCGCAGGTCGTCGTGGACGTTGCGAACTCGCCTTCGTTCGAGGACGCCGCCGTCATGCATTTCTTCGAAACCTCCGGTCGCAACCTGCTCGCCGCGGAACAAGCCGCCGGCGTCGGGCACCACGTCGCGCTGTCGGTGGTGGGCACCGAGCGCCTTCTTGAAAGCGGCTACTTCCGCGCAAAGATGGCGCAGGAGAACATGATCAAGGCCTCGACTGTCCCGTACACGATCGTGCGCGCGACGCAGTTCTTCGAGTTCGCCGGAAGCATCGCCGCCACGAGCACCGACGGGGACACGGTTCGACTTTCCCCCGCGCTCGCGCAGCCGATGGCGGCGGAAGACGTGGCCGATGCCCTGTCGGAGATCGCGCTCGAAGCGCCGGCCAACGCGATGATCGAAATCGCGGGCCCCGTGGCGCTGGGCCTCGACAAGTTCGTCGGCCAGTTCCTGGCCGCGACCGGGGACACGCGCAAGGTGGTCGCGGACCCCGACGCGCTCTACTTCGGCATGGCGCTGGACGATCAGTCGCTCACCCCGGGCAAGAACCCGCGTCTGGGCAAGACCACCCTCGCGGACTGGCTCAGCCGCTCCCGCGAGACGCCATAAAGGCAGCCGCCGCTCACCATGAGAAGGACGGACGGCTCCGCCCGGAGCCTGGCGCGCGAGCACGCCGGGGCAGGCTGGCTGGCCGAGCCGCTTGCCGGCGGTTCGACCCTTTCGGCCGACCAGCTGCTGGAATGCGTCGAGAACGTCTCGATCGCCTTCTTCACCCTGCTCGAAGGGCTGGCCCCGCAAGCGCGGGCCGCCTTTCTGACGCGAGAAGTGTTCGGCGCGGGCTACGGCGAAATCGCGGTCGCGCTCGGCAAGAGCGAGACGGCCTGCCGCCAGCTGGTCCGCCGCGCGAGGCTCCAGCTGCGGGAGCGGCGTGCCCGCTTCGCGCTCTCGAAGGAAACGCACCTGCGCCTGCTTCGTGACTTCGCCTCGGCCTCGGAGCACGCGGACCTGGCCATGCTGAAGTCGATGCTGGCCGAGGACGCGGAGCTCATCGGCGACGACGGCCGCAAGGCCCCGGGCTTGGGCAAGCCGCTGCAGGGCGGCGAGCGCATCGCGCAGCTCTATCTCGCGGCCGGCAGGCGCCATGGGAACGCGCTGCGCACCCGGCTTGCCCCCATCAATGGCGAATGGGGCTTTCTGCGATTCATCGACGGCGTCCTCGAATCGGTGCAGTCGCTCGAAACGGACGGCACTCGCATCGTGCGCATCCGCGTGCAGCGAGATCCCGGGAAGCTGGCCCGTCTGGCTTCGATCCTGAAAAACCGTTGAAGACGTTGTCACAAGGCGATGCCGCCGAACGTCTTCTGCATGTGAACACCACGAACCTCAACCCTCCAAAAGGAACCCTCATGAACCAAGCCCGACTCCCCTGGACCCAGATCGCGCCCAAGGCCTACCAGGCCCTGGCCGGCGTCAACGCCCTCATTGCCAAGTCCCCACTGGGCCCCGGGCTCATGGAGCTCGTGCAGACCCGCGTCTCGCAGATCAACGGCTGCGCCTTCTGCCTCGACATGCACGCTCGCGAACTTCGCAAGCAGGGAGAAGGCTGGCAACGCATCAACAGTGTCTCGACGTGGCGCGAAGTCGGCTTCTACAGCGAACGCGAACGCGCGGCACTGAACTGGGCCGAGACCATGACCCGGCTGGCGGACCAGCACGGCGATCACGAAGGCGCCTTCGAGCACTTGAAGGACGTGTTCAGCGAGCAGGAGATCGTCGAGTTGACCTGGACGATCGCCCTGATCAATGCATGGAACCGGATGTCCGTGGGCATGCGCACGCCGCCTTCCGACAGGCCGATCGAATGAGCGCGCGGCGCAGATCGCGAGCAAGAGTCACGAAAGGAAAGAACATGCTGAATCTCGGAAAGATCGGAGCGCAGCTGCTGCTGGCGTCCGGCGTCGTCCTGGCTCCCTACGCCGTTGCGGCTCCGCAGCCCGTGGTCGGGACGCTCATGACGAAGGAGCTGGCGAACATTCCCGGCAAGGAAGTCCTGATGCTCAACGTGGACTATCCGCCGGGCGCGGTGGAGCCGCTGCATCACCACGATGCGCATGCCTTCGTCTACGTGGTGGAGGGATCCATCGTGATGGGGGTCAAGGGCGCCAAGGAGGTGACGCTGACACCGGGGCAGACCTTCTATGAAGGCCCCCATGACATCCACACCGTGGGCCGAAACGCCAGCAGCACCCGGCCTGCGAAGTTCGTCGTGGTGCTGGTGAAGGACAAGGACGCCCCCTTCTACATCCTGAAGTAGACGCGGCGATCATTTCCGCCAGGGATGCTCGCACCGCGGTCGACGACGAGGTGGAGCGCCTGCTGGAAGCCGAGCAACTCAACACCACGCCGCAGGTGTTCTGGAGCGGCGTACGCGTCGAGGAAGCCATGCGCCGCGTGGCGGAGGGCAGTGCATTGACGGACGTCGCGCTGGACCTCGGCTTCTCCGCGCCGGGGAATTTCTCGCGCTTCTTCAAGGAGCACACGGGGGTCTCGCCGTCGATCTACAAGCGGGCCACGCGCGAGCCCTCGCCCGTCACCGTGACCGGGATTCCGCGCGAGCAGAACGTCGGGCCATGACCGGCGACCCTCGGGGCTGCTCGACCAGGGGGAGCTGTCGAGTCCCCTGCTCGGCATCAGGTGGACCTGCCGCGTGCGGCCTTCCTTTGGCTCTCCTCGCGCCGCGTGCTCGTGCCCGCCGACGCACCGGCGCCATTCAACTGGTCGATCGATGACAAGGCGTCGACATGGGACATGAAGCGGTTGAGGTACTCCGGCGAGAGTTCGCGCATCAGCGCGAGGGCACGATGCACGAGGTGGTGCGAGTTGAGCGGGCCGGCATTCTCCGGCACCTTCGCCAGCGACTGCATCAGCCATCGATCCGCGCTGAGCCTCGACCAGGTGCTCTTGAAGTAGCGCAGCGACTTCAGTTCGGGCGCGGGGGCGAGACGGGATGCGGCATCGCTCGCCGTCGGCCCTTCCCCGGGGGCCGACGCATGCCGGGCGAGGAGGTCCACCAGTTCCGCGAGCGCCCCGCGAGGGGCCGGGCCTTGCGTGCCACGCGGGTCCGCCGGCTCGCATGGCGCGCTCGCGCGGCCGGCCTTCTCGAGGCCTTCGCCATAGGCTGCGAGCAGCCTGGCCACCTTGTCGTCCAGGATGCGCCGCGCGTCGCCGCGGTGGGCTTGCGCCCGTCGGGCCAGGACCTCGATCAGGCGAAAGCGCACGGGATCGAGGAGATGATCGCCGCGCGCGCGCCATGCGTCGAGCATCGCGTCGGTTTCGCAAGCCTCGGCGCTACTCACGGGGCTTCACGTTGGCGTTGGACGGTCTCGGCGTGGGCGCCATCTCCACGCGCCGGTTCCTGGCGCGTCCGTCGGCATCGGCATTCGACGCCACGGCCTGCTCGGAGCCGAAGGCCGCCGCGAAGACCGAGGCCGACGGAACGCCTTCCTCGATCAAGGTCCGCGTCACCGTCAGGGCGCGCTGGGCCGAGAGCTCCCAGTTGTCGGCGAATCGGCGATTGCCGTCGCGCACCTGGCGGTCGTCGGTGAAGCCGCTCACCATCAGGATCTCGTCACGCGCCTGGAGGTAGGCGGCCAGCGGCGCGGTCAGGCTCTTGAGCAATTGCCGCCCCTCGGGTTGCAGCTCCGCGGAATTGAAGGCGAACAGCAGGCTGCCGCTGATGCCGATGCGCCCGTTGTTCAGCGTCACCCGGCCCGCCGCGAGCGGGCCCGCCAGGGCCTTCTCGAGCGCCTGCCGGCGCTGTGCCTCGACCTGGCGCTGGTGGACCTCGGACTCCAGCTTCGCCGCCAGTTCCAGCTGCATGCCGAGCGCGCAGACGAGGATCAGCACGAAGGCCCCGAGCAACCCCGACATCAGGTCGCCGAAGACCGCCCATACCGGCACGGTCGGCTCGATGCCGGCGTCGATGTCCTCGCTCATCATGCTTCGCTGCCCACGCTTGCCTGCCTGCTGGCGAGCTGCTGCAGGTCCTCGACGATCTGCTTCTGCGACATGATGCTCAGGTCGATCACCTCCCGCGCCTGCGCCACGTAGTACGCCAGCTGGTCGTCGCTGCGCGCGATGGACTTGCCGAGCGCGCCCTCGATGCGCTGCAGATGGGCCACCAGCTTGTCGTTCGATTCACTGAACAGCTGCACCGCGAAGCCGAAGGTCTCGCCCAGGCTGGCCACTTCGACGGCGCTGCCGGTGATCTGCGCGGCGACGGCGGCCATCTTGCCGGCTTCCTCGTCGACCTTTTCCGTGAAGCGGCTGCCGACGCGCTCCAGCAGACCCGCCGACGCGGCGACCAGCTCRTCGACGGCCGCCCGCTGTTCGGTGGAGGCATGGTTCACGGCGTCGAGCACGGTCCCCAGCGTGTCCAGGATGCGGCTGCGTTCCTCCAGCATCGTGTTGTCGCGGGCCATGCTCTCGGAGAGCTTCTGGCGCAGTTCGGCCACCACTTCGGCCGCGGCCCGGGGCGCCTCCGCGGCGGCCTGCAGGAGCCGGGCGATCTCGGCGATCGTGTTCTTCGCATGTGCTTCCGTCTGGGCGGACATCTCGCTGGCGGTCTGCGCCAGCGTCTCGCACAGCTGCTGCTGCAGGCTCATGGTGTGCGCGCCCGCCTGCTGCCACTCCTGCTGCAGCGAGGCGGCCATCGCCTCCAGCGCCTGCGTCCAGCCCGACAGCCGCTGCTCGTCGCGCGAGGCCAGCTCGGCCTGCAGGTTGGCATGCGACTGGTCGACGGTGCGCAGCAGCGAGGCCGCGTGCGTCTCGAAGCTCGCCGCCGCCGCCGCCACGGACTCGCGCGCGTCGGTCGACACATGGCTCAGCGTGCTTTCCAGGCGGGCGGAGATGCCGTCCACCAGCGAAGCCGAGCGCTGCTCGAAGCTCTCGGCGAACTGGTCGAGCGAGCTGCGCATGTCCTTGGACAGCGTCTCGGTCGTGCGCTGATGCTCCGCGAGCGCGGCCTTCCAGGTCGATGCCACGTCGAGGGTGGTGGCCTCGAAGCGGCTGGACAGCCCCTCGAGTTGCCGCTGCGCGGTGAGCGTGATGGTGTCGTGCAAGGTGGCCGTTTCGCGCGCGATGCCGGCCATGGTCGCCTCGACCACCGGCTGGATCGTCGCGCCGGCGATGCGGGCGCCCTCGGTCAGGCTCTGCTTCAACGACCGGTCGATGGAGGAGGCCAGGCTGGCGTATGCGGCCTCGGCCTTGCTGTGGAAGTGGTCCTGGCCGCTGGCCAGGCGCTCGCTCAGCGTCTGGCTCTGCAGCCCCATCGCCGCCATCATGGCTTGCAGCTGCTCGACCAGCTCGGGCATCAGCCGGGTCTGTTGCTGCAGCAGCTTGAAGGACTCCTCGCGCTGATGGGCCAGCGAGTAGACACGCAGGCTGGTCGCGATCCGCGTGTCGAGCGCCTGTCCGGCCTGCAGTCGCTCGCGCCGGCACCAGGCCGAGGCGAGACCCAGCATCGCGGACGCGGCCACGCCCGCCACCGAGGTCCCGAACGCCAGCCCCAGGCCCTTCACCGGGGCGGAGAGAGAGGCGCGGACGGCCTGCAGGTCCGTCGCGCTGTCGAGCGCCATGCCGGTGCCGTTCAGCGTCACCACCATGCCGAGGAAGGTGCCCAGCATCCCCAGCAGCACCAGCAAGCCGGCCAGATATGGCGTGAGCGCCGGGCCGGGCAGGCCCACGCGCTCGCCCTCGATGCGCAGCCGCACCGCGTTCTGCAGGGAAGGGTGCAGCCGGCTCAGCCAGTGGCCCAGGCTCGCCGGAGGCTCGGACAAGTCCGCCACGGCACGTTCCAGCGTGGAAGTGGCCTGCTGGAAGCGATGCAGTTCCAGCGCGCCCATCAGGTAGCACGCGCCCACGAGCACCGTGACGGCCAGCGCCAACGGGTTCGAGCCGACGTATCCGGCACCGACCCAGCACACCGCGGCCAGGCCGATGACAAGGACCGTGTATTGAAAGAATCTACTCATGGCACTCTGGTTGCCTCATGCGAAGGGCCGCGAGCAGCCCATCGACCGGTTGAAATCGAAAGTCCAGTTCGGCGAGCAGCACGTCCTGGAAATCCCTGCGGAAGACGACCAGCCACTCGGCGGGGGGGGCCGTGCGGTCGGGCTCGTCCGGCGCCTGCGTGTCGCCCTGCGTCGCCTGGCCGGCCTGGCGCAAGCGCTCGAAATGCCTCTCGAGCGCCACGGGCACGGTCGCGAGCAGGCTGCGCTCGCGCGCATCCAGCACCCGCTCCATGACGGCATCCACGGCCGCCAGCCGGCTCATGGCGGGCGAGCGGGCCGCCAGCGCCGCACGCAGGCGACCGCGCAGGGGTCCGATGCTCGCCTCCATCGCCTGTTGCCGGGCGAGGTAGCGCTGGCGAAACGGCGCGAAGTCGGCGGTCGTTTCCATCGGCTCGCCGCTGGCGGGCGCGTGCAGGTGCAAACGTCCCCGGTCGTTCGTGAATGCGCGCCTGTCGGCGATGGCATTCGCCAACGCGGCGCGCACACGGGTGCATTCGCCTTCCTCGGCGCTCGCCGATGCTCGTGTGCCGGATCGCGCAGTCGCCGGATGGCCATCGAGCACCGTGGACAGCGAGATGGCATCGGTCCAGCCGAACCACTGACTCAATCGATCCGCGGTGGCCTGCCTGGATTCGCGGATGTCGATGTCGGTCAGTCGAGAGAGCAAGCGAATGAGCGCGGAGTCGTTGAAACCTGTGCGCCGTGAAACTTGCGCCATACTGCCAGACCGAAAAACGCGTCAGTCTACACTGCTCAGTGGGTGAAGACGGCTGCGCAGTGAATCCGGCAAGGTGGTCTCCCTGGCTTCGCGTCCCGCATCGGGATCGCGAATTCGTTGGAGGGTCAGATCTCGACCCGCGAACCCAGCTCGATCACGCGATTCGCCGGCAGCTTGAGATAGCTGGCCATGTTGGCCATGTCGTGCGACATGGCCGCAAACAGCTTCTCGCGCCACAGCGACATGCCTTGACCGCGCGTCGGGACCACCACGGCGTGGCTCAGGAAATACGAGGCCTTCATCGGTTCGATCGACAGTCCCTGCGCCGCGCAAGTCCTCAGCGCCAGCGGCAGGTCGCCCTCGTGCCGAATACGCCGCAAATCAGCAGGTTGCGGCGCAGCCACGACCACCAGCGACCAGAGGATCAGCGAGACCACGCCGACCACGCCGACCACGCCGACCACGCCGACCACGTTCGCGGCACTCGGCGCCGGGCCGTACGCAGCGTCGAAAACGGTGTTCATCGTGTACAGCGGGCTCGTGCCGATGTCGCCGAACACACTGCGCGCAAGCGGAATAGGGCGCGAATCGCCCGCTTCATCAGTCAGGAGCTGGAACGGATGCGGCCTCTGCCAGATGGCGCGCGTTGTCATGGAATTCATTCGTCCAGGCGATTTCTTTACTCCATTTTTGCGCGGCGACAGTCAACATGTGCTTGTGCCTGCGGGGCGAAATCTCAAGGTGTGAATATGCTGAAACTTCTGGTGCCTGTCGACGACTCCGAGCGGGCGTTGCGTGCGGTCCGGCATGCTGCCTCGTTGTTCAAGGATCACTGCGTCTCGCAAGTCGTCCTTCTGAATGTTCAGCCCCCTTTGGAGCAAGGGCGCGCATGCGCGTATCGCTCGATAGACGCGTTGCACAAGATTGAGGAGGAACGCGGGGAAGCCGCTCTGCGACCCGCATGCCGGATCCTGGACGAGGCGGGCGCGAGCTACGTCGCGCGGATGGAGGTGGGCGAAATCGTGCCGACGATCTCTCAGGTGGCCGCGGCGAACGACTGCAATGGCATCGTCATGGGTACGGGGGGCCGTACGCCTATCGGCGCGTTGATGGCGGCCGGCCGGGCAAACAGGGTGGCTCGCACGTCCCACGTGCCGGTGACGATGGTCGAGTGAGCGTCGCCGTTCGCGGCCGGAACATCAGGGGTGACCAGGCCGGTGATGGCCAGCATCGCCGCCGTGCGCGTCGCAGCACGAAGCCGCCCCGGGCGCCGGCTTCGCGAGCGCTTCCGGCTCGTAGCGATCATGGTGGCGCACCCAATCCATCGGGTAGGCCGGGTTGTGCTCGTCGCGGCCCTTGGGCGTGAGATCCAGTATCTGGTAGGTGCCCATCATCACCTCCACGCCACGCCCGTAGGCCGAGTAGGTGTGGAAGACTTCGCCCGCGTCGTCCTTGTAGAACACGCTGATGCCGGGTGCTTCCTCGCTCGGGAAGGGCCGCATGCCGTAGTTGTAGGGGACCTCGCCCCTGGCCAGCTCTTCCGGCGTGAAGCTGACGCCGAAGTCGTGGTTGAAGTCGCCGCCATGCGAGGACACCCACTTGAACTGCCAGCCCATGCGCTGGCGAAAGCGCTCGATCTCGGCCAGCGGCGCGCGCGAGACGGCCAGCAGCGTGACGTCGCGATGCGCCAGATGCGGCCTCATGCCCTCGATGTGGTCGGCCATGAACGAACAGCTCGGGCAGCCTTGATCCCAACCCGGGCCGAGCATGAAGTGCTGCACCACCAACTGGCGCCGGCCTTCGAAGAGCTCGGCGAGCGTGCGCCGGCCCTCGGGTGTGTCGAAGGCGTAATCCTTCTCGATGCGCTCCCACGGCAGCGCGCGGCGTTCGCGGGCGATCTGGTCGTGCAATCGCGTCAGCTCCTTCTCGTGCGCCAGCAGCGTCTTGCGCTGCGCGACCCACTGGTCCCTGGAGACCACGGGATGGTTCACTGTGCCTGCTTCGGCAAGGGTGGTGTTCATGATGTGCTCCTTGGCTCGAAGAGCCGTTCGGGTTTCGACAACGCGCCGGTCGCGGTCATGACCGGACTCTTTTCGGACGTCGCACGGCGCGGACCTTGCCGCTCGCCCCGCCGCCGCAATAGAACAGATCCGCCCCGTCGGACTCGAGGCCGCTCACGCTGGTGCCGGGCGGCATCTCCAGCCGCTCGAGCACGGCGCCGCTGCGCGGATCGATCCGGCGGATGTCGCTCTCGTCCCCTTCCCATGTCCCGTGCCACAGCTCGCCCTCGACCCAGGTCACGCCGGTCACGAAGCGGTTGGATTCGATGGTGCGCATGACGGCGCCGGTCGCCGGATCGATCTGGTGGATCTTGCGGTCGCGGTACTGGCCCACCCACAGGCTGCCCTCGGCCCAGGTGAGGCCCGAGTCGCTGCCGTGGCCGGGCGCCGGGATCGAGGCCACCACCTCGCCGGTGGCGGGGTCGATCTTGTCGATGCGTGCCTCGGCGATCTGATAGAGGTGCTTGCCGTCGAAGGCGGTGCCGGCGTCGCAGGCGCAGTCGAGCGTGCGCGCGGGCTCCCCGCTGCGGGGGTCGAAGGCGATCAGGCGGGCCCCGGTGGCGGCCCAGACGCTGAAGCCGTCGTGCGTCACGCCGTGGACGTGGTCGGCGCCCGCGAAGGGGCCGAATTCGCGCACGATCTCGGCCGCGCGCACCGTGGCGTGGGGACTGTCGTTGCCTGTCTTGCGGGTCATCGCCTTGCTCCTTGCGGCGCGCCTCGGATCGGCGCCGTGGGGCCACTCTACTCAAGCTGGAGTGCGGCGGGGAGTAACAAAATCGTCGTGAATCCGGCCAGCGGCGGCGACAGCCAGCGACGCGCGCGGGCCAGTCCGATCGAGCGCACCCGGCCGGCGGCCTCCAGCTCGACGAGCGCGCGCTGGACGGTGCGCTGGCTCGCCCCCAGGGCCAGCGCCAGCGCCGAGGTCGACCAGGCCGCGCCGTCGGAAAGCAGCGCCACCAGCGAGGCCTGGTCGCCGTCGATGGGCGGCGCCAGCACGACGACCTCGCGTGCGTCGCGCGGCCGCAGCACGAAGCCCTGCGCGGTGGCCTCGATGCACGCCAGCGTGGCGACGAGCGCGCGCAGGCGGCCGATCTCCACGCGCAGGCGCGCGCGATGCGACTCGTCGGGGTGGCGGGTGCCGAAGGCCCGCGCGATCAGGGCGTCCCGATCGACGTCGCGAGGCCAGGCCCCGGCGAGCGCGTGCGCCAGCGCGAACAGCACCGGTCGGCGCGCCAGCGGCTGCCACGCGGCGCCGGCGCGCAGCCCGCGTCGGCAGGCGTCGAGCACCAGCGCGCCCGAGGCCAGGAGCGCCTCGACCTCGTCGAGTCGCAGGCTCTGCTCGCCGCCGCCGAAGTGGCGCCGGGCGGCGGGCCGATCGAGCGCGGCCCGCGCCTGCGCCACTTCGGCCAGCAGCGCCGGCACGCGCG
>NZ_JBFTPS010000061.1:0-38260 GCF_056398605.1 Variovorax sp. 01T432
GACGAGCGGTCGGCGCGGCTTCTGCGCCCAGTTTCCCGCACGCTCCGTCCCGATGGACAACAGCATGACCGGCACTTCGTCCTCGGCCAGACCGAACTCGCGATGCACCGCATCGGCGTCAAAACCAATCATCGGAGTCGAACCCAGGCCCAGCGAGCGGGCCGCATAGATCATTGCCGCCGCGCCGAAGGTGGCGGTGCGTACTGCCTCGTCGCGCCGGCGCTGTGGGTACGCCATGTACAGATCGCGTGCGGGGATCTCCCAATCCGCCACCATGGCGGCGGGCATGACGCCCAATTCGACCAGCGGCTCCAGGCGGTCCGGTATTACGCTGGTCTCGACCAACTGGCCGCAAACGATGAAGGTCACAGCTGCATCGGTGACGGCGGGTTGATTCCAGGCAATTGGACTCAGCCGGCCTTGGCTTCACGCGTGCGCACCGCGATGAAGCGCCAGTTCTGCAAGTGAAAGGATGTGGGCGCCGAGGTGCCGATTCGCACCAGCTCGCGGATTTGGTCATCGCTCAAGGTGGCGGCTGGGTCGTAGTACTTGGCGGCGCTGCGGCTCTAGATACATTCGATGACGGCATTAGTCCTGATTGTTCCGTTTGTCATGGTTACTTCTATAAAGGGATAGGTTGGATGCGAGAGTACTTTCGCGGTACATAGGTTTGTTGTCGTTCGATAAATGGCAGCTAAGCTGGCTTTACCACCCGTCAAACTGTGGCCTATGTAGTGGTGGTCGAAATACGGTGCGTAATTTGATCCTGGTGAAGAGCCCTGACTTTATGCGTAGCTAATGCTGATATCGAGACTGCAGATACTCAATAAGATGCCGTAAAGGATCAAAAAAGAGACGCGGGATGGAATTCACCCGATTCGGCGGACACACCGGGCTTTGTGCTGACGCATTCGAAGATCGTCAGGGCAACCGTACCCGAAAGAGCTCCGAGCAAGTGATCGCACTCGTGCGCGCTTAGTTGCTCGTGCGCGAGCGCGTCGGAATCGATTGATCGAAAGAGGGAACGCGGCGCGGCTAGAACCTCAACCAGGCCGCCCGTGGGTGAAGCCACTATTCGTCTTGGCGTGCCATGCGACGCCATTGGCCAGGCGTCATCCCCATCTTGTCGGTGAACGCGCGCCGGAACGCCGCCACGGATCGATATCCAACCGCGTCGGCCACAGCTTCGGTGGTCATCGCAGGCATTTTTAGCACGTTGGCGGCCAGGCTCATCCGGATATCGGTCAGTAGTTCAACGGCCGAACGCCCCAGCTTGTCCAGAAAGTGCCGCATGAAGGTGGCCCGAGACATGCCGCACAATTTGGCAAGCTCTGGCAGGTTCCAGGGGTGCGCCGGCTCAGCGAACATGGCTGAGATGGCTGGGGCCAATCGTGGATGCCCGGCAAGCGCCAACAACCCCGCCGGAGCGTGTTCGGATTCGCTCGCCGCGCGCAGTGCCAGTGTAAACAGCGCCGCCGTGAGCAAGTTGAGAATGGCGTATCCGCCGGGCTTATTCCCAGCGGACTCCAGGCGCATTAGCCCCACGAGATTGGCTAGGTAGTTCGGAGCAGAGCCAACGCTCTCTTCATTACAACAGTCCACGGCACGGACCATCAGAGTCGCCGGCAAATAATCGCGAATCAGCCGACCATGGGGCGCGCCAATGAAAAATCGCCCACACAACATGTCCAGACGCTCGCCCTGGCCTTCATTCACCATCAGCGTCATCCCCGCAGGACCTCGGCGATTGCATGTACGACTCGGCGCCTGTCCGCTCCCGTCGTGAAGCACATGGGCCGACCCGTGAGGCAGCAGCACGATATCTCCGCCCACCAGCGCCCTGGACGTCCCCGTCTCCGGATCCTCAATGATGGCCCGGCCTTGGAGTACAACGTGGTACGGAATCTCCCGGTCCGGAGACTGTTCCCAGGCCGCGCGCCATGGCGCACCGTAAGTGCAGCGAACTTCAAGCTGACCAGTAACAGTGATGATTTGCATGAGACGGCTCAGCCAGTCGACTTGGGACATAGAAGGTAGATCCGCACCCGCGAGTCAGGCAAATAGTTTTCGGTACTGGACAAAAGGCGACCGCTCAGCGACACGTTCGTAAAGCTGCATGGCGCTCAGGTTGGATTCGTGCGTCAGCCAGTGCACACGTGACATTCCGCGACACCTCGCGTCCGCATAGACATGTTCGATCAGCGCGCGGCCGACGCCGCGGCCGCGCGCATCGCCAGTCACGAACAGATCCTGGAGGTAACAGTAGTCACCCGTCGTCCAAGTAGATCGATGGTAGATCGAGTGCACCAACCCCAGTGCTCTATCGCCGACCATGGCGAGTGCCGCGTCCATTGGCTCAACTGGGTCCAAGAAGCGTGCCCAAGTCTTGAGCGTCACGGACTCAGGGATATCCACTTCATAAAATCTCTGATAGCCTTTCCAAATTGGAAGCCAGCGCACAAAATCGCCGCTGTTAATGGCTCTTATTTCGACTAATCGCATAAGTGTCTCTTGAACTTTGATTGGCATCACTAAAAGACGGCAGATGCCCAGACATCTCGCTTTAACGGTCGGCTGTTAATTTCGACGGCAGCGCGAATTCAGTATCAACGCAGGAGAGGCGATTTAAACGAAGTGGAGAACTTCGTTCGGAATCGTAAAGGCGCCTTCCGGCGCAAACTTTGCTATTCCGTCCTTGTCTGACTGCTGCGACGAACGAGGGTAATTGCAAGTAACTCGGCGCAGTGAAGCCGCCGATTTTCGACAGAGCATCTACTCCGGCTCTTGCTACGCGTCACCGCGGTCGGCTTCGCGGCAGTCCAACTCGACGCCAATGTAAATGGAGACCTGCTCCGGACCACTGTACGCCTCGAAGTCGCTTCGATAGCGACGCCTTATTTCAGGATGATCGTCGCAGTATTGCCGGATCGCCTCCCACACTGAGAGAACCATCTGTGGCATGGCTCCCCGTCCGGTGAAGGCGAGATAGTCGCCGCCTTCGATGCACACTGTTTTATTATCCGCAACTGCAACGCCTATCGTAATGTCAAAGGCGCCGTCGGCACCGATCTCATAGGCCGTATAGACACCATAGAGGTGCTTGTCGGCCAGCCGATGGGGCGTCTTTTCGTAAATGCGTTCTTCGAAGAAGCGGTTCCACAACGCAAAAATCCCCTCCGCCCGGTGGCCGATTTCGTCAAGACTGGAAGTTCGCGTGGTCAGTCCTGAGACGTTGAACGCACCTAGTCGTTGAAGTTGAGGTTGCATGATGACTTGCTTCGAATCAAATCTTACATTTCCTGATTCGGAGCGAATCGAATCGCAGCCTTCGAGGCGACCGCCTGACGGGAGGTCTGGCATAGTGGTCGCCCCCATGCCGACAATCATTTCATTCATAGATATCCTCTCGTGTTATCGGGCACGCGGATTTAAAGAAGACGTCTGGAAGACGACATCCGCTTTTCCGTGCCCAAGGACTAGGACCACGAGCATCCGGTCGTATTGAAAAGCACCGTTCCGGGGCGAAATGGGGCAGCAACATCCGGGCTCGTTTTTCGGCGGCTGATTAACGCGGTGTCGACGAGGCCCTTCACATCCCGATCAAGCTACTTTCCGCGACCGGCGTATCCACTCCTCCAGATTTATATGCCCCAGACGGGCCTCGCCCAATGGCACGAGCGACCTTTCCTCGAGTCGTCCGTCGAAATATCGCGCTTCGGGATCTATTACGACCGTTCGCGTGTCCCCAAGCGCTTTCAAATAGTCAGAGACGATTTGCTTGAACGTCGCTCGCTCCGGGCCGGCAATCTCGGCGATTCCATTGCTCGGCTTAGCGATGGCCACCTCGGCAACGATGGCGGCAACATCATCAGCGGCGATCGGCTGAAGCAGGCTCGGCGCAAGTCTGACGACGCTTCCATCCGTACTCGCCTCCACGATGCGGCCGAGGAATTCCAGGAACTGCGTCGAGCGGATGATTGTGTAGCGGATACCAGAGGCTTTGATCAGCTTCTCTTGAGCGACTTTTGCTCGAAAATACCCTTGATCAAGCACTCGGTCAGTCCCAACGACGGATAGCGCGACATGGTGCCTGATGCCGGCCGCGACCTCCGCCTCGAGAAGGTTGGTCCCGGAGGTCTCAAAGAACTCCAACACCGCCTCACGATCAAATGACGGCGGATCGGAGAGGTCGATCACCACCTCCGCGCCGGCGATGACTTCTTTGAGACCTTCTCCAGTGATCGTGTTGACGCCCCGTGTCGGCGACGCCGCGACAACCTCGTAGCCGCCCTCGCGCAGAATGGAAACGGTCTTTGAGCCGATTAGACCGGTGCCACCGATTACGACTATCTTCACGGCTTACTCCCCTTCGTTGGGGCCGCGATTTTCATCATCGATTCGACGCGTTTCGGCCACGGACCGTGGCACCTCATGACTATCTCCAAAGTGTGTTCTCCTCAGTCGGCTGCCGTCACTTCGAGCCCGCGCACTACGGCTGGACGCGCGAGGCCTCGATCAAGCCCCGTAGCACCGCCGCGGCCCACAAGCCGCTTCGCATGAGACATCCATAACCGTGTCCGGCGCTATAAGTCCACGTGGCTTAGATCAAACATGTTCGAGTGAACATGGGATGGTGTTCCGGTGGTGCGCATACGATTGTCGTGCGATCGATGGCATCAATGAAAGGACCAAGACTTTCCATTGCGTGTATACCAAGCAAAGCCTGATCTATGAACGACGGCGGAGCCTGTTCCGTTGGCATCACGACGTCAATCGATCGTGAATCCAACGGACTTCCCTCCGAGATGTCCGTCGGCCAGGCGTGTTGGGTCTCTCGCGGGCCCACTTTTCATGTTCAAGTCATACCTCGAACAGTCGCGGTCGGCGACGATTTCCTAGCGCAGACGAATTGACCGCGCGCCACATCGGCTCCATCGGGGGCGACCTCACATCGCAGGACAACACATCTCGTCGCTTGACCAGCCACGGTAAAGCAATGACCGCGAATCGCAAGTGGCGCGGGTAAGGGAGCCAAGAACGAAGCGCGGCCGTTTAGCTCGTTCAGACGTAGACGGCGGACCAAGTACCCGCAGAGCTACACCAATGCCCGGCGGCGGGCGGTCCGCCGGGGCGTTGCGAGTTTGCGAGACGAAGTCGAAGGCGAGAATTCGCGGCCAGGATCAAGCATCGGTCCCGCGTGATGAAGGACCTGTTCCGTCACCGCAAGATCGAAGAGCGCTGCATTGCGAGAATCGAGCCACCCGAAATCGCGCGAGTGCTTCAACGGCAAGTTCAGGCACAAGTGCCTGAACGAGCAATAGTTCGAGACGCTCAGCAGACCAGATCGGGCATCGCGCTCTGGCACCAGGACTACAATGAGGTTCGGCCCTCACAACGGTTGCCAGCGAATGCCAACGGCGAAGTTCGCCGAGATAGATTAATCCTGCAACCCCGGACTTCTTTGTTACAAATGCCCCTCCAGGAGGCGCAGGCCATCTCATCTGGCGAGCCGTGGAATCCGACTAGCGCAATTTTTCGCATCGCCGAGCGCCTGCTCGGTCTCGGTAATCCAGGGCCCGGCCGTCGAGGCCAAAGGCGGCGCCTCGCGGGCTGAACGCCGGCTTGCGCGTGCCCCACTATTGTCGCCGCCGGGATCCTGACAACACCTTAGTGCCGACGCCGCAGGTCGTGCACGGCGTGAGCCTTGAATTCCAGCCTGTCTTGAGCACGATCCCGACCTCCAACAACTGTGGAAGGCCCAGTTCACTGGCCCTTCCCCAGTCCTCAAGCACGAACCCGGACGACGGTCTTCCCCATACGCCGCTTGGTCGAGTTGAACACGGCGACGGCATCGTCGAGGGTCGAGACTGCGCCGATGTTTGTCCGCAGTCGTCCGTCCCGCACCCGCTGGACGATCCCAGTCAGTTGCGCACGATCGGACTCGACGACAAAGTCGATCGCCCGGCCGTCGCGGGGCCGCGCCTCAGACGGTCCAATGACGGACACCAGCGTTCCGCCGGCTCGAATCAGGCGCGGACCGTTTACCAATCTCGCCGCCGATGACGTCGAACACCAGATCGACGCCACCAACGTCTTCAAGCATATCGTTGTCGAGGTCGATAAACTCCTGCGCGCCGAAGTCGAGCGCGTTCTGGCGGTCGGCCGCGCGTCCGGTGCCGATGACGTGGGCGCCGGCCTCTCGCGCGAGCTGGGTCACCATCGAACCGACCGCGCCGGCCGCGCCGTGCGCGATAACACTGTGCCCCGCCCGAAGGCGGCCGTGTTCAAACAGTCCCTGCAACGCGGTGAGCCCCGAGATCGGCAAGCTCGCGCCCACTGTAAAGTCAACGTCGCCCGGCAGTGGTGCGAGGTTACGTGCCTCGATGGCCACGTACTCGGCCAGGGTGCCATCGCGATGCCAGTCCGCGAGGCCGAACACTCTCTGTCCTATCGACAATCCCGTTGTGCCGTAGCCGAGGGCGGTGACCACTCCAGCCAACTCGTGCCCGGGGATTGACGGTGTTCGGTCACGGTCGCGGCGATCGGTCCAGGTCGAAGGCCACTCCAGCTCGGTCGGGACGAATCCCGAAGCATGAATCTGAACGATGACGTCGTTTATCGCCGCCCGCGGCTCGGATAGTTCGGCCAACTTCATCCCCGCCGTTCCTGCTGCCTGGTCCGTTACAACTATTGCCTTCATGAGTAACCTCCTGAGTCGATCGTCTCTGGGATGGAAATGTTGTGACGACGAAAAAACCATCCTCGCGACGTCAATCAGATTGCCAGCGCCCTGAGGCGCCGCGCGTTCGCGTAGGGCTTTTCGCCAACTTCGCCAGCGACCGCAAAAAGCCGCTTCAACGGCCTGTACTCCCGCAATCTTTAGAGGCGTAACTGAGGAGGTCGCTTCATGCTCATAAGCTCGATCACCTCATCACGATGATCAGCGGATGAGACGGCGACGGTCAGCCATTTCCCATCGCGGTAGGTTCGGGTTTCATCATAGAGCTCAAGCAACCGCGGACTCCAGAAATAGCGGCGCTCCTCAAACCTCTCTCGTTCTGCTCCCCCCAAGACGACCAGAACCGAAAACAGCCTGTATGCCGGCACAAAGGTGCAGAGCGCCTTGCCCTTCGTGTACCGCAGAGACCAACCGCGATTCTTACCACCATGAAGCCAATCCGGCGCGAAAACACCGGGGTACGATTCGGCGATCCAGCTCCGCAGTTTGGCCCAATGCTCGAATGCCTCCCGTCCGAGCCAGTCGCGGACCATTCTCTCATCGGGCGGAGCTGATTTGTCAGTGATCCTGTCGCCGATATCGGGGGACTGTTCCATGTCGATTTCCTCACGCCTCAACTATGTCGCCGAGGGAATTGCTGGTACTCTCACTGCGAACCGATTCGTCTAAATGTGCGAATTGGCCGCATCCATACCCGCCCTACTCAGTGCAAAAAACGCGGGTTCGCACCCACGGACCTTCACGCTCAATCCCACCGCGGAATGCAGGATGCTGCGATACTTGTATTATATGTCGATTGGTCTATAAACATCCGCGTTGATAGTGGCACACAGATGAAAGCAATCATGAAAGCCGTACGCGATACGGTTGAAGGCACACTATCCGAACGTGTCAATGCGCTGCTGGGCGAAATTAGTGCTTGCCGCGTGTGTGAATCGTCTTTACCGCTGGGACCACGCCCGGTCGTTCGGATCAGCCCTTCGGCGCGCATCTTGATGGTCGGGCAGGCGCCAGGACTGAAGGTTCATGAGAGCGGCGTCCCTTGGAACGACGCCAGCGGAAGACGATTGCGTGAATGGCTGGCAGTGGACGAGGCAGCGTTCTACGACGTGGGCAAGTTCGCCATTGTTCCAATGGGCATGTGCTACCCGGGACGCGGCGGCGGTGGCGATCTGCCGCCGAGGCCGGAATGCGCTCCGCTGTGGCATGACAGAATCTTCTCGTTGATGCCCAATATCGAACTGACCATCCTGATCGGGCAATACGCGCATGCAAAGTTCCTGGGCGCACGCCGCGGTCCAACGCTCACCGACACGGTCGAGAACTGGGAGAAATATGCGCCAGCGTTCTTCGCGTTGCCACACCCTTCGCCGCGCAATCAGATCTGGTTGAAACGCAATCCCTGGTTCGAACAGAACGTCTTGCCTAGTCTCAAGGATCGTGTCGCCAGCGCCCTGGCGTGACCTCGTCGTCGACCGCGGGCACGAGCCCTGAGATCCATGGCAAGCGCGCGGGCAAGCTCGTCGGACTTCGCTGTAACGTCGCTGCCTTGGCGAACGCGATTCGCACTGCGCACGAGCGTGGTGTGCGGAAAGAGTCCTACGAGGACTTCAAGCTCGCCCGTCTGCGTGTCAGGGCGGCTCCGCTCCCGACCAAGGTTGCCGAGCGCCTGAACCACTTCGGAGCGCACGCCTCCACCGCCCGCACGACCGTGCCCGTGGTCCGCTCGCCGTCTTTGAAGATGAGGGCTCAGATTGTGTCCCGCGTCTTCAAGGCGAGCGCGGCTGCCGTGTCGACCAGCTTCTGCTGGTATCGGATCGCCTCGACGGCACCACGGGCGAAGTAGACGTCGAAACAGAAATCGCCGCTCTCGATCTTGTGTGTGTTGCTTACGAGCTGCTCGCGCGTCACGCCGAGGTCGGCAGCGACTGCAGCGTTCACGTCCACGTTGTAGAAATGGCCAGCGTCGATTGCACGCTCGGCCGCCGCCAACAGCAGCTGCTGGCGCGGGGTGGGCTTGAATTCGGGGGACTTGGAGGTCTCCTCATGGCATTTGCCGGGTGCTGGCAGTTCGTATCGCGTCACATGCGTTCCTGTTGATCAATTGCCGGCGCAAGCCATCGGCCTTGCCGGAGTATCAGTTGAGATGAAGATTTCCCCGCAAATGCTTTGCTCAGAAGTGCCTGGAGTCGAGACCTACCTGATCCCGCCGCGGATTGACCGGGTTGGATGCCGAGTCGTCGAGCGCAACCGAAGGTGCCTGCGCGCGGGTCAGGCCGTGGCGCTTAGCCCATGGGTCCAGCGCGCTGGAGATCCAGGCCTCACGAGCACTTGCCTCGTGCCGCACGGCCCGCGCCGCGCATTCCTCGAGCTCAAGGCCTGACTTGAAGGCTGCGAGCGCCGCATGTGAGCGCGGGTTTGACCGGCCTATGCCGGATTCCGCCAGGCGCTCGAACAACGCCTCGACCTCGGCTGGGGTCCTGGTGGTCGTCATTTGCGGGTCCTCGCTCAGCCGCGCGGCGAGACGCCGGCCTCTGCCTCCGCGCCCCGCTGTTCGGCCAGCTCGACTTCGACCCATTCCGCCGTCACGTCGGCGGCCAGGCCCGCCGGAGCCGTCGTGAAGAAAGCCGTCGCGTACTGCAACTCCCCCCAGCCGCCCTGCTCGCTCCAGTACGCCTCGTGGTCCGCCGATCGCGCCACCTTGGCCACGAACGGCCCGCCGACCAAGGTTGGCATGAGTTCGCTCGTCTGGTCGAGCCACTCGCCGAAGATGTCCACCAAGTCGCCGCCATTCACCTCGCGATCACCG
This sequence comes from Variovorax sp. 01T432, assembly GCF_056398605.1. NCBI lineage: Bacteria > Pseudomonadati > Pseudomonadota > Betaproteobacteria > Burkholderiales > Comamonadaceae > Variovorax > Variovorax sp. 01T432. The sequence continues at coordinate 9,549 of NZ_JBFTPS010000061.1, forward strand.
GTATGCAGAGCCCGGCACATCCTGAACAGCCCCTTGAGCTTCTGGGCAGCAAGGTCGATGTTCGCCGCGGGCATGCTCGCCACCTCGGCCTTGTGCCCGCGCAACCAACGCCCGAGGTCGTCGACCAGGTCGGCGCCGCCGATTTCTCGATCTTCAAACTGGAAGTCGCTGAAGGTTTCGAACAAGTCGACGAGCAGCTTGGCAGCGCGATCGGCCGCGACCGTGTACCCCGTGTCTCGCGCCCATTGCTCTGCATCTGTGCGGCTCGGCCAATGCATCGGCGAGTCCACGCCGGTGTGTGTCATCAGCTGGCCGGTGCTGTAGCCGCTTTCGATTCGAAGGCAGAACCGGGGGGTCTGACCGTATGGCTTGCCAGGAACGGCTTTGACGTGGATTGGCATTTCTTTCTCCTGATGGTGGCGATTCACGCGGAGGGAGCTTCGGTTCCCGCGGCGTCGGGCTCTTCGACGTCTATCCCCGGCAGAGACAACAGCAGCTCCTGACCGCAGTCCTCGGCGACTGCCCTGAGCGCCTCAAGACTCTGAGGCAGCGTGAACACCTCGAGCAGCGCCTGGCGCGTGTTCTGTTCGCGATCGCTCCCAGCTGTGATACGCAAGGGGCCACAGATGCCCTCGACCACGTCATCTAATGTCTCGGTTGCGAGTTTCTGAACGAGGGCCAAGTCAGGAGCGCGTTCATAGTCCATATACCCGAAGTTGACCACCTCAGAGACCCATTCCTGTTCGTTGCCATGCCTGAGCCTGGTACCGGCAATTCCCTCGATCAGAAGCTCACGCTGGGCGGCATTGAGGAAGCGCACCTGGTCGGTACGGGTCTGGTCAAGCAAGATCTTGGCGCCGTCGTGCAGGTGTTGACGCGACGACTTGTCGGTGGGAGCCAGTTCCCCCATGGCGAGCAGCAGCGCGGCGCGCGCGTTGTCCGCCAGGATGTGCGAGGAAGCCACCATGTCGGAGGCAGTGTCGAGGAGCCGCCGACGCTCGAACTTCACATGGTCGAAGTGCTGGTGTTGGAACGCATCGACCTCCAGCGCCCAGTCAATCTGGCTGCGTCCGCCGTCATCAGCTGACCAGCCCGGGACATGGACATCTACCCACCCGACCATCACCTGAAGCGAGACCGTGGCCAGATCGGCGTCGACAATCCGCCGGCCCTGCAAGTCGGCGAACTCGGCATGAAACGATTGGCTCGCACCGTCGTTTGCTTCCTCGATATTGAAGCGCGCCGTCGCGACGCCGGCCTTGAGCAGTTTCAGGCGCAGCTCCAAACGCTGCTGGGCAAATTCTTCTTTTCTCACATTCATGTGTGTTCACCCTCCAGGGCGCTCCGTTTTGGTTTAAGGTTCGGCTTGGAGATCGGCGCTCGATACGTTCTCGAGGAGCAGGCGCACATTGATCAGCCTCGCGGGCGCTCCATCTCCAGGTCTGGATGAGCATCGACCGGAGTCTCGATGCGCGCATACCCGACCCCGAATTCCGACGCCAGTTCAGCATCGCGCTCGACGAGATACGCCTTCATCGCGACGTCTGCGCGGCCGAGTGCTTCTCGGTCACCGCTCTCGATACGCACAAGGCGCTCCGACCTGTCACAAGGTCTGGCGCTCAGCTCAAGCCCTTCGGCGAACGCGACGTCCTGAAGGCCGACAGTGACGTCCCCAATATGCGCCGCACCGTTCACACCGCTCAGGGGACTGCGGAAGACCAGCTCGAGGAACGGGAGCTCGTTCGGAAACAAGCCACGGAGTTCGAAGGGCAGTTCGCGGCGCGCCTGCTCCTGGACCGCCCGATCGTCATAGACCGTGACGGTTGCGCCGTGAATCTTGTTGCGCCGTTCGTGGGGGCGCTCCCCGTTGGCGCGATCGCACAGAATGACGGCGTCGACCATCGCCGCATGGCGGACATCGACCGCGCCGGTGCCGACCGGCAGTCGCTTGGCGCCGACGCATTCACCCTCATACCAGAGCCAGTAGGTCACGATTTCATGGCCACGTTGAGCAGCAGGCACGTAGTCCGGCACATCGCGAGAGCCTGCCGAGGCTGTGACGCCTGTCGGCGCCGCAAGGTCGCTCGCGGAACCTGCCGATGGGACGAGCTCTCGGTCCGCGGAAGCGCCTATCCGCTGCGCTCTCTTTCGGAATTCGTAGATCGCCAGGCGTAGTCGTCGCATGAACTCGCCGACGGTCTCATTCGCGTCCTGGAGCGTCGCATCGTCGACGTCCTCCCCCTCATCGGCCCTCAAGACGAGTGCATCGCGTTCATTCATCGCTCCCATCAACTCCTCGGCGTCCTTCGCCAGGTACTGGGCGAACTCCACCGCCTTCTTGAGGCTCGCGACCTGGTCAAGCGGCTCAGCCACGCTCGCTCTCCATGGCACCAGGCTCCTCAGCGAACATCTCGGCGATGGCTGCATGGAACGGGTTGGGCATTCCGCGGCGCGAAAGCTCCGCGCTGAGGCTTCCCAAAAGCCCGTGTTCGGGGCTCTGAGGATCGAACGTGCCTCGTAGGGCGACATCGGCCACGCGCGGCCTCGAAAAATCCTCCAGGACGGCCTGTTCCATGAGGCGAGAGCGCGCATCTCGCCCCACCGCCGCGATCTCCTGGAACGAGAGGTCCGAGGCGAGGGCGATCACATCAAGATCGCTCGAGTACCGGTAGCCGTCGAACCCATCACGGATGATGTCCGTCCAGTCATCCACCCGCTTGCGATCCATCGCAATCGCGTCGAGCAGGGCTTCGCGCACTCGCCTCGACAGGAGCCGCGGGCTATCCGCTTTCCCGTCTTTCAGCAGAACGACGATCTTCGTCTGCAGGTGCGTGTATCGAGGCGTCCCGCGTTCCGGCGCCGAAGGGCCCAGCGCTTCGAGCATGGCGCGCAGTACCCGATCGCGGGCCACGTTGAAGTCGTTGCTCATATTGATCCGCACTTCCTTCTCAGGCCTGCATGCGAGGACGATCACCGTCGAACTCGGACTCCGCATCGGCGTGTGCCGTCGGGAGTGCCCGGTGGTACTCCTCGACCCACAGGTGATGCCGGGCGAAGTCATCGGTATCGTTCAGTAGTTGCCCCGACTCCGACACGAACAGGGTCTCGCCAGCCGGCCGCGCTTCGGCCCATTGGAGGAAGAGGCGCAAGGACACGCGGCCCGAATCCATTAGCCACCGATCCGCGTTGTAGCCACGAAGTTGCACCGCCTGCCCGAACTCGAGCAACTCCAGTGATGGCTCGCTGAAGTGTTGTGATGGCAGCTTGCCGGGCGCCGCGCCACCGGCGCGCACCGGCAGGCCGGCGCCTCCTAGTTCCACACTGGCTCCGGCACGGAGTTGCTCCAGCGCCGACGTATTCAGTGTGAGCTCCGCCCAACCGGGCATCGCCGTGCCCAGCGCCGACCGCAGTTCCATCACGACGCGCCGCTCCGCCTGCCAAGCCTCAATGCTTTCTGGGAGCGCATGGCGGTCGAGGGCCTGAGACGCGTCGAGCCACCGCGAAGGGCGGATGTCGAGATCGACCCCTTCCATCCGGACGGACTGGGTAAGCACGTCGCGATCAAGATCCCAGTCGATCGTCGACACCCATGCAGGGACCACGGCCTGGGGCGGCATGGCTTGGAGCAATTCGTCGTCCAGCCGACCCGCGAGGAGCTTCAACTCGGACGGATCGACCTCAGCCGCCCGCCAGTCGAACTCCTCCAGATCTTCATCGAACACCTTCAAGGACGTGATGCGAGGCTCCGAATTGCCGCCGTCGCGCGTAACCTCGATGAGAACGCGATGGACGCCGTCGTCGCGCAGCAGGCAGCCCCGCAGCCGTGCGACTTCGACGAAGTCTTCCCCCTGCTGCAAGACGTCGAGCGTCTCGGCGGCGGCCATAAGCCCGTCCCGCTGCTCCTTCGACATGAGCGACCAGGCTGACCGCAACACGTCCTGGAGATCGCCCACTTCATGGTCAGGCTCGGAGTTCGCCCCGTGCTGCTCGGCGGCCAGAAGGACGCGCTCGATGCGCGGGTCGAAGGCTTCGGTATTTGGGTTGGTCATGGTTCAGGCTGCGATTGCGGGTTCGTCTATGGTCTTCGCGGCCAAAACCTGCCGCGTTTTGCCGCATTATGGCTATGCTACGAACAAATCGACTGTTTGTTTTTTGGAGCCTTCACCATGGCGATGACGTCAGCAAGCGTGCCCCTCGATGCGGAACAGATTGCGCAGGCCCGCCCTCCCGCCCCAGCGCCGGCACCCGCGCCTGCCGTATTGCGTTTCGCATTTCGCCGCGCCGGGCCGCCTGCAGCCCCACCGTCCGCGCCCGGGCGTGCGCCCGCCTCGATCCTCCGGCTGACGCCTGCGCGGCCGCACGCACCCAACCCAGCACCCATTGCCGCCGCGCAGGCCTCGACCGCGACGGCTCGACCTCTCTCGTTCGGCCGCCCTGCCGCTGCGGTGGCGACTTCTGCCACCCCGGCCATCGCCTTGGGCGCCGCCCCGGAGCCAGGCCCGGGCCCGGCTGCAGCCCCAACTGCGGCCCCTGAAGCGGCCCCGGCCCCAAGCCCTGCGGCCGCGCCCGCACAAGCCGCTTTCGGCTTCGGATTCAAAGCGGCGGCCGCCGGCGCCGAGGCCCCTCCCCTGCCGCTCGGCTTTGGCGGGGTGAACAAGCCCGCACCGGACGAGACACATGTCGGGATAGTGAAGAGCATCGCGATTTACGGCGACTGGGCCATGGGCTACATGGACACCCAGGAGCGCGAATCGTTGAAGATCACCGGCGCGGCCGTCGCCCACCTCAAGGAAGGCCTCGAGTACGCACTCACCGGCCGGATGAAGGTCCATCCAAGCCACGGTCTGCAGCTCGACGTGGTGAGTTTCGAGCCCCACATCAAGCCGGACGTGCCGTCCATGGCGCGCTTCATTGCTGCGAACTTCACGAACATCGGCAAGAAGCTCGCCGAGAAGTACATCACCCAGGTGAAAGATGCGGGAGGTGACGAAGGCCTCGAGGCGCTGCGCCTGAAGCTGGTCAACGAACCGTGGACGGTCACCTTCGAATCGGTCTCCAACAGGAAGACCACCTTCGGCGACAAGAACGCTCCTGCCGAAGACGCGGAAGGCGGCCGGCCGCTCGGCGACTCGCCGGAGATCCCCTACATCGAGAGAATGCTCGCCACCAAGTTCGGCGCGCTGCGCGAACTCAAGGCGGCATCGCTCAAGCTGCTCGCCATGACCCTGTTCGCCCAGGCGAAGAAGCTCGACGACAAGGATCGCCCGATCACAGAGGTGGCCGCCGCGCTTCTGGCGAAGGATCCTTACAGCCCCATGCGGACGATTCCCGGTTACGGGTTCCAGAGCGCCGACGCGATCGGCAAGGCGCTCAACATCCCCCGTGACGCGGCCGTGCGCCTGACCGCCCTCGCCTCCTACCTGGTCACGGAGGAGTGCGACTCGGCCGGCCACGTGTACGTCGGAGAACCACAGCTGCGCAACCGCCTCGCCAAGACCGAGCCGATGATCTCCCTGGAGACGCTGATCGAGTATGCGACGGACAGCGGCGACCTGCGGATCGAGGAAGACGAGCGGGGCCACCGTCGCATCTATCCCGCCAAGCTGTACGAAGCCGAGGTTCGCCTGGCCGAGGATCTGCACGCAATGCTGGTGTCGGGCAAGCCCCTCCTCCAGAAGCGCACCTACGACCAGTTCCGGGCCAAGGCGCTCGAGGTGAGCCAACGCCTGCTTGGGTACGAGCTGGACGAGGACCAGATGAAGTCCCTCTACGGCATCGCGACCAGCGAGTCTCGGCTTCACGTCGTGACTGCCGGCCCCGGCTGCGGCAAGACGGCCATCATGGAGGTGTTCAGCGCCATGATGTCGCACAAGGACTGGGCGTTCGCGGCGCCAACGGGCAAGGCGTCCAAGGTGTTGTCCGCGCGCGTCGAGCGCAATGGCTACTCGGCCTCCACGATGCACTCGCTCTTGAAGGGAAGTCCAGAAGGCGGCTTCGCCGTGAATCGCAACGATCGCCTTGCCTGCCAGATCCTCGTGGTGGACGAGGGCACGATGCCGACCTTGGCGCTCTTCGAAGCGGCCACCGGGGCGCTACCCGACGATGCACACCTGATCATCCTGGGCGACCCCGGCGTGGACGGCTTCGCAGGCCAGCTTCCATCCATCGGCGCGGGCCGCGTGCTGAGCGACGTCCTTCGCCTGCCCGGGGTCGACCATCACCACCTGACCGCAACGAAGCGCAACTCGGGCGCGATTCTGGAGACCGTGAACCAGATTCGCCAGTACTCGCTCGACTGCAAGGATGGAGAGGGCGTCACCTTCTCGCATGGGCTGCCGTCGGCCGAGAGCTACTTCGAGACCGTCGCCGGCAAGTACATCGAGCGCGTCCAGGCCAACGGAATCGAGAACGTCGTGCTGCTCATGTCTCGCCGCAACGGATCGGCCGAGGAGCCGTCCTGGTGCACCGACTATGCGAACGCTCGGCTGCGCGATCTGATCAACCCGCACGCGATCAAGATCCCCGGCACGGCGTCCCTGCACGTCAACGACCGGATCGTGATTCGCGACAATATGACACTCGGCCAGGACGAAGAGGGGATGGACGTGCGCGTCGTGAACGGCGATACCGGAACGATCACCCGCTTCCAGCCCCACAGCGATCCGAAGCACCGCGGCGCCCAATACCTGGTGATCAAGCTCGACGACGGGCGGTTCATTCAGTTCCCTGGCGATGCCACCAAGGATCTGCAACACAGCTATGCGGCGACGGTGCATATGAGCCAGGGCAGCGAATACAAGGACGTGATGCTGGTCATGACACCGGGCCAGGCCTCTTTCATGAACGCCAACATGTTCCTCACCGGTGCCAGCCGCGCGCGCGAAGGCCTATGGATCTATGGCGAGGACGCCGATCTGCGCAGGATTGCCGCCACAAAGCTGCCGGCGCGGAACACGACGCTCGTGGAGCGGGTAGCCGAAAAGGTGGCGGAGACGCTACGCAACCTGGAGATGGCGGGCGCCGACGACGACCGCCCACGAGGCTGAAGCGCCATGGAAGCCTGCGCGCTGATAGATCGCGAAACTGGCGCGAGCGTCACGCTCGCGCGATTCGCCACCTTCAACCTGCCGTTCGCTCAAGGCGGGGCTCCTGAGAGCCGGTCGGCCTACGACGACCTTATCGGGCCCAACATCGCTGCCGTCATGGCGCGGGTGGGCTGGCACTACGAAGGATCCATGACGCGCGTCGACGCCTTCCTCTCTGCCACCGGCACGAGCGGCTCCAAAGCATCTCGCGTCGTCGCGAGTGGCTGGGCCGGTCCCATTCGGACCAAGGACGGGTCGTTGGGTATCAATGCCAGTTACGGCGTCGGCGCCAACCACCGAGGCGCTGGCCTCGGCCGCTTGCTTGCCTACTGTGCCGTTGCGGAATGCCTGGCGCAACAAGCATTCGCCGGAGAAGCCATTCCGACTTTCGTCAACATCCAGGCCCGCGCGTCGAATGGTGCGTCGCTGGCGGTCGCGCGGTCTCTCGGCGTGCCGGACTGCGAAGACGCAGCGTTCGTTGTTCCGGAAAATGGGTTGCGGATCGACTACATGGGTTTTCGCGAGCCAATTCAGGACTTTCTCGCCCGGGGCCTCGCGCGCGTAAAGGCGCGCCTGCCCGATTACGAGCCCGGCTCGTTTACCGCCGCCCGCATGCGGCTCACATCGGACCTCAGCGCCGGCCTCGATCTCCTCGGGTGGCTGACGAATGACATATCCGAGCGCCCGGAGACGGGTACCGATCCGGAAAATCGACTATCCGGGGGCTGACCTATCGTGGTCAGGTCCGTATCAGTAGACTGATACGATCAAAGCCCAGATCACCGACATGCACACCACCTTCGATCACCTTTCGCCTCTGAACCAGCAGATTTCGGCGCGCATGGGTGAGATCGCCGCGGCATCCACATCTCCCGAGGGAGACTCAGACGGCTCGGCCGTTCTCAGGCGCCAACATTCCCTCCTCGCCGACCTGAAGGCGGCGGTCGAGCAAGGCGTCACCGTGCTCGATTTCGCCTATGAGGGCGAGTTCGATCCCGTCGAGGCATCGACCCACCCCCATGGCGAATCCGCGTTCGAGAAGGCGCGGGCGCTGCATGAGATCGCGCTGGCCGGCATCGAGCCGTTGATCGCCGCCGCGCGCGCGGCTGGCATCACGACCTACGCGCCCGAGCTCGACCTGGCGGACCAGACGCCCGACGACAGCCAGGCTCCGGGAGAGCGTCTTGCCTGACCTGAATGACGTCGCGAACGCCTTCGCCAGGATTCGCTCTCGCCGCCCCGGTCCACGCATCGGCACCCTGTGCGGCATGCCGATTTACGACTTCATCGAGAGCCAGGATGGCTCGCGCTGGGCGTTCGATGGAAAGTTGTTCGAAGGCCGCGTGCGCGCCGCCACAGACATCGTTCATCACCAGGCCGTATATGCGCAGGTGGTGGCCTGAGGTGGCGACGTGCTGAGCCACGACGCGCCCGAGCGCCAAAATCCCGGCGGCCCGACCGGTGGCGGCGGCAGCCGCAACATCGACGGCTCGGTCATCGACCAGATCAAGCAGCGGGTCGACATCATCGAGGTGGTTGGCCGCCACGTTGAATTAAAGCGTGCCGGTGGCGCGCTCTTCAAAGGCCTGTGCCCTTTCCACACCGAGCGCTCGCCCTCGTTCACCGTCACGCCGAGCCGCCAGAGCTATCACTGCTTCGGCTGCGGCGCCCACGGTGATGCCGTCCAGTTCCTGATGGAGATGGAGGGCCTGTCCTTCCGCGAGACCATCGAGGATATGGCCCAGGCGGCAGGCGTCGCGATGCCTGCGCCGGACCCGCACGCTCCGGTGGTCCGCCGCCCGGCTCCGGACGTGAAGAAGGCCATGCACCTGGCCATGGACATCGCGGCGAATCGGTACGCCGGGGAACTCGCCGGCGCGCTCGAGCTGATCCGAGCTCGACCTGACGCCGCCGGCTTCCAGGCCGACAGCGCGCGCTATGTCCATGCGAAGCGCGGCATTCACCAGACCACCATCGACCGCTTCCGTATCGGTCTGGCGCCGGAAGGCTGGGACACGCTCAAACGCCTGGCTTGGCCGCGCGAAGCGTTCGCACCAGGCGACCAGGACGCAGCCAGGACGCTCGCCGCGGTGGATCTGATTCGACCCCGCGAGCAACGCGATGCCGATGCGTCAGCCTCCGCGGCGGCGGCACCGTCAGCCCCAACGGCTCGCAAGCCCTTGGGCTTCCCCGGTCGCGCCGGGCAGGTGAGCGCAGCACCGGCAGCGCCCGCCGAGCCCACGTCCTACTACGACACGTTCCGTGCACGCCTGATCTTCCCGGTACGGGACACGGCGGGGAAGATCGTTGCCTTTGGCGGACGCAGGCTCGTCGAGGAGAGCTCGGCCGCCAAGTACCTGAACAGCGCTGAGACGCCGATCTTCCACAAGAGTCACGCTCTGTACGGCCTGTTCGAAGCTCGCGAGGCGATCCGGAAGGCGAAACGCGCGTACGTGGTCGAGGGCTACATGGACGTCGTCATGCTCGCGCAGTACGGCGTGGAGAACGCCGTGGCCTCCATGGGCACGGCCATGACCGAGAGCCAGCTGCAGACGCTGCTGCGATTCACCGACTGTGTGATCTTCGTGTTCGACGGCGACGCCGCCGGCCAGAAGGCCGCACGCAAGGCAGCCGAGACGATCCTGCCGCTGGTGCGCGCCAACCACGACATCCGCATCCTGACGCTTCCCGATGGCCAGGACCCCGACGATTTTGTGCGCACGCAAGGCCGCGAGGCCTTCGACGAGCTGGTCGATAGCTCCGCCAAGTCGCTCTCGTTCTTCCTGCGAGACGAGCTCCTGGAGGAATGCGGGGGCGCGAAGTCGCCCGAGCAGCGCGCCCGCTTCCAGCAGCGATTCCAGCAGATCCTCAAGCTCATGAGCGCCGACCAGACGCTGGCCAAGGAATACTGGAAGATGTTCCAGCAGGTGCTGAACGGGGGCGAGCCGCGGGCTGCACAACCTGGCACACAGGGTGGAGCACTTGGCGGCTTCCGCCGGCCCGCCTTCACGACGCCCGTGCGCACGCCGGTGATCAGCGCCGCGGAAAGCTCGATCGTGGCCAAGCTCCGCGACGCCGCTCGCCTGGCACCCGACGTCGCGCTCCAGGTCCGCGAGGGCATCATTGAGCTGCTGGACCTGGAAGACCCGGCCGAGCTGCGCCTGCAAAAGGATCTGGACGCCCTGGATGGCGCCACCCCGGCCCAGCGGGCAGCCGAAGGCACCACCGAATGGCTCATCGCGCGCGACGCCCTCCTCTCGCATGCGGATCTCTTCGAGGGGCACCGAAAGCAGCAGGTGCGCGCCGAGCTCAAGGCGCAGCGCGCGAGCGGGGAGATCTCCACCGGCGACTACATTCGTGAGCTTCGCGAATTGGGGTGACACTGCATTCGTGCGAACACACCAGGAAATCGACGCGCGAAGCTTGGCGATGCACGCCGTCGCGGCGTCCTTCTAGAATGCCCTCGTGAGCGACCTTCCCACTTCCATCGCCCCGGCCGCGCGCCGACCGATCCGCGAGCTTCCCGATGAGCTGATCAGCCAGATCGCCGCCGGCGAGGTGGTCGAGAGGCCCGCATCGGTGGTGCGTGAACTACTGGACAACGCCCTCGACGCCGGGGCTCGCCAGATCACCGTGCGCCTGTCTGCCGGCGGCGTGCGGCTGATCTCGGTTGAGGACGACGGCCTGGGCCTGCCGCGGGAGGAGCTCCCACTCGCGCTGCGCCGCCATGCCACCAGCAAGATCGGGAGCCTCAAAGACCTCGAGACGGTGGGCACGATGGGTTTTCGCGGCGAGGCACTGGCGGCCATCAACGCCATTGCCGAACTCAGTATCCTGTCGCGATTCGCTGGCGCCGATAGCGCCTTCTCGCTCGACGGCCAAACCGGCGAACTGCGGCCAGTCGCGCGCGCCGCGGGCACCACGGTGGAAGTGCGGGAGCTCTTCTTCGCTACGCCGGCGCGCCGCAAGTTCCTGAAGGCCGACGCCACCGAACTGGCGCACTGCATCGAAGCGGTGCGCAGTCATGCGCTCGCAAGGCCGGAGGTCGGCTTCTCAGTCTGGCACGACGGCAAGCTCGTCGAGCAATGGCGCGCCGCCGCCTCCCGCGACCAGCGTCTGGTCGATGCACTCGGACAGGACTTCGTCGCTCAGAGCGTCGCCGTCGACCGCGATGCAGGCCAGGTTCGGGTCACCGGCCGCGCGGGCATCCCCGATGCGGCCCGTTCGCGCAGCGACCAGCAGTTCTTCTACGTCAACGGCCGCTTCGTGCGCGACAAGGTGCTGGCCCATGCAGTGCGTAGCGCATATGAAGACGTGCTGCACGGTCAACGGCAGCCGATCTACGCGCTGTACCTGGAGATCGATCCCGCGCGGGTGGACGTCAACGTGCATCCGACCAAGATCGAGGTGCGGTTCCGCGACGGACGCGAGGTACACCAGGCGGTGCGCCACGCAATAGAGGACGCGCTGGCCGTGCCGCGCGCTGGCGATGCGGCCGCCGGGCCAGCTGAGACCTTCTTCAAGCCTCGTTCCCTACCGCCCAGCGCATCCTGGACCCAGCCCGGCATGCGCTTCGCACCCGAGCCCCGCGGCCTAGGCGATGCCGCCGCGATGTGGCCGACCCAGGCACGGGAAACGCCGCCGGTCACACGCGCTTCAACGGACTCTGCATCGGTGCCGGCGGCCGAATCCGCTCCCGCACCCGCCGCCTTCGCGCCCACGCCGGCCGAATCCGCGTCCGGCGCCACGCATCGCAGCGCCGATGCATGGCCCCTCGGCCGCGCCCTGGCCCAGTTGCAGGGCATCTATATCCTGGCCGAGAACAGCCAGGGCCTTGTAATCGTCGACATGCACGCTGCGCACGAGCGCATCGTCTACGAGCGCCTCAAGACGCAGCTGGACGGGGCAGCCATCTCCAGCCAGCCCTTGCTGATCCCCGCCACTTTCGCCGCTACGCCGCAGGAAGTAGCTACCGCGGAGGCCTGCGTCGCCGCGCTGACCGCGCTGGGATTGGAGATCTCGCCCCTCTCGCCGCGAACGCTCGCGGTGCGCGCCGTTCCCGGCACGCTGGCTGACGGCGACCCGGTCGAACTCGCGCGCAGCGTGCTGGCCGAGCTGGCCAACCACGACGCCAGCACCGCAGTGCAGCGGGCGCAGAACGAACTGCTATCGACCATGGCCTGCCACGGGGCGGTGCGGGCCAACCGCACGCTGACCCTCGACGAGATGAACGCCCTGTTGCGCCAGATGGAGGCCACCGAGCGCTCTGACCAGTGCAACCATGGCCGTCCGACCTGGCGCCAAGTATCGATGCGGGAACTGGACGCCCTCTTCATGCGAGGCCGTTGAGCGAGCCCGCTGAAGCTCCAGCGATCGACGCACTGGGAGGCTCACGAGCCCCGCCACCCTTGCCGCGAGGCCGCATCGAATGGTTCTGAATGAAGTCAAGCGATCGCCCAGCGACGCCGCCGGTTGAAACGAACGTTTTACATCTAATCAAGGAATTGAGACTATCGACTCGCACCCGCGGCGGCCCCGTCGCGAGCAACAATACGAGCAGCATCAATGTCGACGACCGACCGCGATCACGTCGCACTCGCTTTTAAGAAGGCATTGCAGGTGCGAAGGGAGCATCTCTATGGGAGTCCGGACGATCCACAGGTCCGTGGTTGGCGACAATTAGCTTGGCCGGCGTGTTGCCTCACGAAGGAATGTTACCCGGCTGCTTGTTGTCGTTCGGTCTTCTTTTCAATTCTTTAAGTTGATGGCTGTGGGCATGTGGGCGAAGGCTGCGGCGGTGGGCAACGCAGCCGCGCAGCGCTGCGTTGTCCACCGCCGCAGCCGGTGCGCCGCAGGCGCATCGTCCACATGTCCATGGCCTGCCGGGCGCGAAGCGCCCGGCCCCCTCGGCCTCGCGTAAGTGGTCGGCTGCGTTCAGACTTCCGCCGGCACTGCATCTGCCTTGCGCAGACCGCCCAGGACCATTTCCGTGATGCGCGCGCTGCGCCAAGCCTTCACTCGGCGCTGCAATGTCCGCAGCTGCGCCTTGCCGTCGTAAATCTCTGGAACCATCGCGACCAGTCGAGCCATCAGGGTCTTGGCCGCAATTGAGGGCTCAGCAATGAGCCACCCTTCAATGACTGGCCACACGTCGGCGAATGGGTCGGCCCGAGTCTTCCACCAGTGTTTGGCCTTGGGCTGCTTGCGATGCGTCGGACGCACTTCGCCGTCCGTCCAGGCCGACGACAAGCTTTGAAGGAACGTTGCAACATCGGCCGTACTTCTCGATTTCACTTCAGTCGGAACGCCGTGGGCCGCAATCTCGCTCAACGTCTGCTGTGCGCTGCGGATTTCCTGCAGCAGCCGCACAGGGTCGAGTCGTTTGAATTGCGCCGTCAACTTCTCCTTGATCGCCGGCTCGACGCTGCCGTGGGCAACAAGCCGCTCACACGGCGTCGCTGGCGCGAAGTACACCTTGTGCACGCGAGCGCCGTCGCGCGTCTTGGACTTCAGCTTGAATGAGGGTTGGAAGAAGTTGATGTACAGCCGCGATGACTCGTACAGCCGCGCCAAGGCCTTCGTGGCTTCGCGACCGCTCAGGCGACCATAGCCGACCAGGCGCCGAACAATAGCGCCGTTCTTCTGCTCCACCCAGGCCTGGTCGTTCTTCTTGTAGGGACGTGATCGCGTCTGCTCAAGCCCGCGCCCCTTGCAATAATCGAACACGGCTTGGCTCATGAAGGTGCTGTCATTGTCCGAGTCAATGCCGAGCATCGCGAACGGCAGATCGGCCGTCACCTTCTCGAAGGCTTCGATCACCAGCATCTGGTCGCGCATCCTCATCGCCACGCATTCCGTCCAACCGCTGGCGATGTCGGTCAGCGTCAGGGTGTGAACATAGTCACCGTCAGTCTTCGGGCCGCCGCAGTGCTCGACCATGTCGATCTCGAAGAAGCCTGGCACCGGATCCCTCCAGTCGGCGAAGGTGTGTACCGGAATGCTGCGCCTGATGGCCGCGCCCACGCCAGTGCGGCGCCTTCGCTTCCCGTCGATGTGCAAACGCGCATCGGCCAGGACGCGATCAATGGTCGCGGCGCTGACTTGCAAGACCTTGGTCTTGACGACCGGGTCCAGGTCGAGGTGGCCATGGCGTTCCATCGCATCGACCAACATCGGGATCAACGCCTTCAGCCGCTTGCCGCAAACCCGATCCGCAGCCTCCCACAGCACCGTCAGCGCTTGCCGCACCGCCTCGTCATACAGACGATTGCGTGCCCGCGTTTCTTTCGTGTTGACCTCTTCACGCAACACCCGGATGGCGTGTTTGCGGTGGTAGCCGGTCAAGGCCACGAACTCATCCAGGATCTTCGCCTTCTCCACCGGTGGCGCGCTGCTGTAGCGCGCTCGCACTGCTTCAACCAACTCCTTGCGTGTTGCCATGCTGATTCGCCTCGTCACGTAGTGATGCTCCCGTCGGACCATCCGACGGGTAGCAAGTTACGTGAGGCAACAGGTCAGCTCGGGTAGCAATTCCGACGAGTCAATGCGGCGGACAGGGTAGTTGACGCCGGCCAGGTCCCCCATTCAATCCCGGAATCCGCGCTTACACCCTACGTCGGCTACGTCGGCCCCGGATACCGTCGCGGTGGAACACTTCTCGTGGCCGCGAATCCGGGCGGTGGCGGCGACTCGCAATCGAAGACGTCGGGTGACGCGGCGTTGGAGAAGGCAATCCTCGCATTGCGCGACTGCGAGCCGACCCTGGCGCCGCTCCTGTTGGATGCGATGGCCACGGCATACATCGAGCAGGTGAAAAATATCAACCTGCGCAAAATCATCTATCCGGTGTTGAAGGCTGCGAAGCAGGACATCGCGGGCATCGCGTTCCTCAACGTCTTCCCCTACCGGACGCGCGACAACGCTCCGCCGCCCGCCGGCTTGGTGCGTCTCGCGGCAACCGAGATCGGAAAGCCTCTGGTTGAGGCGCTCGCGCCGTCATGCATCTTCTTCCTGGGTTCTGGCATGGGGAAGATCGCCGCCGAGGTCATGCACGCCGAGAAGATCTACATCCTCAAACGCGCACGAGGCGACACGCACGTGCCGCCCGACACGCAGCGGCAACTCGACAACCTCAGCTAGGCCGCGGCGGCAAAGGTTTGCGCGTAACCGGAGCATCCACCGACCCGCCGCTCGCTGCAACCCACGGCAGCTGGGCGATGGGCTACCCGCCTCGAGGCACGTCGGAAGGGGGCACGCTGTTGAACATCAACACATCCTTCAGCGATGGCTTCGGCTGCTCAGGCGACAAGACCTGGCCAAGAGCCTTCTGCCAGGCGAGATCGGTGCCGTGAAACTCCACAGACTCGGGCGCCGCGAGCATCTGCTCGAGACCGGCGCGTTCCCGTTGCGAAAACTGATTCGTGGGTATCGTCATGCCTGCCACTTTACTGGATAGCGCCGAGATCCTTCGCAACGTCGCCCAACGCGAATACCACCCGGCGCACGCCTTATCGAGGACGCGGCCCGCCGTTCAGAAGCTGCACGTCCTCATCGCCATATCCGCGCGAGACGTCGCGCTGGACATTGCCGCCAGCCACGTCACCAGGGCGGATGCCGTAGTTCGCAGCCTGGCTGACCCGCTCTGCCGAGACCTGGGTGACCCGCTCGGCCGGCCGGAAACCCTGGTTCGCGCGCTGACGCTTCTGGTCCAACTCGATCTCGCGCGATTCGAAGGTCTTCCAGATGGGCTTCAGGAACGAGGCAACGGCTTGTGCGTTGTACCCGGCGCCCAAGTCCGACTTCATGGCCTCACGGGCGATCGGATCGCGCTGTACCTGGTCCTGCACCCAGCGAACGAAGTTCGAGGTGTCGTGGCCGCTGCCGGTGTTCATCCGCCAAGACGCAATGCCATTCCACTGTTGACCGTTGAGCGGCTGCTGCGCATTCATCGCCAGCGCGGCGAATGCGTCGGCGTAGCGTTCTGCGGAGCGCGCGGCATTGTCGACGGCATTCGGATTGTTCAGACCCGCCGCGCCGCCGGCCTGAATGGCGCGCTCGGTGTGAACGTCGACCAGGCCGGAATACGACATACGCTGAAGCGCCTGCACACCCCGTCCGCTTTGCGCCTCGAGCTGTGCGGCGATCGACTCACCTTGCTGAGCGCAATGCGCCGCTTCATGAATGACTGCGAAGTCCATCGCTTCCTTCGTCGACAGGCCGGTCATTTGCGACATCCGCCTTGCGTAATCGGCCTTGTCGGCATGCATCACGATCATGCAGGCGGCGGTATTGGGTGCCGCCCCCATGTACATCATGGCCGCAGGCGCGTCGCTCCGGGACTGCATCATGCTGTCGCGAACGAGGCCTTGGCCGCCGGGGCCGGCCGGCGGCACCGCGGCCGCCGCCCGCCGGGAAGCCTCGTCGAACTGGCTGTACTCGTTGCCCGCGGTCACGACGACCGGGAACAACACGGGTCGAAGGGAAGAAGTCGCTGCGATCGAGCCCACATCGTTTCGCAGCATGACCTCGGCCAGGTCGTTCGCGGACTGCGGAACGTCCGAGCGACCGAAGCCGAGCGACTGCGCCAGCGAGGGGCGGCCGCCCGTGGCGACGGTGCTGGTCCGCACCAGGCCGCTGCGCGCATCTGGCGCAGCGGACGGCCCGTTGACCGCTTGCTTCACCGACTTTCCAACCATGTCGACCCCGCCCTGCATCGTCTGACGGACGGCGGTCGACATCGCGCTGGTGGCAACGCTACTGGCAACGTTGCCCATCGTGCGTTGGAACATGTCGGAAAAGTCCGCATGGGCAGCCGCCGAAAACGTCAGCGCCGCCGTGGCCATCATCGTGCCGAGGACGCTGTTCCTCCAGGCGACGTCGTTGCCGTGCACCTCGATCACCTCGGGCGCCTCGAGCATCGCCGTGAGCTGAGCTTGCTCTGCGGCGGAAAAGCGATTCTGTGTTGCCATCTCGGGTCTCTAGTTGGAAGGGGGAGTTGCACGGCCAGGTTCAGCCGCTGTTGAATAGGTAATGACGGATTCGGCGGCACGCGTTCTCTGGCTGGCGACCAGGACATCCTTGAGTCCGGCGCTGCTCTCGCGATGCGCCACGGCCGCGGCTTTCTCGAAGTCGTTCCATCGCGGTCGCAGGAAAGACGCGATCGCCTGTGCATCGAAGCCCGAGTCACCGGCGGACTGCATCGCGGCGAAGGAGGCAGGATCTCTGCGCACCTCGTCACGGATGTGTGCGAGGAAACTGGCGGTGTTGTGACTCGCGGCATCGCCGAGGCGCCACGCGATCAGCCCTTCCATCTGTTGCCCGGAGATCCGCTTTTGCGCCATCAGGGCCAGCAGCGCGAACCCGTCCGCGAAGCGCTCCGCGCTCAGCTCGTTCGGTCGGCCGGCCAGCAGGTTGTCTGTCAACAGGTCGCCTTCTTTCCCGCCGGCGATCATGGACTCCACCTTTGCCCCGAGCATGCCGGAGGCAATTCGCTGGGCCTGCACGCGTCCGCGGCTCATCACGTCGAATGCGGCCGCCAGGATCTCGGCCTGCTGGGCACAATGAGCGCTTTCGTGGATCACCGCGAAATCCAACGCCGCCTCGGTGCTCAGGCCGGTGGCACGGGCGAGCGAGCCGATCGCCGCGGCGTGCTGGTCGCTGATGAGAAGAGCGCAGCCGGACTGGTTTCCGTCCTTCGCGATATAGCTCCAGGACATCGGGGACTGCGTCTTCGGAAGGTCCGCCTCGAGATTGTTCTGCAGGCGCATGAGCCCGCCCAGCCCTGGCTCCACCACCGGCTTGCCGAACACGAACTGGACGACCTTCTCATGGATCTGGTCCTCGTTCATCCCAGCGCTGAAGGCAAGTGGATACACCGTCGGCCGCACTGTCACCGCGGTCGAGGCGACCTCCTGCGCGCCATCGCGCCGCAGGAGCGCGGCAACGCCAGCCTCGGAGGTCGGCACCGTGGCCTTCCTCGCGAAGAACGACGCCGGAGGCGCATCGATATGCGACAGATAAGGCGCAGCCCACTCCGCATGTGCAGTCCCAAAGCTCATGCAGGCCGTTGCCATGACTACAGCGAGCAAGCCGGCACGCCACGCACGATCGGACCCGTGGATCTCCACGCGCTCTGGCGCATCAAGCATGTCCTGCAGGGCGCCTCTCTCTTTGGCGCTAAATTTGTTTGACGGCATAACCATGATTCAATGATCTATGCACTTCGCCATTTCTGCGCAAATGTTTTCTGGCATGCGGGCGGTAAGGGGAGAATTCGCGGCGCCAGAGCGCGCCGGAGCGGCCCCGCGGTGAATCAGCGCGTGATGGGCACGGGCACCATGTCGTTGATGGTGATCCGCCCCTTCACGATCGAGCCCGGCCCCTCGAAGAGCGCGACAACGACCGAGTTGACCCACTTGCTGCGGAACTTCGGCGCCACGAAGAGCATGGTCCGCGCCGGCGGATGCTGGAAAGTCAGCTCGAGCGCGGAGGCCAGCCAGCGGGCGCTGACGGGCGGCTGCATGCCGGGCTCGGCCTTGATGACAAGACATGCGGCGTCGCCCCGCTCCATCGTTGCGAAGTCCGTGATGACAAGGTTGTCCTTGGCGCGCGGCTTGTGCGACGGATCGGGAAACCACGAGGCTTGCGGGCTGTTCATTTCTTCTGTGCTTTCTGGGATCAGCGGTTGACCGCCCGCTTGTTCGCGGCGATGAGCTGCGGCATCATTTCCGAGCGAATGGCAGCCTGGGCGGAGTTCGATTCGATCACCGAGGTGACGATCTGGCGGTCAAGCGCGATGCTCTGCAGCCAAGCATTCAGGGACTGCATTCGAACGTTCTCGCGCGCGAGATCCGTGTCTGACATCGCGAGCAGTCGCAGCTGCCAGTCGGGATTCATGAACCGACGCTGCGTCTCCAGTGCGATCAGTTCGGCCATGGAGATGCCCTTGCTCGACCAGTTCGGCGCATTGTTCTGCAGGTAGCCCTGGACAAAAGCGGCGTCATCGGACTTGAGCATCTGCTGCAACATCGGAATCAGCTCCGGCTTGGCTGCGATCAGGTTCGCCTGGGCCTCTTGCGGGTACTTCGCAACGCTCATTCGCGCTGCGAATGCATCCTCCAGCGCCAGGAACTGCCGGCCCGCGTCGGTGTTGCGCTGGGCCTTGGAGAGGTCCTGCAGCTGAACCGGCTGATCGAGGTTGCGCATCAGGGCGCGCACGGCGGTGCCGTCATTGCCGGCCAGGTCAACCGTCAGGCGTCGCTTGACGACCGTGCCGTCACCAGCCGTCTGTGGCCCATCAAATAGTGTCGAGGCGCGAATGTCGGCGTTCGGATAGCCTGCGCTGTTCGAAGTTGCGAAGCCTGAATCGGCACAAGCCTGGCCTCGCAGCGGCCCGTCCGCGAAGGTGGAGCAGGCAGCCTTTGCCGACCGCGCGGCCTCGACCTCGGGCAGACCCGCCGGTGCTCGCTTCTCGGCGACGTTCAAGACCGCATCCATCCCCCCCGAGCCACCCGGCGCAGGCTTTGGCTGGCCGCCACCTCCTCCGCCCGTGGCGGTCACACCATTTCGACTTGCCGATGACGTCCCGATGGTGCTGACCAAGACGTTGCACGGGTCCACCCCGCTGAAGCGCTCCTCGTTGCGGATCGCAGCCTGTTCGGAGGCCGTACGCTGCGCCGATTCGCTGATGACCTTGGCGGTCCCGGCCGAGGCCTGCGCCGTCGTCTCGGCTGCGCCCGAGATCGCGCTGGCCAAGCCCGATTTCAGATCGCTGATGCTTTGGGTCAACGTCATCGTCTGATCTGAGAGCCCTTGCGTGATTGCTTGTGTGATGGCCAACGAGGCCTGTTGCACCTGCACTATCAGCGCCACGTCGATCACAGATGTGGTTGCGTACGCAGCGCCGGCGAACGCGTAGAGCGCCAGCGCAGGCGCGAGACGGAGAATCGGATGGAGAAGCTTCATGTTTGGCGAGGCGCCTATTCGTTGGTGCTCAGCACTTGCCGCTGATCGTGCAAGAGATCGAGTTCCAGATCGATCCGCTTGCCGCGTTGGCGCTTTGGTTCACGCCTGTCGAGACGCCATTTGCGAGGCTCCCCGTCGCGGACCCAACGACGCTGCTGCCGATGTTTCCGAGCGCGCCACCCCCCAGGCCACTGCTGACACCGTTGTTGAGCCCATAGAGGTTCTGGTTGACGCTGCTGTTGATCTGTCCCGTGACCTGGCTTGTCGCCTGGTTCAGCGCCGAACACGCGGCGCTCGTCAGCTGACCCACGGCCGAACTCGCCATGCGATCAAGGATGCCCGTCGAGCCGCGCCAGTCGGCCATCTGGGGAATCACCCGGGCGATCGCGCCGTTGACGGTGCTCTGGCAGTTGGCCGCTTGCGCGATTGCGCTCGAGAGGGTGATGTTCGCCCGGTTCTGGCGCTGGATCGCGCGGTCCAGCGCGGCCTGGCTGGCGGATGTCGCCTGACCGCAGTAGTCGACTGCAGCCTGAGCGATGCCGAGGTTACCGAGCCCGAGGCATAGAACCAGGATCAGGTTCCGCGCCTTCGGAAGAGCCCTCGATCGGGTCGGAAGGCTTGCGATGGATGAATTGCTGCGCATAGTTTTCGACTTCTTGGAAGAGACTCAGCGCCTGACGCTGTGCGAAAGTGAGACGGTCCTCGCCGCCTGGCACAAGCGCCTGGGACTGGAGGACGGCAACGATCAGGTCCGTGCACCGGCCAAGGCTGCCTTGCAGCCACGCGGTGCGCAGATCCAGCTTCAGGCCCGCGTGGTTCTCGGTAGCCTGCAGATGGTCGACAACCTCGCCGATGCACTGCGCACCACGCACGGGAGGGACGCCCAGCACGCTCAAGCGGCCGATGGCGGCAGTGATCGAGACGTATAGGCGGGCCTGCGCTGTCTCGACGGTGTCGGCCACCGCGTATCCGTCAAAGCCCACCCGACCCGCGATAGCCTCGGCGTCCTGTGCGATAGCGCCCAGCTGCAACGCAAGCGATTCGTTGAAGCCCTTGATCTTGTCCGCGCTCATCCCGCCTTCCCAGGCCATGCAGAGCGTGTTGGCGGCGGCGTCGGTGGCCTGCGCCCGAAGCCAGTCGGGAATCGGGCCGCTCAGGACGCAGCGTTGCGCGAGCGACGTGCCGAGTTCGAGCGATTGACGATGCAAGTCGCGCAGCGTCTCGCTGCGGACGTGCTCCTCGGCCATGATTCCGGGCCTCGCGGCGACAGCACCGAGCAGGCGGGTGAGCAGCTTGACGGTTGAAATGTGAACCTTTGTGGCATCTGCGACGCGTTGCGAGGCAACTGCACCGGCGAAGCCGGCCACCGGCGCGGCTTGAGCTCGAGCGGCCCCCTGTTCAGGCGCTCGGCTGAAACCGGCCACCCGTGTTGCTGCGGCTGCCTCAACCGGAGCAGGCGGGGCCGGAGCAGCGGCAGGCACGGCCGCTGGCGGGGCAGTCGGCTTCGATCCGACCGGTCCGCCCGATTCAGTTTGGACCGGGCGAACGAAGCGCACAGCCCGTGGTACGGTAGCAGGACTAGGAGCAGCAGTTCGCGGCGCCAGAGCGGCGTCGGCTCCCGCGGCAACGTCTGCCGCGCTCAAGGATTCGGAGGACGAGTCCTCGGGCACTTCCGGCTCACTTGCCGCCACGCCTGAGCCCTTCGTGTGCAAACGACCCGTCTTGAGCTGATGGCGCAGGAATTTGTTCGCTCCGAACCCAAGCGAGGTCGAGGGCGTAGCGCTTACGCTCGTGGATGCGCCGTGGGCGCCATTTCCGTTGGTGGTGGTCATGTGGCCATTGCAATCTGGGGTTGATGGGCCTCGACGCGCGCGGCGAGCGCGGCCGTGTAGGACTCAAGGGACTGGCGCTCCTGCTCGTACCCGTCTTCCTTGAAGCGTGCGAACACCGCCATCAAGTCAACGAGCTTCTCCGCGTGCCAGCGGAAGACCCGATCTGCCGCTTGCTGGAAGAGGAGCCCTCGCAAGACGCCGACGTCGTCGCCGAGTGGGCGCACGGTCACGTTGAACTCGAAGGCTTCCGCAGCCGGCGAAGACTGCGCGCCAACCAGCTCCATGTCGAATTCGCTCTCGATGCCGACACTCAGAGCGCGCGCGATGCGGACAGCCTCCGCGACGACCGCCGGCATAAACGAGAAGTCCGGCGACCCGAACACCTCCGTCGCCCCATAGGAGACTCCGCTGGCCGTAAAGGAAACGCCATGCGAGATGGCGAGATTGGTGAGAAGGCGCTCGACAGAGATCATCGCAGGGCGTGCTCGATTCAATAGGCCAGCGGCCGGGAACCGGCCTCATCCTCAGGGGCAAAGTCGAGATCAGCCTGGACCATGTGCAGCAGGCTCATCGCGAGCCGACCAGTGGTGACCGGCTCGTCTCCGCGCGCAATCTCCGCCTCGGTCTGCGGCAGCGCCACATCGTTATCGACGATCGCGGAGTTGTGCGTGCGGATGCGTTCGAGCGCGCCAGAAGGATCCAAGAGGATTGCATGTTGGACGGAGCGCCAGTCCAAGTCGGGAGCGCAAATGTTGCAGCACTCTTCGAAGGAGAGCACGCCGCCATTGCTGGCGACCCACTCGCGACTCACCCGGAGCTCCTCCACGGTGACGTTCCTGTTCAGACTGCGCTCAGCCGCGTCAACCTTCTGAAGCAGGACCATGTCGTCAATGCTCGAGCGAATCAGACTGGCGGCGAGCTTTCGCTCACCCTCGGTCGCGAAGTGGTACAGCTCGATATCGTCGAGCACGACTGGGTTGTCCCAACCTTCAGACGGCTTGGTCATGAGGAGCTCCGGCGCCTATGGCTTCTTAGGTGGAAAGGGGAAGCGCAGGCGCGGAACCTGCGGCAGGACGAGGCGCGCATGGGGATCGCGCTTCAGCTCACGCAGCAGGCGCGAGTAGGTCTGATCGAACATCGCGCCATCCATCCGGCCTTCGCGGCAGACCGCAGCCTTCGGCTGGCCACGCACGATGCTCAGATCGAACATCGCGCGCAGATCATCAGGTAGCGACTCGACGCGCGCCATCACACGGGCAAGGCGACTCGCCGACGCTTGGCTCACAGCGGCCGCGTGCATTGCTCTCAGCCTCGCGGAGAGTTGCTGCGGTCGGCCTCGTGCGCAGCCTCGGGCACCTGGCGAAGGACGGGGACGTTGGCCCGCCATTCGGCGCCGGCGGCCAGCAAGTCCGTTCGTGCAGGCGCGCCCCCGGCCGCATATGCGGACAGGACGCTCTTCACCTTCTCGACGGTGACGTCGACGCCAGCCGAGATGCGGTCCAAGAGAGTATTGAGCTGGTTCGCCCGTTCCGGCGACGGGGCGATGCCGTTCATTGTCATTGCCACGCCCCCCAAAAGTGCTGTCATTTGATGTGCCCTTGCTTGATGTGAGAGATTCAGATTCATTTCGTTTTCACCCTTTACATTGTGTCGCCATTCTTCCACGGACGAATGCATTTTCGTCTCGGTCATTTCCCTTTGAAAACTGTCGGCAAAACGCCACGCGACGAAAACGCTTCGGAGAGCAACCGTTTCACCATTTCCGAAATCTTTTGTTTTAGTAGCTCCGGGCTGGCCCGACCTTCGGCGACATCGGCAAGCGCCAGTTCCCAGAGAGCGGTCATCGAAACGCTCTTGAGTGAATCCGGCAGCTGGCTCAGCAGGTGCGTGCCGAACTCGGTGATGTGCAGCTGGTGTTTCTTGCCCTTCTTGACCCGGCGCAGCAGATCCCGATCGAGGTGATTCGTGATGATCGTGCCGCGGGTACGGGAGGTGCCGATGCCCTGGACGCGCTTCAGCATTTCGCGCTCCTGGTCGTTGCGCCCGAACTTGTGAGCTGACAGCATGTCGTCCATCAGCTCGTCCTCTGTGTACGGACTTGGCGGCGTAGTCCGCTTCGACTCAACCTTGGCGCTCACCGCATACATGACGGCCCCGCTCTGGTAGCCGCCGAACTTGTCGGTGGGGTCGCTCATGAGCGCATCCTTTGCACTTCGCCTCGCACTTCCGTCTCGCCGGCCCGGCCATCTTCGGAGTCGCCGCTTGATTCGGCATCGGCTTCGACCTCCTTCCAGCCCTTGCGGATCTCCTGCTTCTGGCTGGCGCGGAACTCGTCTTGGCCGAACCGGCCGATGAGCGAGTGCTGCTTGTAGAGGTAGTCGGGGTAGAACTGAGCCATGAACCGCTTGGCGATCGTGCGGAAGACTGCCTGCTCGTTCCGCCCGGCACCGCTGCTGGGCAGGCCCATGGGCACGATGGCGAAGTGCTCGTCAAGCTTCGAGTCGTTGAAGGCTGCTCCCTTGATCTCCATGTGGGCGCCCTGTGCCTGGCCAGGGAACAGCTTCGCGAGCTGGCCCATCACCTTGCGCGCGTCCGCATGCATCGATTCAGGCAGGAACCGGCAGTCGGTACCGACATAGGAGATCGCCTTGCTCTTGTAGAGGTTCTGCGCCGCCTCGCTCACTTCGTCCAGGGTCATGCCGTGTTGGCGCGCGGCCTCGGCCTGGAGCGCCCCGAGGGAGAACGGGAGCGGCGGCTTCTCACTGTGTTCTTTGGCGGTGGCCTGGACACAAGTGCCTTTGAGGCCCCCGGTGATCGCTCGGACGATTTGCTTGGCCACCTGTTCGTCGATGATCCGGCCTTCGTGGTCGAAACCCGGCTTGCCGGCGGCTTCCTCCCGCTTGTGCCAACGCATGACGGTGCCGTCGCGCAGGGTGATCACGGGGATGAAGTAGTCGACCGGCTTGAAATTGGCAATGGCGAGACGGCGGTTCTCCACCATCGCAAGCACTGGCGTCTGCACGCGGCCAACGCCCACATTCGACTTGCGCAGGATCGCCTGGTAGGCCATCGACGGATTCAAGCCCCATACCCAATCCAGGTACTGGCGAACGCGCGCAGCCTCGCCGCGCAGGGCCCACTTCGGAGCTCCGTTGCGCTCGAAAGGCTTCTTGAGCGTCGCGGCGATGTCCTCGGCCCGATTGGAGACCAGTTCGACGCGGAACACGTTCGGCCCCGACGGATCAATCCCGAAATGCTCAAGCAGTTCATCGACGATCAGCTGGCCTTCGCGGTCGGTATCCCCCGCATTCATGACCTTGACGCCGCGGCGCAGGAACTTTTTGGCGACGATGTACGGACCGAACGGCTTCCGGGCGCCGGCGCTCTTGTCCCTTGCGCCCTTCTTCTCATCGGTGCGGGGATGGGTGATCAGCTTCGGGGGAAGTACCGGCAGGAAGTCCTTGTACCGGTCGAACGCGCGCTGTTCCTCGAGTTGCGCCATCTCGGGAGAGAGGTACTCGGAGACCCTCGCCGTCTGCAGCAAGTGGCCTGCCAGCGGCAGCACGATATCCCCGTTGCCCATGACGAAGTAGCCGTCACGTCCCGCTGCGCTCTCGTTCGTGCAGGTGACCCCATAGGCGAGCTTCATGCCCGCGACCAGGTCCCTGGCCGCCGAGGGCTTTTCCGCTATCCATACGACTTGCTCACCGGCCATCTTGTATCTCTTGAACCCTACGCGTTTGTTACGTTTGATTCAATAGTACTTCACGAAGCAAGTTGCAGTTGGTTTTTGCCGGCCATTTGTGTTGGTTTCATGCTGATGAGTGGTGGGCGTAGCTCTCCTTTGTGCGAACTCCCTTGGTCCAAGTCGGACCACCGGCCAGCTCTCGGCTGGGGGGAACTCGCGCCCGTAGGCAATCTCACCCTCCCGACGCCTGGCTAGAGCGCGGCTCCTCCGGCTCGTCGTCGCTTATGCCCGGGCCATTCAGATCCGCCCCACACGAGGGCGCGGGTGGGACGGCGCGGCACTAAATCGGCTGGAGTAACGGGGCGAAGGCAACGAGGGCGGCACGTCGCGGGCCGCGCCGGCGGGCGGCGAGGCAGAATGCGTCGGAAGGCCGGATTCGTTTAGGTTTGTCCGACATCTGCCCGGCCTGCAAGACGAGCCTGCGCATAACACCGACCTGAGGGCAGGTGTTGGACAAGCCTCGAGGGAGGAAGCCGCGGCGAATGAGGCGATGCTTGCCGAGCACTATGGCGATTGGAGGGGATGATGCGGCCGATTGAGGGTCCGTGTCTTCGTGTTGCAGGTCGGTAGTTGGACCGGCGCCGATGCCTGAACAGGTTGGGCGATAGGTCGTATCGCTTGGGCGACGATGTGGCAGCGTCGCTGACCCCGGTCCCGCGTTGGAGGGCGCACGGCGTGCCCGCACCAGTTCCCGACGGGAGAGGACCGATGCTTGTTTCTGGCTGGCTTGGGCTTGGCGCTCATGATGTGCGGACCGACGCCGGCGGCGCCCGGATCAATGGGCGCTCGCGCATGAGGACCTCGACCACGACCAGTGGTCGGCCACAGTGCCAGCAAACGAACGTCGGCACGGCTATCGCTGGCTCCCTCAGGTGGGGCTCGACGCTGACCTGCAGCGCGGCGCGCGCCAGTCCCAGGCACTCGCTGCGATTGCCATTGGCCAGTAGCCCATAGTGGCGGATTCGATGGAAGCCGCCAGGCAGGATGTGAAGGAGGAATCGCCGTATGAACTCCTGCGGCTCCAGCGTCATGGTCTTGTGGCGCGTGCGGCCCTTGGCTCGGTAGTCCTTCCAACGGAAGGTCACGCCGCGCTGATCCAGCGCAACCAGACGGCTGTTGGAGATCGCCACCCGATGGGTGTATCTCGACAAATATGCCAATACGGCTTGTGGCCCGGCGAAGGGACGCTTGGCATAGACCACCCATTCATGCCGGCGCATCGGCGCCAACCATTCGGCGAAGGCCTGCTCGTGCGCCAGCGCCGCGTGCTCGCCGAAGAACTGCAGTCGTCCAGCGCGATGCAACTGCTCAAGCCCTTCGAGGAAGCGTCGTCGGAACAAACGCGAGAGCACGCGCACGGGCAGGAAGAAGCCGGGTCGGCAAGCAATCCAGGTCTTGCCATCGGGCGTCAGGCCCCCGCCGGGCACGATGCCGTGTATGTGCGGATGGTGCGTCAGGGCCGAGCCCCAGGTGTGGAGCACGAGCGTGGCACCGATGCGTGCGCCCAGATGCCTGGCATCGGCTGCGATAGTCAACAACACGTTGGCGGACATGTCGAACAGCAGGCCGTAGATCGCGGCCTTGTTCTGATACGCAATGTCGGCAATGGGCGCAGGCAGCGTGAAGACCACGTGGTAATACTCGACCGGCAGCAGATCGGTCTGTCGAGCCTCGAGCCAGCGTTGGGCAGCGCTGCTCTGGCACTTCGGACAGTGCCGGTTGCGGCAGGAGTTGTAGCTGACCTGGTCGGCCCCGCAGCCTTCGCAACGCAAGACATGGCCGCCCAATGCCGCACTGCGGCACTGCTCGATGGCCGACATGACCTTGAGTTGGCCCAGGCTCAGGTGACCCCGCTGAGTCTGGCGCCAGGCGGGTCCATGGAGGCGGAAGATGTCGGCGACTTCCAGGGCGGCGCGTGCCACGACGGCCGGGTTACGACGACGGCAGCATCTCCAGCGGGCTGATCACTGCCCGCAGCACTTCGGTGGCTACGTGGGTGTACAGCGCGGTGGTCTCCAGTCGCTTGTGGCCCAGCAGCACCTGAATCACCCGGATGTCGACCTTTTGCTCCAGCAGGTGCGTCGCGAAGCTGTGCCTGAGTGTGTGCATCGACACGCGCTTGTCGATGTGGGCGGCGTCGGCGGCCAGATGGATCGCGCGATTGAGTTGCCGGGTGGACAGCGAGTCCATCGGGTTGAGCCCCGGGAACAGCCAGCCGTTGGGCAGCATCTTGCCCTGCGCGTGGCCCACCCGCCACCATGCCCGCAGCCTCTCGAGTAGCACCGGCGAGAGCATGGCATAGCGGTCCTTGCGGCCCTTGCCTTGCTCCACGCGCAGCGTCATGCGCTCGCTGTCGATGTCGCTGACCTTCAGCGCGCAGACCTCGCTGACGCGTAGCCCGGTTCCATAGGCCACCGACAGCGCCGCTTGGTACTTGGGGTTCGGTGCAGCGGCGATCAGTCGAGCGACCTCGTCACAGCTCAGCACCACCGGCAGCGGGCGCGGCTGGTGCACGGGCTGCACCTTGACCATCAGCTCGGCGTGGCCCAGCGTGACGTCGAAGAAGAACTTCAGGCCGCTGAGCGTGGAGTTGATGGTCGGCGGGGACGTGCCGGTATCGACCATGTACAACTGGAAGGCCCGGAGGTCTTCCGCGGTGGCAGTATCTGGCGATCGCTTGAGGAAGGCGGCGAGCCTGCGCACGGCGCGGATGTAGTGAATCTGGGTCTTGCCGTTGAACTTGCGCATGCGCATGCGCATGTCGTCGATCATGCGTTGGCGCAACGGGGAGACGGAAGGCGTCAATGAACTCATGGTTCGGCTCCAGTCGAAAGGCGAGGCGGATTGCCTCAGCCGTCAACTTGGCAAGAACCAGAAACCCTACGAGCAACCACGGCGGTGGCGAGGCAACTGCCGCGCGAGCGGCTTAGTCCTTCGGCCAAAAGCCGACACTCGCATGCACCTCCAGTTTTCAAGCCAACCCAGGAACAGATGAACACACGTCGCGTCCACGAACTCATGCGGGCTCACTTTCCTGCGACAGGAACCGAAGGTCTTGAATGGACCAATCTCGTTGATGAGCGC
>NZ_JBFTPS010000062.1:0-37807 GCF_056398605.1 Variovorax sp. 01T432
GCGCCGCAATGAAGTCGAGCGGCTGTTCCGGCGCCTCAAGGGATTCCGCCGCATCTTCTCGCGCTTCGAGAAACTCGACGTGATGTTCCTCGGCTTCATCAGCTTCGCGCTGATCGCCGATGGACTTCGCTTGTGTTAACAGGCCCTAGGTGCGACGGGAGGTCCTGGGCTTGGCGGGCTGGCGGGACGCGATGCACAGGCAGTGGGTCGGATTGCGGATTTCGTGCGTGATGCCGCCCGCGAAGAAGAGCAGCGCGAACCAGATCTTCCTCATGTCAGGAGCCCGTGGACGTTGAGGCTTGCGCCGGCTCCGCCAGGAGCGCCTGGATCTTCTTCTCGGTCTCGCCGTAGCTTCCCTCGCCGAAGTGCGAGTAGACGATCTTCCCCTGCTTGTCGATCAGGTAGACCGCCGGCCAGTACTGGTTGTTGAAGGCCTTCCACGTCGCGTAGCCGTTGTCCTGGGCGACGGCGTACCTGATCTTCAGTCTCTGGATCGCGTCCTGCACGTTGCG
Source organism: Variovorax sp. 01T432 (assembly GCF_056398605.1). Classification (NCBI taxonomy): domain Bacteria; kingdom Pseudomonadati; phylum Pseudomonadota; class Betaproteobacteria; order Burkholderiales; family Comamonadaceae; genus Variovorax; species Variovorax sp. 01T432. The sequence continues at coordinate 513 of NZ_JBFTPS010000062.1, forward strand.
GGTCGATTTCTCGAACGCGAATTCCGGCGTGTGCACGCCCACCACGACCAGGCCCTTGTCCTTGTACTTCTCGTTCCATTCCTGGACGTAGGGCAGATGGTTGAGGCAGTTGATGCAGGTGTAGGTCCAGAAGTCGACGAGCACGACCTTGCCGCGCAGGTCACTCGCCGTCAGCGGCTGGGAGTTCAGCCAGGTGTCGATGCCCTGGAATTCGGGCGCCTGCCGTTGATCGCTGACCGCCGTGTCGCCCCCCAGCGAAGGGGCGGCGAATGTGAGCGCCGCGACCGAAGCTGCGATGGCGGCGACGAAGATGATGGCGTTGGATCGGATGCTCATGATGTTTCGGTGGTGGTTCGGTCTGCGGATGGCCGGATTCTTGGCCAAGTTCCACCTCATCTGCCCGCAAGCCGTATGGCTCTGTATCGAGCCGGGAACTCGACACACTACGTTTCACAGTGAGGGTGCGTGGCGCCTCTCTGGCCACGCTTGATGGGTCAGCCCTGGCGGCGCATTCGCGCGCTATCGAGCAGTGCGTCCCTTCACTCCGCAGGGGAGCAGATCCGGCCGCGGGAGCCGAGGCGATGAATTCAGCGAAACTAGCCGCCCACTCAACCCGGCTCCGCTCCATGACCGATCTCTCCGCCTTCCCCATCACCCGCAAGTGGCCTGCCCAGCACCCCGAGCGGCTCCAGCTCTATTCGCTGCCCACGCCCAACGGCGTCAAGATCTCGATCATGCTGGAGGAGACGGGCCTGCCCTACGAGCCGCACCTCGTCAACTTCGCGGACAACGACCAGATGTCGCCGGAGTTCCTGTCGCTCAGCCCGAACAACAAGATCCCCGCCATCCTCGATCCCGATGGCCCGGGCGGCAAGCCGCTGGCCCTTTTCGAGTCCGGCGCGATCCTGATCTACCTCGCCGACAAGACCGGCAAGTTCCTGCCGCGGGATGCCGCCGCGCGCTACCAGACCCTCCAGTGGCTGATGTTCCAGATGGGCGGCATCGGCCCGATGTTCGGCCAGCTCGGCTTCTTCAACAAGTTCGCCGGCAAGGACTTCGAGGACAAGCGCCCGCGCGACCGCTACGTCGCGGAGGCGGCCCGTCTGCTCGGCGTGCTCAACAAGCAGCTCGCCGAGCGCGCCTGGATCACGGGCGACGACTACACGATCGCCGACATTGCCACCTTCCCCTGGGTGCGCAACCTGATCGGCTTCTACGAGGCCGGCGATCTGGTGCGCATCCAGGAATTTCCGCACGTCACGCGCGCGCTCGCGGCCTTCGTCGCCCGGCCCGCGGTGGTCAAGGGCCTGGGCATCCCCGCGCGGACCTGACCCGGCCCGGCGCCGGCCCTCGCCCTCAGGCCGGCATCGCCGCGCGCTCGCGGCTCATGCGCACGCACAGGTCGAAGGCATGCTGCAGGCCTTCGACATTGGCGATGCCCTTGCCCGCGATGTCGAAGGCGCTGCCGCTGGCCGAGGTGGCCACCGGCACCGGCAGGCCGCCGTGCAGCGTCACGCCCTGCTCGAAGCCCAGCAGCTTCATCGCGATCTGGCCCTGGTCGTGGTACATCGACACCACCGCGTCGAAGTCGCCTCGCCGCGCGCCGATGAAGACCGTGTCGGGCGAGAACGGCCCGCGCGCGTCGATGCCCTGCGCCTGCAGGGCGCGCACGGCCGGCTCGATCACCTCGATCTCCTCCTGCCCGATGGAGCCGCCGTCGCCGGCATGCGGATTGAGCCCGGAGACCGCGATGCGCGGCGCCTCCACCCCCGCGCTTCGTAGGGCGTCGCGGATGATGCGCACCGCGTCCTGCACGCCCTCGGAAGTGATCAGGTCCGCCACCTCCCTCAGCGGCACGTGCGAGGTCACGCGCGAAGTCCACAGCGTTCCCGTGATGTTGAACTCGCAGACGAAACCCGGTACCCAGAATCGCTCCTGCATGTAGCGCAGTTCGTCCTCGTGCGTCAGGCCGCCCAGGCGCAGCGAATGCTTGTTGAGCGGCGCGAAGACGATGCCGGCGACCAGGCCGCGGCGCACGGCCTCGGTGGCCAGCTCCATCGCCTCGAAAGAGGCGCGGCCCGAATGCGCGTTCGACTCGCCCAGCAGCGGCGGAATGCCGCCCATCGTCTGCTGGACGAGCAGGCTCGCGCGGCCGGGCTCGAAGCGCAGGTCGTCGAGCCCGTGGAGCTTCAGGGGGTCGAGACGCTCGTCCGCGATCCGCTCGCCGCTCGCGAGCACCAGCGGGTCGCCGATCAGCAGCACATCGGCGGCCTCCAGGTTGCGCGCCCGCCGCAGCAGCTTCACCGTCATCTCGGGCCCGATGCCGCTCGGGTCGCCGAGCAGCACTGCGATTCTGGGTTTCATCGGCAATCGTCCTTTGGTTGTTGGCGTATTCATTCGGCGCGGATTCCGGCGTCCCTGACCAGCTTGCCGTAGCGCTCGAATTCGTCGCGGTTCATCTCGGCGAAGGCCTCGATGCCCAGCGGCGTGATCTCTCCCCCGAGCCCCTTGATGCGGTCCTGCACGTCGGGCATCTTCAGGCTCAGGGCGAGTTCCCTGGCCAGCCTTTCCACGGCGGCGCGCGGCGTGCCGGCGGTGACGAAGAGGCCGTACCAGGTGTTCACGTCGGCGCCCTTGACGCCTTCCTCGGCCAGCGTCGGCACTTCCGGCAGCTCGGGCGTGCGCCGGGCCGCCGCCACCGCCAGCGCGCGGAACTTGCCGGCCTTGATCTGCTGCATGGCCGAGGAGGTGCTGTCGAACATCATCTCCACCTGCCCGCCGAGGATGTCCATGTGGGCTTGCGAGCTGCCGCGGTAGGGCACATGGATGGCCTTGGTGCCGGTGGCGAGGGCGAAGGCTTCGCCGCCCACGTGCTGCGTGCTGCCGATGCCCGACGAGGCATAGCGGAAGCCGCCGGGCCTGGCGCGCATGGCGGCCACGAGTTCCTTGACGTTGCGGTAGGGCGAATCCGCCGGCACGACCAGCACGTTGGGCATCACGGCCACCAGGCCGATCGGCTGCAGGTCCTTGAGCGGGTCGTACTTGAGCTTGAGCAGATGCGGCGCCACGGCCTGGCCGGTGTTGGTCGCCAGCAGCAGCGTGCTGCCGTCCGCGCTGGCGCGCGCCGTGAGTTCGGCCGCGATGGTGTTGGATGCGCCGGGCCGGTTCTCCACCACGACCGGCTGCTTGAGCGCGGCGCCGAACTTCTCGGCGAGCATGCGCGCCAGGATGTCGGTGCCGCCGCCGGGCGAGGCCCCGACCATGATCCTCAAGGGCTTGTCGGGGTAGGACGACTGGGCGGCGGCATGCAGCGGCGCGGTGAGCAGGGCGGCGGCGCAGCCGCACAGCACCGCCCGGCGCAGAAGGTGGAAGGGCATGGGTTTGTCTCCGTGGTTCCGGTTTTCTTGTGGGCTTCGCCAGCGCAGGTTAGGGAAGTTCGCCATTCCGATCCAATCGAATGTTCTGAAGAATGCATATACATCCGTATATGACTCCACCCGGCTGCGCCAACCCCGATCTCCCGCCATGGCGCCTGCTGCTGCGCCTGCGCACGCGCCAATGGGTGCTGCTGGCGCTGCTCGACCAGCACCGCCATCTGGGCCGCGCGGCGGCGGCGATGAGCATCAGCCAGCCGGCCGCCACCAAGCTGCTGCAGCAGCTGGAGGAGACCTTTTCCGTCCCGCTCTTCATGCGCGTGGCGCGCGGCATGACGCCCACGCCCTATGGCCTGGCACTGGTGCGCCATGCCCGCTGGGTGTTGACGGACTTCGGCGCGGTATGCGAGGAGGTGGAGGCGCTGCGCAGCGGGCTCAGCGGCTCGCTGCGTGTCGGCAGCGTGCCGGGCGCGGTGCCCGAACTGCTCGCGCCGGCGCTGGCGGCCTACAAGCAGAAGCACGCGCGCGTGGCGGTGAGCGTGGTGGTCGATACCAGCGACGTGATGCTCCGGCAGCTGGCGCGCGGCGAGGTCGACCTGATGCTGGGCCGTCTCACCGAAGACCACAACGCGGAGGACTTTCTTTGCGCGCCGCTGCTCGGCGAGCCGCAGGTGGTGGTGGTGCGCAAGGGCCATCCCTTGTTCGCGCGGGCGTCGGTGTCGCTGCGCGAGCTGGTCGACTGGCCCTGGGTCCTGCAGCCGCCGGGCTCGCCGCAGCGCGGGCGCTTCGAGGCCGTGCTGCGCGAAGCCGGCATCCAGGAGCGGCTCGATGTCACGGAGACCGCGTCCCCCATCGCCATGACCGCCTTGCTCGAACTGACGGACATGGCCGCCGTGATGCCGGCCTCCCAGGCGGCGCACTATGCGCGGCTGGGCGTGCTGGCCGTGCTGCCGGTGGATTTGCCGATCCGCGTGCCGCCGATCTACCTGATCACCCGCCTGGCGCACAGCCTGTCGCCGGCGGCGCTGGCGTTCGTGGCGCTGCTGCGTCCCGCCTCGGCTTGAACGGACGGCGCCTGAAGGCGTAGGCCGGATCCGCCGCCTCAGCGCGAAGCGCTGGCCACCGTGGAAGGCTCGGCCGGCGCGAGCCGATCGATGTCGACCAGCAGGCCCGGCACCGTCAGCAGGCGAAGCGCCTCCACCTGGGTGAACTCCTGCTCGCCCGACAGGAAGCGCATCTCGCAAGTGCCGATCCGGATGCTGTCGCCGTTGGCCAGGACCTGGGTGTCGATTCTCGTGCCGTTCACGAAGGTGCCGTTGCGGCTGCCCAAATCCTTCAGGACGACGAAGGCCTGCTCGACGGTGATGCACGCATGCACCCGGCTCACCTGGTCGGCGTCGATCACGATGTCGTTCTGCGGGATGCGGCCGATTTTGTTTTCGTCGGGCTTCAGCGTGATCTGCCGGGTCGCTCCGGGATGCTCCATCAGGATCAATCGAGGCATGGATTCTCTTGTGTAGTGGTGACGTGGCGCGCCGGCGATTGTGCGCCGGATGCGTCTGCGCCCGCATTTTCGATTATTAGAAAGTTCTCATTCTGGCGACACGCGGCGGTCACACCCCCGACCTAGAGTCCGTTCGGCCCGTGGGGACTCTCCCCTCGGCCCGGGTCCGGCTCCGCCTCGGCCCGGACCCGCCATGCGTTCCATCGCCAAACCCTACGTCCGGACATCCATGACAACATCCAAGAACGTCCTTCTCACGTCGCTCACGGTCCTCGCCGCTTCCATCCTGGCCGCGTGCGGCGGCGGTGGCGGCAGCACAGCGCCTGTCGATACCTCCGTGTCGCTCAACGGCGTCGTGACCGCCACCAACTTCAAGCCGGGCAGCGCGACCGACCCGACCATCGCGCCGGCCTATTACGCCGGCGCCAAGGTGTGCGTCGACGCCAATGCCAACGGCCGTTGCGAGTCGTCCGAGAACCCGGTCACCACCGACAGCAAGGGCCACTTCAGCATCAGGCTCCCGGCCAATGCCGCCCTGATCGCCGACATCGGCACCGATGCGACCAACACCGCCAGCGGCGCCAAGGTCGCGAGCCGCGACGTGCTGCGCGTCTCGCTCGGCCAGGTCAACGAACAGGCCGGCGGCTCGATCGTGATCAGCCCGCTGTCCTCCGAAATCGCGCGCATGGCCGAAGCCAACGGCACCGACTACGCCACCGAGAAGCAGAACCTCGCGACCCGCATCGGCGTCTCGCCCGCCAGCCTGATCACCGACGTCGGCACCGTCACCGGCGCCGCGGGCGTCGCGATGCTCGCCGAGTCCAAGCTGCTCGACAACCGCTTCACCTACGCCATCACCAAGCTCGATCGCGGCGACCTCTTCCCCGACGCGCTCGCGGTGGCGGGCGGCGACCCGACGCTCGGCGGCCTGGCCGGCGTCACGCCCAATTCGGCGGTGACCGGCCCGGATACGCGCAAGCCCATCACCTTCGCGCAATCCCAGCAAGCCGCCTTCAACGTCGAAGGCATCCCGCGCTACGACAACGTCTTCGTCGTGATGCTCGAGAACAAGGCGACGCTGTCGATCCGCAACTCGGCCTTCGCGCCGAAGATCAACGCGCTGCTGAAGGCGGGCAACCAGCTGACCTCCTACTATGCGACCGGCAACCCCAGCGAGCCGAACTACACCGCGCTCGGCGGCGCCGACGACTTCGGCATCACCGACGACAACCAGTGGAACTGCGCCGCGACCGGTGCGAATGCGGTGCAGGACTTGCCGCTGCCCGACCCCAGCCAGCCGGGCATGCAGCACTCGCCCTTCGTGGCGGTCCCGACGAACTGCGGCGCCAGCGGCGTGAACCACAACATCATCGGCAAGCCCAACCTCTTCAATGCCCTGACGGCCGCGGGCATGACTTGGCGCACCTACAACGAATCGACCAACCCGGGCCAGGACCTGCGCGCCGACAGCCAGTCCGACACCGCGGTGGTCGCGCAGGACCACGTCTATGCGCCCGGCACGCTCGGCGGCAACGCCACGGCCGTCGGCACGCCCGGCCTGAACCTGCCGATGCCCGCCGGCCTGTACAAGACCAAGCATCACCCCGGCATGGCCTACCAGAACGTGCGCAGCGCGCCGGAGTGGCTCTACAGCAACCGCACGATGGGTGGCGGCCAGTGGGATGCCGCGCTCAAGAGCAGCACGGCCTACACGATTCCCGCGGGCTACGACCAGGACCAGCTCGGCACCGACCTCGCCAGCGGCGCGGTGGGCGCGCTGAACTTCGTCATGCCCGACCAGTGCGACGACATGCACGGCATCACGGTGAAGGGCACGGTCGGCAGCGATCCGACCCTGGTCACCGCGAGCGACTGCAGCAGCGTGGCCAACAACGTGCCGACCGCCACCGGCGGCGCGATCATCACGCGCGGCGACAACTACGTCGATGCGCTGGTGACGAAGATCAAGTCCTCCCCGCTGTGGAAGAACCCGCAGAAGCGCGTCGCGATCATCCTGATGTTCGACGAAGGCAATGCCACCGGCGCATTCAATTCCTGCTGCGGCTGGAACGCGACGAAGAGCAACGGCACGGTGCCGCTGGTGCACAACGCCGACGGCACCTATTCGAAGGACACCACGATCGTCAATTACGGCATGGGCAACAAGGGCCACGGCGAGAGCATCTTCGGCATCCTGAGCAACCAGCCCAATGCGCCCACGGGCGTGGTGGACGGCGACGCCTACAGCCACTTCTCGCTGGTGCGCACCTTCCAGGACATGTTCCAGATCGCCGACCCGGCCGTCGATGCCTCGTACATGAACCGCTCGAAGTACACCGAGCATTTCATCGCGCAGAACATCGCCAACCTGCCCGAGTACCTCGGCAGCGCCGACACCCACTTCGACTCGGTGCGTCCGATCAACCACGCGTGGATCGCGGCGGCGAGCTATGCGCAGAAGCAGTCGGGCGACGTGACGGTGGCGGATCTGCAGACCGGTCCGGATGCCGTCCAGACCAATGTCTGGGCGCTGAAGAAGTAAGCGCGGCGGCCGGCCGCGCACGCCTCGCGGCGTCGCGGCCGGCGCTTTCCCGCTCGGGGTGGCTCGCACGGAGCCATCCCTTTTCGCATTCTTGCCCTCGACCTCGTGACCGACAGGAAGTCGCCATGCGCGCATCCCCATTCATTCTTGCCATCGCGCTGTGCGGCGCGCTCGCCGCGTGCGGCGGCAGCGACGCACCCGCGGCTTCGCCTTCGGCAGCCGCGGCCGGCCCATCGCCCGCGCCTTCATCGAACACCAGGCTGAGCCTCGCGGCCCAGGTCGGCGCGAAGATGTTCTTCGACCCGCGCCTCTCCGGCTCCGGAAAGATGTCCTGCGCGACCTGCCACGACCCCAACTTCGCCTACGGCCCGCCGAACGACCTGTCGGTCCAGCTCGGCGGCCCCCATCTCGACAAGGCCGGCACCCGCGCCGTGCCCTCGCTGCGCTACAAGGACGTCACGCCCCCCTACGCCGACCTGCTCGACAACCCCGACGGCATCAGCGTTCCCGGCCCGGGCGGGGGCTTCACCTGGGACGGCCGGGCACCGACGCTCGCCGACCAGGCGGGGATCCCGCTGCTCGATCCGAACGAGATGGCCAACGGCAGCGCGGCGGATGTCGTGGCCAGGCTCCAGGCCGGGCCCTATGCCGATCTCTTCCGCAAGGCCTTCGGCGCCGATGCGTTCGCCGACGCCGACGCGGCCTTCCTGAAGGCGCGCGGCGCGCTGCAGGCCTACCAGCTGGAGGACGCGAGCTTCCACCCCTATTCGAGCAAGTTCGATCTCTACGCGAGCAACAAGATCGGCGGCACCCTGAGCGCCGCCGAGGCGCGCGGGCTGAAGGTCTTCACCAACCCCGGCACAGCCAACTGCGCCTCCTGCCACTACCAGGGGGCGGGCCTGAACGGCAGTTCGGCGCTGTTCACCGACTTCTCCTACGAGGCCATCGGCGTGCCGCGCAATCCCGCGATCCCGGCCAATGCCGATGCGAACTTCGTCGACCTCGGCATCTGCGGCCCCTTGCGCACCGACCACGCACCCGCGCCCGGCAACGGCTTCTGCGGCATGTTCAAGGCGCCGACGCTGCGCAACCTGAGCGCGCGCAAGAGCTTCTTCCACAACGGCGTGATGCACTCGCTCGAACAGGTGATCCGCTTCTACAACACGCGGGACACCCTGCCGGAGATCTGGTATCCGACCGTCGGCGGCACGCCGAAGGCGACGCCCGACCCGGGCTTCCCGAGCTACGGTCTCGTCACCGTCCAGTACACCGGCGGCACGGTGCGGAAGTACGACGATCTTCCGCCCTCATTCGCCGCCAACATCGACACGCAGCTGCCGCTCGATGGCCGCCCGGCGCACTCGGCGCCGCCGATGTCGGAACAGGACATCGCCGATCTGCTGTGCTTCCTCCACACGCTCGACGACGACTACAAGCCGCCCGCGACGCCGCCGACCACCTGTGTTCAATGACTCTCCGGACGAATCCCATGCACCCCTTCCTTTCCCCCGTAGTTGGCGGCCTCGCCCTGGCCGGCCTGTGCCTGCTCGGCGCGTGCGGCAGCAAGCCCACCGACGCGAACGCCGAGAACTTCACCGCCGCGATGCGCACCTACCTCGCCAGCCGCGGGGACCTCTGCGTCGGCAAGACCAGCTGGCCGATCGACGTGACGGCGCACGACTTCGAAACCCATGCGCGCGACGCGCTCCAGATGCCGGTGCTCGAGAGGCTCGGCCTCGTCACGGGCTCGGTCGCCGAGATCGACCGGAAGGACGAGGACGAGGTGCACCACATGAAGGTGCAGCGCTACGAGCTCACCGAGGCCGGCAGGAAGTACTACCTGACGCGCGACATGCCGCGGCGCGACGGCACCAGGGCGCCGCAGGGCGATCTCTGCGTTGCCAGGCTCACGCTCGACAAGGTGGTGAGCTGGGATGCGCACGCCGCGCCGCAGGCCGGCGCGGCTGCCGGCTCGACGCCGGCCGACCGGCTGATGGTCGTGAACTACACCTACAAGGTCGAGCCCGTGCCGTGGATGAACGATCCCGAGGCGCAGAAGGTGTTTCCTGTCGTGGCCAACGTGCTGCGCAACGCGGGCAGCGCGCAGCTGACCGAAAGCTTCCGCCTTGGCGACGCCGGCTGGGTCGCCGTGGACCTGTAGCGCCATGACGACTGTCGTGCGCTTCTCCCCCGAGCTGGGCCCGTGGATCCAGCAGCACCTCGACAGCGGCCAGGTGCCGGCCGACATCGTGGAGGAGATGCAGCGCCAGAAGATGGCGCCCGAAGCCGCCCGCGCGATCGTCGCGGCCTTCGTTCAGGCGCGGGCGGCCGGAAGGCCCGCGCCGCGCGACATGGTCGAACTGCCGCAGCAGGATGGCGCGGTGCCCGCCTACGGGTATGAGACCCCACGCCTTCGGCCCGGCACGGCGATCGCCACCTCCGACCGGACGGTGCGCGTCGCCGCGCGGGCCGCGCAGCCCCAGCTCGCGGTGCTGACCGACGTGCTGAGCGCCGAGGAATGCGCCCGGCTCATCGAGCTCGCGCGCCCGCGCCTCGCGCCCTCGACCATCGTCGACCCGCAGACCGGACGCGACGTGGTCACGGGCCTGCGCGGCAGCTTCGGCATGTTCTTCCGCCCGCTGGAAGACGCCTTCATTGCGCGGCTCGACCGGCGCATCGCGGAAGTGATGAACCTGCCGGTCGAGCATGGGGAGGGCCTGCAGGTGCTCCACTATCCGCAGGGCGCGGGCAGCGCGCCGCACTTCGACTTCCTGGTGCCGTCGAACCCGGCGAACGTGGCCTCGATCGCGCGCAGCGGCCAGCGCGTCAGCACGATGGTCAGCTACCTCAACGACGTGCCCGAGGGCGGCGAGACGGTCTTCTCCGAGGCCGGCTGGGCGGTATCCGCGCAGCGCGGCCATGCCGTGTACTTCGAGTACTGCAACAGCCTGGACCAGCTCGACCATGCCTCGCTGCATGCGAGCAGCCCGGTGCTGCGCGGGGAGAAGTGGGTGGCGACGAAGTGGATGCGGCAGCGGCCGTTCAGGTCGGCTTAGGGCGCCGAGCCCGGATCCGTCATGGCGCGGGTCAGCCGCTCTTCCTGCTCAGAAGCGAAAGGAACTCGCGGCGCAGCGTCGCGTCCTTCAGGAAGGTGCCGCGCATCACGCTGCTGGTCATCGCGGCTTCGTGGTCCTTCACCCCGCGCCAGTGCATGCAGAAGTGATCGCACTCCATCACGAGCGCCAGCCCGTCGGGCTTCACCTGCTGCTCCAGCTCATCGGCGAGCATCATTACGGCCTCCTCCTGGATCTGCGGACGACCCAGGATCCAGTCGCAGATGCGGGCGTACTTCGAAAGGCCGATCAGCTTGGAATGCTCGTTGGGCAGGATGCCGATCCACAGCTTCCCCATGATCGGACACAGATGATGCGAACAGGCGCTGCGCACCGTGAGCGGGCCGACGATCATCAGCTGGTTCACGCGAGACGCGTTGGGAAACTCCGTCACCGCGGGCATCGGGACATAGCGCCCGCGGAAGACCTCGGTCAGGAACATGCGCGCCACGCGCTCGGCCGTCTGACTCGTGTTGTGGTCGTTCTCCGTGTCGATCACGAGTGCGTGCAGCAACTCCTGCATCCTGGTCCGGACTTCGGCCTTGAGCTCTTCGAGTTCCCCTGGCCGGATGAAGGCCGAGATGTTGTCGTTCGCGTGGTAGCGGCAGTCTGCGGCGGCCAGCCGATGGCGGATGCGCTCGGAGGCGCGCATCGGCGTGGGCGTTGCTTCCGTCCCGAAGATGGGCTCCAGTGGGTCTGTCGTTCTCAGCATGGGTCTTCCTGACCGTGGTGGATGGTGGGATATGCGGCAGGGGCGGGATCTCGCGCCCCTACAGCGACTTCAGGTACTCGGCCAGATCGGCGATCTCTTGCGCGCTCAGGCCGAGTGCTCGCTTCGCGTTGTAGGTGGCGGCGACATCCTCCAGCGTCGCGGCCGATCCGTTGTGGAAGTAGGGCGCGTGCTGCCATGCGCCCTTGAGCGGCGTGGTGCGGTACTGCCTGCTCGCGGATCGCGCGGCACAGCTCCGGAACTCGGGCTCGGCCATCGAGTCGGCAGGCGGATGCAACATCGCATTGGCATCGGTGAACAATGCGCCGCTGTGGCAGGCCACGCACTTTCCCGCGCCCTCGAAGACCCGCCTGCCCCGACCGGCTGCGGTGGCGCCGGCGGAATCACGACCGGGTTGCTGATGCCGTCCACGTTGTGGCGCGGATCGAACTTGCCCTTGCCCCAGGCGTTGAAGACAGCCTTCATCGCCGCGTCCACCGCCGGAGACAGCGCGATGGCGCCCGGGTTCAGGTCCCTGTTGGCCCAGCCATCGAGCCGCTTGCCGATGCCCGGCGCGAAGGAGTTGTCGACGGTCGAATGGCACAGCGCGCAGGTGATGCCGACCCGCGTCAGCGCATCCTTGCCGTCGACCGTCTCGACCCTGCCCTTGAGGCCGACCACGGCATCGAGCTTGAGCAGTGCGATGGTCGTGGCGGGGCTCGTGAGATTGATCCTTCCGTTCTGGATACCGCGCCACCGCCGCCGGCAAGGCCTCGGCGTCGACCTTCAGTCCGACCGGCAGCGCGGTCACGGGATCGACGGCGGCGCTGATGACCTCATGCATCCTCAGCGCGTCGGTCCACTGGGCCTCGTCGCCGAATGTGTCAAAGCGGAAGATCCGCTTGCCTTCATCCACCAGGGCCGCCTGCTGTGCGCTCTGCTCGGCGAGATTCTGTTGCTGGCCGTCGGAGCCGTCGCCGCAGGCGGTGAGCGAGATGGCGGCGCCGATGAAGGCCGTCACCAGGATGTCGCGTGCCTCGACCGACGCTCGAAGCCGCTGCGTCGGATCGCTGGGCACGGCGGGTGGCGGATGGCTTGATGTGTCCTCTTGCATTGCGTTTCCTTCTTCATCGGGGGTGCGGAGCTGCGCGATCGCAGTCCTGCCCTTTAGATGTCGCGGCCGGTGCGGATGTGACAGCGCATTCTTCGAAACAGGCGGCGGCGCCGCGCGCGCGAAAGAAGCGGGTCCGCACGATGGCCTCGGAGATCTTCAGTGCGGAGGCGATCTCGTTGACGCTCAGCTCCTCGACCGCGCGCCGCACGAACACGGTTCTATAGACATTGGGCAGCCTGTCGATGCGCATCTGCATGAGCCGGCCCAGCTCGCCTCGCATCGCGATCCGATCGGCCTGCTGGTCGGGATCGTGCGCCAGCCAGGACTGCGCCTGCTGCCCGGCCAGTTCGATGGCGATCTCCAGGGGCATGCGCTGTGTGCCGCGTCGGCGCAGGCGGCCCAGTGATTCGTTGATCACGATTCGCACCAGCCACGTCGACAGCAGCGTAGGTAGGCCTCCTGCAGCGCGTCTTCGGTTTCGTCATCGCTCTTCAGAATGCTGCGCGCGGTGCGATACAGCAGCTGGTTGTGACGTCGCATGATGCATCCGAAGGCAAGCTCGTCGCCCTTGGCGGCCCGAGCCGCGAGATCGACGTCGGCGGGGTGCTCCGGCGCGATCGATGCCGCTGAAGGTTGTACGTCGTGCATGGTGGCCGTTAGATGCGCCGGCACACTCATCTGTTTCCGCCTTCGCGCGGCGGGCGCGGGACCGCTCAACCGATGCGGCAGCGGCCGTTCAGGTCGGCGTAGCCGCGGCGATTCCTTTCGTCTTTTCGATATCGACGAGCAGAGACGCCATGCCATCTTGACCGTGCAATGGCTGCTGGAGAACGATCACCGCACGCACCCCGTCACCGCCAACAACCACATCAAGATGCTGGTCTGTGGCCAGGAGGGATTCGCCTCCATCGCCGCCGATCTGGAACGCGCGGAGAGCAGCGTGGATCTGGTGTGCTGGGGCTTCGACTACCGAGTGGCCGCGCGGAGAGACCTATGGCGATCTGCTGCGGCGCATCGCCACGCGCGAGAAGAACCCCGTCAAGGTGCGCCTGCTGATCTGGTACAGCTACCTGGGCGGCCAGGTCGAGAAGCACATGGCGGGCTACACCGATGGGATGCTCGTCAATATGACGAGCGACGAGGTCCTGGCTCAATGGAGCGCGATGGTCGGAAGCGGGACCGCCCCGCGGGGCGCCGCCGACAAGCCTCGTTCCTGGGAGCGCGCGGACCACTGCGCGAAGTGGTGGCGCTGGGCGCGGGACAAGGCCAACGCTCACATGATCGAAGTGCGCATGCGCGATGGCGATGGTCAGGCCATCCGCGCCAGCCTCGCCATCGGCGAGGGCATCCGTCCCGGCAGGGCGGCCGGCAGCCTCGGAGGCGTGATCAGCGAGAAGACGCTGCTGGAAGACCAGGGCACCCACCACCAGAAGACCGTGCTCATCGACTACCACCACGACGAAGGCAGCAAGCCCGTGGGCTACGTGATGGGGCTGAACTCGCTGACCGACTACTGGGATACGCGCGAACACCTGTTCATTGACCCCCGGCGCGAGTACGACGCCCGCGGAAAGACTGAAACCACCGAATGGGTCAGGAAGGCGCGCGGCAAGGTCGATGACGTGCGGCTGGCGCCCTGACGTGGCACTCCATGGGCGAGCCCGTACGCGTGCCCGAACGGCAGAAGCAGACGCGCGTGCGCCGGGGCACGGTGCGCGAGGTGGTGCTTGAGGGCGAACTGCGCGCCTGCGATTCAGGCTGGCCCTGCCCGCAGACCGGCATCTGGGACGCCATGGCGCAGCCGGATCACCCGCAGGCGAAGACCATCAACCACTCGTGGCGCCAGATGTACATCGAGAAGGGCATGACGATGCCCGATGCCCGATGCGCGGGCCCGGGGCTTTCCGACCGAAGGGCTCATCGTGTGGAGACTCGCCGAGCCGGGGGCGTGGGAGCTGGCGTCGTCATGAAACCGACTCCTTTCACCACTGTCCCTCGAAGCGATCTGCGCACCCAGTCAATCCTGCTTTCAGCAGAGTTCGGCCCAAGAGCCTCCGCAGTCCGGCCCGGTCCGCCTGAGAGCTCGCCAGACCTAGCGGTTGCCGGACCGTTCAGCCGAGGCAGGAAGAAGCTCAGAGCGACCACACCGCCTGCAGCGAGGCCCGTTGGCCGAAGCCCGCATACCACTCGGCCACGCCGGCATGTCGGCTGCGCCAGTCGAAATCCGCGAAGCGCAGGTCCAGATACCAGAGCGCGCAGGCCACCGCCAGCACGCCGATGTCGACGCGGTCGGCCAGCATCTCGGGATGGCGCCCCAGGTGGGCCAGCGAGGTCTCGGCCTTGTCCAGCTGCCCGGCGCGCCAGGCACTCCAGCGCAGCGGCTCGGGGCGCGCCACGTCTTCATAGCGGGCCAGCAAGGCCGCGTCCAGGATGCCGTCGCCGAGCGACTGCAGCGTCAGCGTCGCCCATCGCGCGGACCCCGCGCGCGGGAACAGCTTGCCGCCCGCCAGGTCGTCCAGGTACTCGCAGATCACCCGGCTGTCGTACAGCACCTGGCCGTCGTCGGTGATGAAGGTGGGGACCTTGCCCAGCGGGTTCCTGGGGATGATGTCCGGGTCCCGCTGGATGGGATTCGCGTTGGAGGGCAGGAGCTGGATGCGGTCGCTCAGCCCGAGTTCGTGGGCCGTGACCAGGCACTTGCGGACATAGGGCGAGGTGGGCGAGAAGTAGATCTTCATGAGAGCGCGGGTTCCGTGGAATGAGGTTCAGGGGATGCGGCGGCGACGGGCGGGGACGCCGCCGCATGGCGCGCGGCGATCCAGCCGAAGGTCAATGCGGGGCCCAGCGTGATGCCCGGCGCCGGATACTGCCCGCCCATGACCGAATGCATGTCGTTGCCGGCCATGTACAGGCCGGGGATGGGCTGGCCCCGCGCGTCCAGCGCCTGCGCGTTCTCGTTGCAGGCGATGCCGCAGGCCGTGCCGATGTCGCCGGCCACCACCTTCACCGCGTAGAAAGGGCCGCGCCGCAGGGGGCCGAGGCAGGCGTTGGGCTGGTGCTCCGGGTCGCCCAGATAGCGGTTGTAGGCCGTGCTGCCCTTGCCGAAATCATCGTCCGTGCCGCTCTCGGCGAAGCGGTTGAAGCGCGCGGCCGAGGCTTCGAGGCGCCGCGCGTCGATGCCCAGCGCGGCGGCGAGGGCAGCCAGCGTCGGCGCCTTGTACAGATAGCCTGCGCGCACCAGATGCTCGCGCGGCCGGCCGCCCGGCAGCGCCAGGCCCAGGCCCCAGCGCTCCATGAAATCATGGTCGCACACGAGGAAGGCCGGCATCGTGGGCACCGTCTGGTGGGAGCGCTGCATGGCCAGCACGAACTCGTGGTACGAGGTCGATTCGTTGACGAAGCGCTCGCCCGCCCCATTCACCGCCATCAGCCCCGGCTTCGCGCGGTCCCACACCAGGTGCGGAAAGCGCACGCTGGTGCCGTCCGGCCGTTGCAGGATCGACACCGGCGCCCAGAAGGCGGGGCTCGCATGCCCGGTGCCGAGCGTCGCGCCGGCCTCCCTGGCCAGCGTGATGCCTTCGCCCTTGTTGTCGACCGGCGCCATCGACCACGGCCCCATCGGCTGGGGGTAGAGCGTCGCGCGCAAGCTCTCGCTCCAGGGAAAGCCGCCCGTCGCCACGATCACCCCGTGCCGCGCGCGCACCCTGACCGGCTGGCCCGCGCGCATCAGCGAGACGCCGGTCACGCGGCCCTCGCTCAGCTGCAGCTTCTGCAATGGCGCCTCCAGCCAGTAGTCGATCCTGCGGTCCAGCACGCTCTTGAACAGGCGCGCCGCGAGCGCGTTGCCCAGCACCAGGCGCGTGCCGCGGTGGTAGCCCCGCAGGCGGTCGCCCACGTAGCGCAGCACCAGCTTCATGCCCTCGCGCCAGGACGCGAAGGACTTCGTGACCGCGAGCAGGTGCTTGGCATCTGTCATGGTGATCATCATGCCGCCGAGCACCATGAACTCGGGCAGAGGGTCGCGCAGCTCGCGGAAGTGCCGGCCGAGCGTCCTGCCGTCGAACATCGCCGGGTCCAGCGATCGGCCGCCGAAGGCGGCGCCTTCGCGGTCGGGGTAGTAGTCCGGCGAGCTGCTGCGCGCCACCAGTTCCACCTCGGTGTTCTTCTCGAAGTAGTCGACCATGGCGCCGGCATTGCGCAGGAAGGCCTGCTGCAGTCCGGCCGGCGCCGCATCGCCCACCGTGTTGCGCATGTAGGTCCAGGCCTTGTCGAAGCTGTCGGGGTGGCCGACCTGCGCCGACTGGGCATTCAGCGGCGCCCAGACGGCGCCGCCCGAGACGGCCGTCGATCCGCCGACGCGGCCCGTCTTCTCGGCCAGCAGCACGCTGCGCCCCTCGATGCTCGCGCTGAGCGCGGCGGCCATGCCGCCCGCCCCCGCGCCGATGACGACCACGTCGTACTCGGCATCCCAGGAAGTGTTGTTCATGCGCCCGACCCGCCCAGAGACTTGCCGCCGTCGACGAACAGCACCTGCCCGGTGATGAAGCCCGTGCGCGCCGAGACGAGGAAGGACACGGCCTGCGCGATGTCCTCCGGCTGTCCGGCCTTGCCCGTGGGCTGCAGCGCGAGCTGCTGGGCCAGCCGCTCCGGCGTGAGCGCGCGAAGGATCGGCGTGTCGATCAGGCCCGGCGCGATGGCATTGACGAGGATGCCGCGCGGGGCGAGTTCCATCGCGCTGGCCCGCGTGTAGCCCACCACGGCGGCCTTCGACGCAACGTAGTGCGGATGGTTCCTGGCGCCCAGGTAGGCGCGCGAGGCGATGTTGACGATGCGGCCCCCGTCGGCCATCGTCCTGGCGACTTCCTGCGTCAGCGTCGCCACCGCGATCAGGTTGACTTCGTAGGCCCGGCGGAAGTCGGCGCTGGTCACTTCCAGGAACTTGCGCTCGTCGAAAATGCCGGCGTTGTTGACCAGCGCCTGGATGGGCCCGAGCGATTGCACCAGGCCGCGCACGGCGGCTTCGTCCGTCAGGTCCAGCACGCGGCATTGCACCTCCAGGCCCAGCGCCACCAGTCGCTGCGTCTCGCGCTGCGCGAGCGCCTCGTCGCGGTCGACCATCACGACGGCGAAGCCGTCGCGCGCCAGGCGCTCGACCGTGGCCAGCCCCATGCCGCCGGCGCCGCCGGTGACCAATGCGATCGGTTTGTTCATGTCCTGTCCGCTCCTCATGCTGAAAGAAAGCCGCCGTCGACCGGCAGCACCACGCCATTGACATAACTCGCCATCGACGAGCACAGGAAGACGACCGGGCCGACGATCTCCTCGACCTCTCCGCCGCGCGCCATGGGCACGCGCGACATGTACCAGTCGACGCCGCCGGGCACCGCGAGCTGCGGCGCCACCATCTCGGTCAGCATCAGGCCCGGCGCCACGGCGTTGGCGCGCACGCCGAAGGGCGCCAGGTCACGCGCGAGCACCTGCGTCAGCGAGCGCACCGCGCCCTTCGAGGCCACATAGCCGGCCGAGGAGATGCCGCTGACGAAGGCGACGATCGACGACAGGTTCACGATGCAGCCGCGCGTCGTCTTCAGCGCGGGAACGAAGGCATGCGTGACATTGAAGAGGCCCTGCAGGTTCACCGAGATGAGCCGGTCCCACACGGCGGCGGCCTCCGGGTCGTCGATGCGGGCCTTGCCGGAGATGCCGGCGTTGTTGATCAGCAGGTCGATCGGGCCGAAGCGCTCGGTCAGCCGGGCGGCGCAGTCCTGCGTGGCCTGGCGGTCGGTGACGTCGAGCACCACGCTCCAGGCCTCGCCGCCCTCGTCGGTGATGGCCTTGGCGACCGCCGCCGCGGCATCGGCGTTGATGTCCGCGACGATGACGCGCGCGCCCTCGCGCACGAAGCCGCGCGCAATGGCCGAGCCGAGTCCGCCGCCGGCGCCGGTCACGAGCGCCAGCTTGTTCTTCAACAGATCCATTCGTTTCTCCTGTGTGGCCCGGGATGTCAGGCGCCGAGGTAGGCCCGCCGAACGGCCGGGTCGTCGATGAGTTGTTGCGAGGGACCTTCCAGCGTGATCTCGCCGTTCTCGAGGATGTAGGCATGGCTGGCCACCGTCAGCGCCAGCCGCACGTCCTGCTCCACCAGCAGGATGGTCAGGCCCTGCTCGCGATTGAGCCGCTGGATGGATTCGAAGATCTGCTCGACCAGCAGGGGCGACAGGCCCATCGAGGGTTCGTCGAACATGATCATCCGCGGCCTGGACATGAGCGCGCGGCCGATGGCCAGCATCTGCTGCTCGCCGCCCGAGAGCGTGGAGGCGCGCTGCTCCCGGCGTTCCTTGAGGCGGGGGAACATCAGGTAGACCTTGTCGAAATCCTCGGCCATCTCGCGCCGGTTGCGGCGCAGGAAGGCGCCGAGCTCGAGGTTCTCGTGCACGCTCATGTCCTTGAACACCTCGCGTCCTTCGGGCACCTGCACCAGCCCGCGCTGGACGATCTCGTCGGAAGGCAGCCGGTGGATGGGCTTGCCGTCGAAGATCACCTCGCCGTGGGTCGGATCGACCAGGTGCGAGATGGTGTTGAGCGTCGAGCTCTTGCCGGCGCCGTTGCTGCCGAGCAGCGCGACGATGCCGCCCTGCGGGACCTTGAGGGAGACCTTCGACACCGCCTGGATGGCGCCGTAGGAAGCGCTGATGCCGCGCAGTTCGAGGAGGGGTTCAGGCACGTGCGGCTCCCTTGCCGAGATAGGCTTCGATGACTTTCGGGTCCTGGCCGATCTCCTGGGGCGTGCCCTCGGCGATCTTCTGCCCGAAGGACATGACGGTGATGCGGTTGGAGATCGACATGACCAGCTGCATGACGTGCTCCACCAGCAGCACGGTGATGCCGTCGCGCCGGGAGAGTTCGGTCAGCAGGCGGTCGAGGTTCTCGATGTCGCTGTTGCGCAGGCCCGCGGCCGGCTCGTCGAGCAGCAGCAGCTTCGGCTTGAGCGCCAGCGCCCGCGCGATCTCCAGCAGCTTCTGGTGGCCGAAGTCGAGCTCCCTGGCGCGCGTGTCCCGGTCATGCGTCAGGCCCACGCGTTCGATCAGGCTGTCGACCAGCTCGCGGGTGGCGGCATCGGGCCGGCGCAGCAGGCCGCCGAGCGTGGCGGCGCTGTGCGAATGGCAGCCGAGCAGCACGTTCTCCCGCACGCTCAGTTCGCCGAAGAGCTCGAGGTTCTGGAAGGTGCGCGCCACGCCGAGCCCGGCCATGCGCGCGGGGCGGTGATGCGTCACGTCCTGGCCGTCGATGCGAATGCGCCCGGCCGAAGGCTGGTAGTAGCGCGAGATGCAGTTGAAGGTGGTCGACTTGCCCGCGCCGTTGGGCCCGATCAGCGCGTGGATGGTGCCGCGCTCCACCTGGAAGGACAGCTCGTTGACGGCCGTCAGGCCGCCGAAGCGCACGGTGATGCCTTCGACCTCGACGAATGGCGTGGCGCTCATCGGGGTGCTCCCTCGGCGGGCCGCGCGTGCTGCTGCGGCGGCGCGACGGCCTTGCGGGCCGCGCGCCGGGCGCGGTCGGCGAACAGGCCCTTCGGCTTGAACATCATGAAGCCCATCAGGATCAGGCCGTAGGTCACCTCCTGGATCGACGGCAGCTGGCGCAGCAGCTCGGAGATCAGGCCGAAGGCGATGGCGCCGGCGACGGCGCCGCGCACCGAGCCGATGCCGCCCACGACCACCATGGTCAGCACCACGATCGTGGTCTGGAAGCCCAGGCTCTCCGGATGAATGAAGGAGGTGAAGAGCGTGTACATGCCGCCCGCGATGCCGGCGAAGGCCGCGGAGACCGCGAAGGCGCTCTGCTTCATCGCCTTGACGTTGATCCCCATGGCCATCGCCGCCACGTCGCTCTCGCGCACCGCGCGCAGCGACGAGCCGTACTGCGAGCGCGACAGGGCGATGGTGAGCCACAGCATCAGGGCCATCAGCACGGCGACGAAGGGGTAGGCCTGCAGGTCGTTCGTGAGCTGGTAGCCGAACAACTCGGCGGGCTGCATGCGCATGCCGTTCGACCCGCCCGTGACGCCGTCCCAGTTGAGAAACACCCATTGCATCGCCTCGCCGAAGGCGAAGGTCGCGAGCGCGAGGTAGATGTCGCGCATGCGCAGCGCCAGCAGGCCGATGATGTAGCCCAGCAGCGCCGACAGCAGCCCGCCGGCCAGGATCGAGACGACGAAGGGCGGATGCCAGGCCGTGTTGATCAGGCCGGCGGTGTAGATGCCGATGCCGTAGAACGCGGTGTGCGAGAGCGCGAACTGGCCGGCCTCGCCGATGACCACGTGCATGCCGAGCGCCAGCACGATGAACACCATCAGAAGGTTGACGACGTACAGCACATAGCCGGAGACCGCGAATGGCAGCGCGATGAGAACCGCGGCGGCGAACAGCATCGCCCAGCGGTCGGGAGTCAGGGACTTCATACTTTCTTTACCTGCGGCTTGCCGCCCAGCAGCCCCTGGGGCCGCAGCACCAGCGTCACCAGGATGGCGAGGAAGGGCGCGACCACGATCGCGTTCGTCGAGATGAACAGGCCCACGAGGTTTTCCACCACGCCGATGAGCAGTCCGCCGAGCACGGCGCCCGGCAGGCTGGTGAAGCCGCCGACGATGGCCGCCGCGTAGGCCAGGATGGCGATGTGCGCGATGTCGGGCGTGATCAGCACCTTCGGCATGATCAGCAGGGCCGCGACCGCGGAGATCAGTCCGGACATGCCCCACACGATCATGCGGATGCGCGACAGCCGGATACCGACGATCTGCGCGGCGCGCGGGTTCATGCCGACGGCGCGCATGGCCTTGCCGATGCGCGTGCGGCTGAACATGAAATACAGCAGCAGCATGACGGCCATCGACACCAGGAAGATGACGAGGTCGAGCCGCGTGAGCGCCGCGTCGCCGATCATCACCACGTCGGAGGAGACGAGCGAGGGCAGCGAGCGCGGCGTGTCGCCCAGGCCGGTCTGGCGCACCAGGCCCTTGAGCGCGTAGGCGAAGCCGAGGGTGGCGATCACGAGCTGCACGCCGACGCCCTTGGAGCCGGTCACCCTCTCCATCACCACGCGCTGGAAGAGGCCGGCCGCGCCGGCCACGATGAGCAGCGTCAGCGGGATGACGAGCGCATACGGCAGATGCGCGACCAGCAGCAGCATGAGGGCGACGTAGCCGGCCATCATGAAGATCTCGCCCTGGGCGAAGTTGGGCACGTCGGTGGTCTTGAAGACGGCGACGATCGCGATCGCCAGCAGGGCGTAGACGCTGCCCGTCACCAGGCCGGACAACACGCCTTGCTGCAGGAACAGCCAGATATCACTGAGGCCCATGATGTCGCCGCCGTCCGCTCACTGTGGCTTGGGCTGGTAGGTCCACTGGCTGCGGTACGTGCCGGGCACGAGCGTCTTGTCCTCGCCGTCGAACTTCAGGTAGATGGCCGACTTCTGGCCTGCATGGTCGGTCGGTGTGAGCTCGATCGGGCCCGCCATCACGGTGGAGTCGAATTTCGTCTGCGAAAGGGCCGTCAGGAACTTCTCGCGCGTGAGCTTCGGGCCCGCGGCCTTGAGCGCATTGACCACCGTCATGGCCGGCGGAATGCCGTAGGGCATGTAGGTCTGCGGATAGCCCGGCTTGGCCGCGAGCTCGGGGTAGTAGCTCTTGTACATGTCGTACACCCACTTGAGCTTGGGGCCGCCGGGGACGTCGGCCAGCACTTCCTGGATGTAGACGTTCTTGAACGCTTCGCGGTTGCCGACGTTCTCGACCAGCTGTCTCAGGTCGGCCGTACCGTTGACGCCGATGACGATCGGCTTGTTGAAGCCGAGTTCCTGCGCCTTCTTCACCAGCAGGCTGACCGGGCGCGCATAGGTCGTGATCAGCAGCACGTCCGGATTGCTCGCGCGGATCTTGAGCATCGGCGCCGTGACGTCGGTGAGGTTCGGGTTGATGGACTGCACCTGCAGATCCACGCCGATCTTCTTGGCCTGGAATTCGGCCGCCTCGAGGTTCCAGCCGCCGTAGGCGTCGTCGTGGTTGATGTAGCCGATCTTCTTGCCCTTGAGGTGCTCGGCGGCGAACTGGACCATTGAGCCGCCCACGGCCCGCTGCGAGATGGAGAAGGCGCCGTAGATGTACTTGGAGGGCGGATAGAGCGCGCCGTCGCCCGAGGCGTTGAGCATGACGAAGGGAATCTGCGCGCGCTCGACGTATTCGCGCGCGCCGACCACCGCGCTGGAGCAGGAGCCGCCGTTGAGCGCGAAGACCTTGTCCTGCTCCGTGAGCTTCTTGACCGCGGCCAGCAGGTCGTTGGCGTTGCAGCGGTCGTCCTCGATCACCAGTTCGATCTTGCGGCCGTTGATGCCGCCGTCCTTGTTGACCTTGTCGTAATACATCTTGGCGGCATTCATGACGTCGAAGCCGTAGGCCATCGAGTTGCCCGACAGCGGGCCGAACAAGCCGATCTTGATCGTCTTGTCGGTCACGCCGGGTTCCTGCTGCGCCTGGGCCGCGCCGATCGCCAGTCCGCAGACGGCGAGGGCAAGGACGGATCTGAAAAGCTTCATGAATGTCTCCAGTGGGGGTGAATGAATCGGCGGGAAATGCCCGGCTACTGCATGCGGTAGCCGCCGTTGACGTCGATGACGTCGCCGGTGATGTAGGAAGCCGCGGGCGATACCAGGTAGCTGACCGCTGATGCCACGTCGTCGACGGTGCCGACGCGGCCGAGCGGGATGTTCTGTGCCACCGCCGCCAGCGCGCCGCTGCTGGTGATCGTGCTGCGCAGCATCTCGGTGTCGATCAGGCCCGGCGCGATGACGTTGGACGTGATGCCCAGGTGCGCGGCTTCGCGCGCGAAGGCCTTGGCGTAGCCGTGCACCGCGGACTTGGCGCCGATGTAGGCGGCGCTCGAGCGATAGCCGCCCAGCTGCGCCGCGACGGAACCGAAGAAGACCACGCGGCCATGTTCGACGTTGCGGGCCTCGCGCCGCCGCAGGTAGGCGCGGCTGCACAGGAAGGCGCCGCGCGTATTGACCGCGAAGCTGCGCTCCCATGTATCCAGGCTCATGTCCTTGATCAGCGGGCGCTCGTTGCCCGGAAGGATCAGCAGGCCGGCCACGCACACCAGCACGCCCACCGGGCCCGCGCTGGCTTCGAGTTCATCGAACAGGGCCTCGACGGCGTTCTCGTCGGCCACGTCCACGGTCCGGCCCAGGTGCCGCGGGCCGAGGCGCTCGGCCACGCGGACCGCATTGCCGCCATCGATGTCGGCCACCACCACCCGCATGCCTTGTGCCGCCAGCTGGGTGGCGACCGCCTCTCCGATGCCGCGTCCCCCGCCCGTCACCAAGGCCAGCCTGCTGTCCGATACTTCGTGCGCCATGCGATTCCTCTGAAAAAAGTGCTCGGACCTGGGGTCCGTGATGCCCCGAGTATGTATACATGGATCTGGATATAAGCGGGGGTTTACCCTAAAATACGCCATTGTTACGTGGCTATGTATACTTGAAACACAAACAAAGTTGCCCGACAAAGGAGGCGCCACCTTGGAAACACTGTCCCAGAAGGTCACTGAAACGCTGCGCGACTGGGTTCTCCACGGGCGCTTCAAGCCCGGCGAGCGCATCGAGGAAATCCCGACCGCCTTGGCCATGGGCGTGTCCCGCACGCCGGTGCGCGCGGCGCTGGCCACGCTGGCCAGCGAAGGATTGATCGATCACCAGGCCAAGCGCGGCTACCTGGTGCGGGAATTCGAACTCGACGTCATCGTGGCGGCCTACGAGGTGCGCGCCGTGCTGGAAGGACTGGCCTGCAAAAGCGCGGCGCAGCGCGGCCTGAGCGATGCGCAGGCGCAGCGGCTGCGCGAGTGCCTCGAGACTGGGGATCGCATCCTGGCGAAGGGCTCACTGCGGCCCGAAGACCACCAGCCCTACCAGAAGATGAATGTCGATCTTCACGACACGATGCTGGAGGCCTCGGCGAATCCCTGGCTCGGCCGCTTCGCGGAGCAGGCGCACAACATTCCCTACGCCTCCGACCGGATCGTGCTGTGGGATGTGGAGCACGCGGTGATCATGCGATCCCACGGCGACCACCATCGCATCGTCGAGGCGGTGCTCGACCGCGACAGCGTGCGGGCGGAGCAGCTCATGCGAGAGCATGTCTACTACGCCGGGATCATCTTCAAGAGCAACTTCCAGCGCCTGATGAAGGCCGGCACCGGAACGGCCGCCGGCTGAGGCCGCGGCCGTTTCGAATCCGCCTATTTCGCGGTGGCGTTGGCGGGCGCCTGCGCGCTGGCTTGCGCGGGATTGGCCATGGTCGAGATGACGCGGCTGTTCACGCGCGAACCGCCCACCACGTTCTGGTCGGGCGCGGCGGCCGCGGACACCGCTTGCGAGTACACCGCGGCGGGGTCGGCGCTCGAACTGAAGGGATCGGGGCCACGGGAGCCGCGCGTCACGTTCTGGTTGGGCGCGTGCGCGGTGGCGATGGCTTCCTGGTTCATCTTCTCCGGGTCCGCCACGGCATTGACGGTCTCGGGGCCGCGCGAGCCGCGGGTCACGTTCTGGTTCGGCGCGTGGGCCGCGGCGATGGCTTCGGCTTCGACGTCGGCGCGGCTGCGTCCGGCGGTCTGGGCGAAGGCGGCGGCGGAGGTCAGCAGGACGGCCGCTGCGGCGGCAAGAATTGTTTGCGTCTTCATGGAGGTTTCCTTGGGGTGGGACGGAGAGAGGGTTGGCCGATAGGGGTAAACCCGCAACTCCTCGAGACTACGCGCGGCCCAAGACGCAACGATGACGCTCAGCGTGAAGCCGCCGAAGATCGGCGGCCGAGATCAGGGTCGATCGCCCACGGTTGCACGCGCGGCCCCGGCGCGGAACATCGGGGCGATCGCCACGCCGTGCTCCGCCACCACGGCCTCCATCACCCCCACGAAATGCGCGAGCGGCGGCGTGGCCTTCCCGGGCTCCTTGGCGGCGTCGTCGTAGCGGCGCAGGCGCACGGCCTCCATTGCGAAGGGCTGGGCCATGAAGCGCCGGGCTTCCTCGGCCGTGTACACGCCGCCCTGCAGTTCCAGGCTGCGCCTGGAGGCGGGCGACAGCGTGTCCCAGTACGGCGGCTCGGCGGCGCAGAGGTAGCGCTTGGCATCCACATGCAGCCGGATCGGCTCCAGCACCGCCGCCGGCAGCAGGCCGCGAAGGAAGGGAAGGGCGATGAACTGGTGCAGATCGTCGCGCTCGACCGGCGACGAGGAAGCCTTGTCCATGTCCGGCGCCAGCAGGTGGCCGAGGTCGTGCAGCAAGGCGGCGACGACGGTCTCCGGCGCCTCCTCGCCCTGCTCGGCGAGCTGCGCGCACTGCAGCGCATGGTCGAGCTGGCTGACCGCTTCGCGGCCGTACTGGCGCTGGCCTTTCTCGGCCAGCAGGCGGGCAATTTCTTCGACGGTCAAGGCCATGGGGTTCTCTTGCTAGATGAGGAGCTTGCGGATGCGCGCCGACACCAGGTCGATCGCGGTCACGCTGACGATGATGATGAGCATCACGGCGCAGGTCTGGGCGTACTGGAACGCGCGCACGATTTCCCACAGGATCACGCCGACCCCGCCCGCGCCCACCATGCCGACCACCGAGGCGGAGCGCACGTTCGATTCGAAGCGGTAGAGCGCGAAGGAAATCCACAGCGGGATGACCTGCGGGATGACGCCGTAGACGATCTCGTGCAGGGCGCTCGCCCCGGTGGAGCGGATGCCCTCGACCGGCTGCGGATCGATCGCCTCCACGGCTTCGGCGAACAGCTTGGCCAGCACGCCGGCCGTGTGCACCCAGAGCGCGAGCACGCCCGCGAACGGACCCAGGCCCACCGCCACCACGAAGAGCATGGCGAAGACCATCTCGTTGATGGCGCGGCAGCCGTCCATCAGGCGCCGCATCGGCTGGTAGACCCACCAGGGAACGATGTTGGCCGAGGCGAGCAGCGCCATCGGCACGGCCGTGATCACCGCCAGCACCGTGCCCCAGAGGGCGATCTCCAGCGTGACGATCATTTCCTCCACATACGTGCGCCATTCCGTGAAGTTGGGCGGGAAGAAGTCGGCCGCGTAGGTGGCCATGTTGCCGGAGTCGCGCCACAGGTCGAGCGGGCGCATGTCCGCGCCCTTCCAGGAGGCCGCCAGCAGGACCAGCAGGATGGCCCAGGAGAACTGCCAGACGAGGCTGCGCCTCGGGGCCGTGGCGGCCGCCATCGGCGGGCGGGGGGTCAGAACCGTCGGTTGCATGAGAGGGAGAGGGAGCCCGGGTTGTCGGCGCGCTTCAGTTCAGCGCGGCGAGCTTCTTGTCGATCTCGGCCAGGCGGGTCTTCTTCTCGGCTTCGTCGACCGAGGTGTCGGCCTCGAGCTTGGTGCGCTGGCCGAAGAGCTCCAGTTGACGGATCGGGATCAGCTGGCCGTCGGTCGACGGCTTGAAGCCCGACAGCTTGGAGATCTTCATGATCACTTCCTTCTCGCGCGCGTCGGTCTTGGCGTAGTTGTAGAAGAAGTTCTTGATCTTGGTCTTGGTCGCCTCGGGCAGGTCCTTGCGCATGACCAGCGGGTCCAGCGGAATCAGCGGCGAGGTCCAGACGATCTTGATCTCCTTGAACTTCTCGGGCTGGCGTTCGCGGATCTTCTCGAGGTTCTCGCTGTTGTTGGTGGCGACGTCGACCTGCTTGTTGGCCACGGCCAGCGCGTTGGTTTCGTGGTTGGCGCTGCGCGTGAGCCTGAAGGCCGTCTTGGCATCGATCTTGTTCTTCGCGAAGACGTAGAAGCCGGGCACCAGGAAGCCCGAGGTCGAGTTCGGGTCGCCGTTGCCGAAGCTCAGGTTCCTGGCGTTCTTGAGCACGTCGTCGAGCGTGTTGAGCGGGCTGTCGCGGTTGACGATCAGGTGCGAGTAGTAGCCCTGCGTGCCGTCGGCGTTGACCATCTGCGCGAAGATCTCGCCGCCGGCGCGGTCCACGGCTTCCATGGCCGACTTGTTGCCGAACCAGCCGAGCTGCACCTTGTTGAAGCGCATGGCTTCGATGATGCCGGCGTAGTCGGAGGCGAAGAAGGCGGTGACCTTGAGTCCGGTCTGCTTGTTCATGTCCTCGATGAGCGGCATCCAGTCCTGCTTGAGGTTCTGAGAGGACTCGGTGGAGATGATGCCGAAGTTGATGTCCTGGGCGAAGGCGCCCATCGTGCCGAGGCCCAGGGCCATGGCGAGTGCGAGTTTCTTGATCACGGATTGCTCCAAGGGGTGAGGGGTTGAGAAAGAAAGAGAAGGCGAATCGTCGCGGCGCGCCGGCTTCAGGCGGCCTGCGCGGCGCGCGGTCCGAAGGGCAGGACCGTCGGCTGGGGAAGAACATGCACGCTGGCGCCTTCGGAAGACGCGGGCGAGGGCTTCAGCAGCTCCTCGGCCTCCACGCCGTAGAGGTCGCGCAGCAGCGCCGGCGTGAGCGAGGCGGAAGGCCCGTCGAACACGACCTGGCCCTGGTTGAGCGCCACCACGCGCGGGCAGTACTTCATCGCGATGTCGACCTGGTGCAGCGAGACGATCACGGTGCAGCGGTCTTCGCGGTTGATGCGCGCCAGGATCTCCATCACCTTGCGCGTCGATTCCGGGTCGAGCGAGGCGATGGGTTCGTCGGCCAGCACCACCTTCGCGCCCTGCACCAGGGCGCGCGCGATGGCGGCGCGCTGCTGCTGGCCGCCCGAGAGCGTGGAGGCGCGCTGGTACTGGCAGTCGGCGATGCCGACGCGCGTCAGCGCATCCAGCGCCAGCGCGCGCTCCTGCGGCGTGAAGGCGCGCAGCCAACCGCGCCACCATGGCATGCGGTGCAGCGCGCCCACCAGCACGTTCACCAGCACCGGCAGCCGTGCCACCAGGTTGAACTGCTGGAAGACAAAGCCGACATGGGCGCGCACCTTGCGGATGTCGCGGTGGATGCGCCCGTCGCGCTGCACGCAGCGGCCGTCGATCTCGATCAGCGACTCGCCGCCGCCATCGCCAGCGACCAGGCCCGCCACGTGGCGCAGCAAGGTGGACTTGCCCGAGCCCGAGGCGCCGATGAGGGCGACCATTTCGCCGCGCCGCACATCGAGGTTGATGTCGCGCAGCGCGTGCCTGCCATTCGCGAAATGCTTGTTCAGTTGCCGGATGCGCAGGGCGGTTTCCATCGTGAATTCCAAGTCGTATAGACAACCGAAGTCTGAAGAGACGGTGTGACGTCTTCTTGACGCTTTGAAGGCGCCACCGTGTCAGGCCAGGAGCCTCAGATGACGCGTTGCCCCTCGCGCCATACCGCGCGCACCACCGCATGCCGCGAGCCGTCGGGCAGCTCCGCCATGCGCACCTGCACAAGGTCGGCCCGCAGGCCGGGCTCGATGGCGCCGCGGTCGAGCAGGCCGGTGGCCCGCGCGGGGGTCAGCGAGACCATGGCCACCGCCCGCGGCAGCGTGAGGATGCCGTCGCTCACCAGCCGCATCGCCGCGCTCATCAGGCTGCCGGGCACGTAGTCGGAGGAGAGGATGTCGAGCAGGCCCTCGCGCGCCAGCTCCGAGGCCGCCACGTTGCCCGAGTGCGAGCCGCCGCGCACCACGTTGGGCCCACCCATCACGGTCGAGAGGCCGCGTTCGCGCGCCGCGCGCGCGGCGGCCATGGTGGTGGGGAATTCCGACATGCTGGCGCCTTCGGCATGCGCCTGCTCCACATGGGCGACCGTGGTGTCGTCGTGGCTGGCGAGCGCGATGCCGTGCGTGCGGCAGTAGTCGACGAAGTGGCGGCGATGCGGCTGCGCGTACTTCGCCTGCAAGGCACCCGCCTCGGCGACGCGGGTCTCGAACTTGTCGTGGCTCCAGCCCTTCTTGCCCGTGTAGTAGATGCGGGCGACATCGAGGTTCTCCCACTGGCGCTGGCCCGGCGTGTGGTCCATCAGCGAGACGAGCGAGAGGCGCGGATGTTCGTGGAAGGGAGCGAAGAGCTCGATGGTGTTGGGGGCCGGCAGTTCGCAGCGCACGTGCAGGTGGTGGTCGGCGCGCAGAAGATCCTTCGAGATGCAGGTGTCGAGCGTGCCGAGCACCGTGTCCCAGGTGCTGCCGCGCAGGCTCTCCGGGTCCGCCTCGCCCACGCCCAGCGCGTCGAAGACGGTGGTGATGCCGGCGGCGGCGATCTCGGCGTCATGCGCGAGCAGCGCGGGCATCTCGGCCCACTGGACCTTCGGCCGCGGCATCAGGTGCCGCTCGAAGTTGTCGGTGTGGATCTCGACCAGGCCGGGCAGCAGGTAGTCGTTCTCCAGGTCGATGGCGCCGGGCGCGGCGATGCTGCCGTGGTCCAGGCGCGCGATGCGGCCGTCGGCGACCGACAGCGTCCCGGTCACCGTCTCGCCGGGCAGCACCATGCGTGCGTTCTTGAATACGAGGTTGGCGCTCATGCCGGGCTCCTGAAATCTGCGACGTTGACGCGGCGCGTGGCGACGGCCGCGCCGACCTCCGCGTCGTGGAAGATGCCGACCATCGCGGCGCCGCGGGCCGAGGCCTCGCGGATCAGCTCGATGACGGTGCGTGTGTTGGCGGCGTCGAGCGAGGCCGTGGGCTCGTCCAGCAGCAGCAGCGGCTTGGGCTTGATCATGTTGCGCGCGATGTTGATGCGCTGCTGCTCGCCGCCGGAGAAGGTGGCCGGCGGCAGGTGCCACAGGCGCTCGGGAATGCGAAGCCGCGCGAGCCAGGCGCGTGCCTGTTCGCGGGCCGCCTCGATGGCGGCGGGGTCGTCCGCCGCATCCTCGGCCAGGGGTTCGGCCACGACGTCGAGCGCCGGCACGCGCGGGATCACGCGCAGGAACTGGCTGACGTAGCCGATGGTGTGGCGGCGCAGCTGCACCAGTTCGCGCGGCGTGAGCCGGGTCACGTCCACCCGCTCGCCGCTCGCCGGCTGCACCGTGATGCTGCCGGCGCTGGCGCGGTAGTTGGCATGGATGAGCTTGAGCAGCGTGCTCTTGCCCAGGCCCGAGGCGCCGTCGAGCACCACGCACTCGCCCGATGAAACGCTGAGCTCGACCCGGTCGAACACCGAGAGCTCGAGCCGGTTCTGATGGTGCAGGGTGAAGCGCTTGGCGACCCCCTTGAGCTGGAGCAGGGGAGGGGTCATGGTTGCAATACCGAGGAGACGAGGAGCTGGGTGTAGGGATGCTGCGGATCGTCGAGCACCTGGTCGGTGAGGCCGGACTCGACCACGCGGCCCTTGTGCATCACCATCATCCGGTGCGCGAGCAGGCGCGCCACGGCGAGGTCGTGGGTGACGACGATCGCGGCCAGGTGCATCTGGCGCGTCAGCTGCCGCAGCAGGTCGAGCAGGCGCGCCTGCACGGAGACGTCGAGGCCGGAGGTCGGCTCGTCCATGAACATCAGGCGCGGCTTGGTGACCAGGTTGCGCGCGATCTGCAGGCGCTGGCGCATGCCGCCGGAGAAGGTGCGCGGCGCGTCGTCGATGCGCTGGGGGTCGATCTCCACGCGCTGCAGCCACTCGGTCGCCGCCGCGCGCAGGCGGCCGTAGTGCCGCTCGCCCAGGCCCATCAGGCGCTCGCCCACATTGGCGCCGGCGGACACGTCCATGCGCAGGCCGTCGGAGGCGTTCTGGTGCACGAAGCCCCAGTCGGTGCGCGCCAGCAGGCGCTGCTCGGCCTCGCTCATGTCGAAGACTTCCCGCATGCCGCTGTTGCGGGTGAGGAACTGCACGCTGCCCGCGTCCGGCCGGCTGCGCGCCGCCACGGCATTGAGCAGGGTGGACTTGCCGGAGCCGGATTCGCCGACCACCGCCAGCACCTCGCCGGGCCAGAGGTCGAAGGAGGCGTCCTGCAGCGCGACGCGGTCGCCGTAGCGCTTGCCGATGCCGCGCACGCGCAGCAGGGGAGGGGATGAAGAGGTCGTGTCGCTCATGCGGCCTCCGCCAGTGCCTGCGGCATCGCATCCGGCGCGGGCTGCCTCGACTGGCAGTAGTCCGAGTCGGAGCACACGTGCATGCGCGCGCCCTGGTCGTCGGTGATGACCTCGTCGAGGAAGCTGTCGGTGGCGCCGCACAGCGCGCAGGGCGTGTCCCAGCGCTGGATCTCGAAGGGATGGTCCTCGAAGCCCAGGCTTTCCACGGGGGTGTACGGCGGCACGGCGTAGATGCGCTTCTCGCGCCCGGCGCCGAAGAGTTGAAGGGCCGGATTCATGTGCATCTTCGGGTTGTCGAACTTGGGAATGGGCGAGGGCGACATCACGTAGCGCCCGTTCACCAGCACCGGGTAGTCGTAGGTGGTCGCGATGTGGCCGAAGCGCGCGATGTCCTCGTAGAGCTTCACGTGCATCAGCCCGTATTCGGCCAGCGCGTGCAAGGTGCGCGTGGTGGTCTCGCGCGGCTCCAGGCGCTGCATGGGCTCGGGCACGGGCACCTGGTAGACCAGCACCTGGCCTTCGGACAGCGGGGCTTCGGGAATGCGGTGGCGCGTCTGGATGAGTGTCGCGTCCCGCGTGCGCGTGGTGGTCTCCACGCCGGTGGTGCGCTGGAAGAAGCGGCGGATGTTGACCGCGTTGACGGTGTCGTCCGAGCCCTGGTCGATGACCTTGAGCACGTCGTGCGGGCCGATGACGGCGGCGGTGAGCTGGATGCCGCCGGTGCCCCAGCCGTAGGGCAGGGGCATCTCGCGCGAGCCGAAAGGCACCTGGTAGCCGGGGATGGCCACGGCCTTGAGGATGGCGCGGCGGATCATGCGCTTGGTGCGCTCGTCGAGGTAGGCGAAGTTGAAGTTCCGGTCGTTCATTCGTGTTCTCCTTCGGCGGCGTCGGGCGCCTGGCCGGCGGCGGCGGCGCGCATCCGGCGCACCAGTTCCAGCTCGGCCTGGAAGTCGACGTAGTGCGGCAGCTTCAGGTGCTGCACGAAGCCCGAGGCTTCGAGGCTGTCGCTGTGCGAGAGCACGAACTCCTGCATCTGCGCGGGCGATCGGACATCCTCGCCCAGCTCGTCGGCGCGCAGCGCGCGGTCGACCAGGCTCATCGCCATGGCCTTGCGCTCGCCGTGGCCGAAGGCCAGGCCGTAGCCGCGGGTGAACTTCGGCGGCTCGGTCTTGCTGCCGGCGAACTGGTTGACCATCTCGCACTCCGTGATGTCCATGTCGCCGATCGAGATCGCGAAGCCCAGCTCCTCGGGCTCGATCTCCAGCGCGACGGCGCCGAAGCGGATCTCGCCGACGAAGGGGTGGCTGTGCGAGTAGCCGCGCTGGGTGGAGTAGGCCATCGCGAGCAGGAAGCCCTCGTCGCCGCGCGCGAGGTTCTGCAGGCGGGTCGCGCGGTCGGCCGGGAAGCGCAGGGGTTGCCGCGTCAGGTCCACCGGCGCCGGGTCGCCCGGCGGGATCGGGCGGGTCTCGATGAGGCCTTCGTGGTTGAGAAGGTCCACCACGCGGGGCGTCACGGCGGGGGTTTCGGCGGCGTTCGACGGCGGCGTGCTCCTGCGCGCGGGTTCCTGCCCGCCGGCGAGCAGCGAGAAGTCGAGCAGGCGCTGGGTGTAGTCGTAGGTCGGGCCGAGGACCTGCCCGCCGGGCAGGTCCTTGAAGGTCGCGGAGATGCGGCGGTCGAGCTGCATGCGCGCCGTGTCCAGCGGCATGCTGGTGCCCAGGCGCGGCAGCGTGGCGCGGTAGGCGCGCAGCAGGAAGATGGCCTCGACCAGATCGCCCGAGGCCTGCTTGATCGCGAGCGCGGCCAGTTCGGGGTCGTACACCGAGCCTTCGGTCATGACGCGGTCGACCGCGAGCTTGAGCTGCTCGCGGATCTGCCGCACCGACAGCTCGGGCGTGTCGCCCGGGCCGCGGCGTTGATCTTCCAGCAGGCGGTAGCTGCTGAGGATGGCGGCTTCACCGCCCTTGACGGCAACGTACATCCTCAGGCCTCCAGTTCGATGCGCGTGGTGCGCGGCAGGCCGACGATCTGCCGCGGCGTGGCGAGGAACAGGTCCACGCCGCGCGGGAAGGCCGCACGGTTCGCGGCGCGCTGCGCCACCAGCCTGCGAGCGGTCTCGTCGGCCAGCCCGTAGACCTCCAGGTGCGCCTCTTCGCGGATGCCGGGACCGCTCAGGGTCCAGCCGCCGTCCCCGCCTTCGGCCAGCGCGGGAACATCGAGCACGCAGGTGGCCGACTGATCGGGGTAGGTGTCGCTGCCCTGGTCGAGGGAGTCGAACACCGGCGGTTCATCGCCGCTGGCGACCCAGGCGAACTGCGCCTTGGCCGGCTCGTCGACCAGCACGCAGCCGCTGTGAAAGCGCAGCCAGGCCGCCGCATCGCTGGCGGCGAGAGAAGGGGACAGCCACAGCCGGCAGTCCGGATCGAGCAGCGCCAGCAGCAAGGCCGCCGAGGCCGGATGGCCGCGCGACGGCACTTCGGCATCGTGCGGCACGTCGACCGGCCGGCCCGGATGGGAGAGCGCTTCCAGCGCCGCGCGGAACACGGCCTGGCTGCCGCGCGCCAGGTCCGTGAAGCCCGCGCCGATGGTGGAAAGGTCCTGGGGGGTCATGCGTTGTCCTCCTCGTCGGTGTCGGTGCCGCCGGCTTCGCGCGCGACGGTGAAGAATTCGACCTTGCTGCCCTGGGCGCGGGCGTGGCGTTGCGCGCGCTCGCGGGCCAGGTGCTCGCGCACGGGCGTGAGCAGTCGCGCGCCCAGCGCGGCCTGTTGCGCCGGGTCCTGCAGCAGGGCGTCGGCCACCGCGGCGAGCTGGGCATGGCGGTGCGAGCGGCCGAGCACATAGGCGACGCCCACGGCGGCGTCTGCCTTGGGCGTGCCGGCCAGGCGCAGCGCGCAGCGCGTGACCGTGACCTCGCCGAGGTTGAAGCGCTCGCCCGAACCGCCGGCGCGGCCCTGGACCATCATGAGTCCGGTTTCCGGCGCGCGCAGCCATTGCGGCGCGCCGTCGGCATGGGCGCCCAGCGCGGGCTCGAGCAAGGACATCGGGGCCCTTGCCAGCATGGCCATCCACTGCGCGCGGGCGAGGGGCCGGTCGGCAGGGTGGTTGTCAAAGGCATGAAACATGGAGGTGATACTCTGGGAAAGTTGTATAGACAAATCGAACAACCGACGCCAGCTTAGAGCGCACGCATGTAGCTTTCATGACAACCATCCTCACGTCTCCTTCACCTGCGGTCCCCGCGGTCCTCGCCCCGCGTGCCGCGCGCGACAGCTTCTGGACCCGCATCGCGGCCGAGCTCGCGGAATCGATTGCGCGCGGCATCTATCCCCCGGGGCAGCGGCTGCCTTCGGAGCATGCGCTGGCGCAGCAGTTCGGCGTCAACCGCCACACCATCCGCCGCTCGCTCGCGAGCCTGTGCAGCCAGGGCCTGCTGCGCGTGACGCAAGGCAGCGGCACCTACGTGGAGGAGTTCGCGGTGGACCTCGTGCTCGCCAAGCGAACGCGCCATCAGCAGAACATGGCGCTGGCCGGCCTGCGCGGGGCCTTTCGGGTGCTGGATGCGAGCACGGTGCGCGCGACCGTCGCGCAGGCGGCGGCCCTGTCGCTGCCTCCGGGCAGCACGCTGCTTTGCCTGCATGTCATCGGCGAGGCCGAGCAGCAGCCCCTGCACTTTAGCGAACGCTTCTTCCCACTGCCGCGTTTCTCAGGACTCGAGGCGGTGGTGCGTGAGACCGGCTCCATCACCGCTGGCTTCAGCGCCCATGGCGTGAGCGACTACACGCGCCGCGAAAGCCGCATCACGGCGCGGATGCCCGAGCCCGACGTGGCGGGCCATCTGCGCCAGCCGGGCACCCGCCCGGTGCTGTGCGTGGAGAGCGTGAACGTGGACAGCGATGGCGTGCCCATCGAGTTCGCGCGCGCCTGGTTCGCGGGCGACCGCGTGACGCTGACGGTGGCCCATGATGAGTGAAGCGCCGAGCACGCCGGCGCACCGCTACGCGGTCTACTTCGCGCCCCTCGCCGACAGCGCCTGGTGGGATGCGGGCAGCGAGTGGCTGGGCCGTTGCGCCGCGCGGCAGCGGCTGCTGGCGCAGCCGTCCGTCGCGGGCGTGTCCGCGCCCGAACAGCAGCGCCTGACGCAGGCGCCGAGGCGCTACGGCTGGCACGCGACCCTGAAGGCGCCCTTCGCGCTCGCGCCCGGGGCCGATCTCCAGGCACTGCATGCCGCCCTGCGCGGCATCTGCCGAGCGCACCAGCCCTTCGCGATGCCGGCGCTGAAGGCGACGCGGCTCGACGACTTCCTGGCGCTCGTGCCCGAGGGCGAGAGTCACGCGATCGATGCGCTCGCGGGGGACTGCGTGACAGGCCTCCAGCCGCTGGCCGCTGCGCTGTCGCAGGCCGAGCTTGCGCGGCGCCGCGCCGCCGGGCTCTCGCCGCAGGAGGACGACCTGTTGCTGCGCTGGGGCTATCCCTTCGTGCTGGAGCGCTTCCGCTTCCACCTGTCGCTCACGGGTTCGCTGCGGGGCACGTCGCCCGCGATCGTCGAGGCCTTGCGGCAGGATGCGGCGCGGCGCTTCGGCGCGCTGCCGCCGCTTCGCTTCGACACGGTCTCCCTGTTCGCGGAGCCGCAACCGGGCGCCGACTTCGTGCTGGTGGAGCAGATGAGGCTCGGCGCATGAGGGGGCGTCTCGTCTATGTCATGGGGCCTTCCGGCGCGGGCAAGGACAGCCTGCTGGCATGGCTGAAGGAGCAGCTCCCGCAGCGGCTGCCGATCCACCTGGCGCGCAGGACCATCACGCGGCCCGTTCGCGCCGGCGACGAGCAGCATCACAGCGTGGATGCGGCGACCTTCCATCAGCTGCGCGAAGCGCGGGCCTTCGCCTTCGACTGGCAGGCCAATGGGCTGCACTATGGCGTGCACCATGCGGAACTCAGGCCCCTCGAGGCCGGCCAATGGGTGATCGTGAACGGATCGCGCGCCTACCTGCCGCAGGCGATGCAGAAGTTTCCCGCGCTGGCCGTGGTGCACGTGACCGCCAGCGTCGACACGCTGCGAAGCCGCCTGCTGGCGCGCGGGCGCGAGACACCGGAGATGGTCGATGCGCGCGTGCGGCGCGCGATCGCGTTCAAGCCGCCCGCCGATGCCATCGAGATCCACAACGACGGCACGCTGGCGGAGGCGGGGGCGCGCTTGCTGAAGGTCCTGCAGCAACTCGAGCGCTGAAGGACCAAGCAAGCTTCCAGGGAAGGGTCAGGACAGGAGTTGCATGGGGTAGCAACGGCGATCTGAATATCACCGGAGAGATCCCATGATTCATGCATACATGAAGAGCCTGATGTGCGGTGACTTCGACCTGTGCACCCAGAACCAGGGGTACGGCGACACAAGCCGGAAAGCTATGAGGAAACAGACGAGACCATCGATGTGTCGCTGACGGATTTCGCCAAGCAACTCAACAGGAAATAGGCGTACATCAATGCCTTCCGTGGTAGCCACGAAAAAAGCCGGCCCCCACTTTCGCAGGGCCCGGCTTTCCGGATGGAGAACGCGCTTCGCTTACAGGGAGAGATCGTTGCCGCGCGCGGCAGCCCGGGCTTGGGCGCGAATCGTGGTGCGGTCCACCGTGCTGCTGGCCACGGTCGGCGCGACGCTGGCTTCATAGCCGTCGGCGTACGGGTTCACGCTGTGTGCCGCGACCACTGCATCGGCGCGGACAGTCGAGCGGTCCGCGCTGCCGACCACCACGGGAGCGACGCTCGCGCCGTAGCCTTCCGCATAGGGGTTGTCGCTGCGTGCGGCAACCACGGCCTCGGCCTTCACTTGAGCGCGGCTGTTGGCCGACACCGGTTGCGCCACGCCTTGGTAGGTTTCGGCTTGCGCGCCCACGGCGGCCAGGAGGGAGAGTGCTGCGGCGGCGATGATCTTCGAGGCGTTCATTCTGGATGTCCTTCAATTTGCTTTGGATGATTC
>NZ_JBFTPS010000063.1:0-37434 GCF_056398605.1 Variovorax sp. 01T432
ACCAAGCGAGGCGACGACCGCGCGCCCCTGCACAGCTTTCGAACGCTGCTGCAGGACCTGGCCACCGTGGCCTACAACATCACCTCCACCAGCCTCAACCCCAACGCCAAGATCGTCATCACCACCCGCCCCACGCCCATCCAGGCCAARGCCTTCAAGCTGCTCGR
Organism: Variovorax sp. 01T432; assembly: GCF_056398605.1. Lineage (NCBI taxonomy): Bacteria > Pseudomonadati > Pseudomonadota > Betaproteobacteria > Burkholderiales > Comamonadaceae > Variovorax > Variovorax sp. 01T432. The sequence goes on from NZ_JBFTPS010000063.1 coordinate 168, forward strand.
CGTGAACCCCGTCTGTTCCCAGTAGCGCACCCGCACATTTCAAGAATGTCTCGACGAATCAAGGGCTTGTGTGCAGCACTCTTCAAAGTTCGGCCTAGACATGATGTCGCCTTGCCTGGCCTTGCCTGGCCTTGCCTGGCCTTGCCTGGCCTTGCCTGGATAGGCGGCCATCATGTCTTGTCCGGCACGCGCAATCAAGCGCCACAAGCCACTATTTCGTTCTTTGAATTTCGATCCAGTCCAGGCGCGTTGAAAGTCCGAAGTACTTCATGTCGACAGGCAACTGTATCTGGACAACATTCAACCCGGCCTTCAGATCAGTGGAGGGCACGTCGCCTTCGACCTCATCAGCTGAGATCCACCGAAGCCTAATGTCATTTCCGTTCAATCGGATCTTCATGTCTTCCTTCTTCGATTCAGGGGCAAATGTGTCGAAGCTGCCGCGCAGCCGATACGGAGCGGCCGCCGGCAAGAGTTCAAAATAGAGATCTGCGGTTTCAGCTGTCTTCCAAGCTGCTGCCTTATGGTGAAAGCGCCCAACTTCCCATTCCGCCTCGCGCCAGCCGGATCCTCGGGTCGGTATTTCAAGGCTCCAATAGTCGCCAAAGTCCCATCGATAGGAGTCCCCCACCTTCTCGTCTTCGAACATGGCAAAGTGGAACAGCCTCGGCCTAGCTTTCAGTACGCCGCGATACCGCAATGCAATCGGGTCTTGATCCCGGTCCAGTCCAGCTCTGTAGCCATCAAGAGCTGGATCTGAAATCACGGCACCGTTTGCATCGATGACAATGACCTTGGCGTTGCGCGCATCCACTCTCCGCTCCGCAGGTACCGCTGGCGAGACATAACCGGGCCCAGTGACCACCGCCGGGTAGCTGAAGATCCACCCCCGATCATCCCTTGCACAGGTCCCCTTTCGCCCGAGGCTATCTCCGGTATGCCATTCCATGCTGGGCTGGTGGCAGATTTCGATCGGGCCCATTTCGTGACCGTAGAAATAGCTAAGCGCCTGCGGCAAGAGCCCCTCCAAAAACATCCAGGTATGACCGATTTGATTGGTCCCATCCAGCACCACAAGTGTCTTGCCATCAAGATGACCATCGAAGTTCTCGACAATGGCTCTCAAGATTGCACGTTGGCTTTCGGAGATCTTCACGTAATGATGGAATTGAAATAGCTGCGCGCCCAGGCCCAGCGCAATGAGCGCCATCGCGGCCAAGGATGCGCCAACACGTGTTCTGCGCGCAAGCCAGGCCAGGAGAGCGACCCAAACCATGGCAGCACCGGGCGTCGCCCAAAGGAAGGTGCGCTGACTAATGGCCAGATGGGGTTGCGACAGCAGAAACGGGGCGTACCCCATCAGCATGAGTGCGAAGCCGACACTGGCCAGTCGCAAAGCGGACGCATTCGTGAGCGAGGACGGATCGGAGTTCGGACCACCGGGTCCGCGGCCGATTCGCGACACCAGTACCCACGCAAGAACAGCGACGGCCAACGTCGCAGCAACAAGATATGAGTAGCTCGAGTACGCCGTCGAAAGAATCCGCATTGCATCGAACCATCCGCCTAGCAAGGAGCGCAGCGCACCCACAGTGAAAAGCTTCGGAAACGAACGGGAGAGGATGGCGAAAATTCCGCCTTCACCACTTGCAAGGCTCTGCTGGTAGCTGGCGACCTTCTTCGACGCCCACCACGCGTAGCCAATGTAAGCGCCGGATCCGGCAAACCAGATGCAGATCAGGCCCAGCCTGGACCGTAGGAGCACAAGCCAATTCCGCAGTCCCTCCCTAGTGAGCAGCAGCAACAAGGGAACCAGCACCAGTGTAAGTGCGGCTTCGTATACGCAACTGGCCAGAAAGAACAGCAAAGCGGCTAGGGTGGAGGTGCCAAGAGCTGCGATACGACGCGGCTCATCGAGAGCCCGCATGAAGACGGCGCAGGAGAGCAACGCGATGGCAGTCGACGAATTGATGTGCAAGCTGCGAAATGAGAGCTGCATCGTGTCCGCCGGATAAACGAGGACCAAGACGCCCATAACGATGGCCAGAAATCGCGATCCGGTCGCCTTCCAGAGGAGGTAGGTCGACGCCACACCCTTGATCGCCAGCGCGACTATCTGTAACGCATGCCACCCATTGAATGAGTTCGGATCTAAGGAGTAAGCCGCTGCAAAAGACGAAGGCATCAGCACGCGAAGCGCATGCAGAGCGAGTGGGCCATCCGGACGCGCGATGAAGAGGGGGCCGTGCGTGCTGAACAAGCCAAGCATTCCCCACTCCTCGATCGAGCCGATCATTGCCGTCCCAAAGGGCAACCAGACGAGAATGACAACGAGCAAAGATGGCAAGATCAGCACCGGAAGGCCCAGACTCCCATCGCCCCTCAGATTGTCGGCCTGAGCCCTGTTTTCGAATGAATCAGCCATCTTTATGACAGTACGCTCGTGGCGCTGCGAAGCCCTAAAAATCCGATCCCAATGGTTCTGTTATCTCCTTCCGGAACAGTGGGATGGGGTACCTCGAATTCAATGAAGTTCGTTGGAGCGGCCAAATCAAATTCCTGTGCTATTTCTTCCCCTGGTGCCAAGGCCCCGGGTATTTTCAAGTTTCGAGTCTGGCCCCCCACTGTCACCGACACATTGGCCCCAATATTCGGACCAAAACCGACAGCCCGGAGCAGCAGCCTGAACCGACCTTCGAGCGTGTGGTTCAGTTCAAAGCGGACCCTCTTCCCGACGCTCCAGCGCCCCCAGTCCTCGACCCCGCCCAAACCTTCCACGACATCCACAAATGAAGGAAGCCCGGAGGCCCTGAAATCAATGCCATCCGCAAGTGACGATCCGAGCGACTCTCGCGCTGCGGAGGCGCTCAAGGTCACGGGTGCCGCGGCGCGGACCTCCATCATCCCCACCCCTATGAAGCGTGTGTCTTTTTCCGGGCTCGTCGGATAGGGGACCGCAATTTCAATGAGGTTGGTCGAATGCCCCAAATCAAAATGGAGCCATGAGCCTTCCGCCTCATTCATGCCGGGTGTCAGGTGAATAAACTGGGTCTGCGACCCGATCCTGACGGGAATCGGAACCTCCGCATTCTTGCCGTAGCCCACGGCTCGCACAAACAAGCGAAACCGCCCCTGGAGCAGATGCCTTGCCACGATCATGATGCTGCGGCCGTTGCTCCAGCGCCCCCACTGCTCCGCGGGCCCCAAACCCGTGACGTAGTGAATCGACTCCGGATACAGTGGCGCGTTGAATCGAATCCCATCATAGAGCGATGCCCCAAACTCCGCCTTGGACTCTGCCGCCGTCAGAGTGGCTTTGGGTGGCTCGATGGCGTTGCGATGAGGGTTCACCTTTGTGCGCCCCCGCGCCCACGGCATCATGAGTGTTCGCTTGGTCTCCTTCCAAGCGATCTGCATTTTCGATTCTCTCTTCAGCGCTACGGTAAATCCGCGCTCATCCATCTGCTGACGCCACATCACACTGCAGTAGGCATCAGAGAATTGGCGTGCAATCGTCTGCTGGTCCTCGGTCAGCTCCGCGATGAGTTCCCTGTCGTCACTCAGGATCCTTTCAATGAGGCCGCGCGCTTCTTCGATCGTGGAGACACGCCCCTTGGTCGCATTCTGGCCCATTCGGTCGAGCAGAGAACCCTTGAAGAAGACAACGGGCATGCCATTGATCGCCGCTTCGATGGGCGAGTAGTGAACGTGCCGAATCTCAGTGGAGTGATAGTAGAGCACGGCGCATTCCAGATACAGTCGCTTGAGTTCTTCGTCCGAAACAAATCCGAGTACATGAGGATCGGGAACGGGCACGTCCTGCGTCCCAACGATGACGTGCGGCAGATCACCAAAGTCCTCTTTGAACTTCCTATAGATCGTCGAATAGTAGGAATCAGTCACTGCATTCGGGCACACAAACAAGATCTTCTTCTCTTTGCCAGTCCATTGCCTGGCGGTTGAAAAGAAAGTGTCGGGGATTCCGATTGGAAGAAAGAGGGACCTCTCAACAAACAATGGTTCTTCACATTCGTGGAGGTGGTCGTAACTCTCGCCAAACCAAAATCTCTCTCTGATTCCCTTGATCTTCCTTAGCACGAGAGGACCGTACAGGTCCTCGAGAAACCGGGTGTAGTTGTTATCGTTATTAAGACCAAATGCCCGAAATATAAGTTGGCCTTCGAAATTCTCGACTGCCTCAGCAGTCAGGCGCGCATGCGGAATGACGATTGCGGTGCCAAAGTATCGGTTGAGCAACTTGGTGATCTCCGGCGTCCACTCATCCTCATAGAAATTGAATTCATTGAGTACCTGAAGAACCTTCAATGGCAAAGTCAGAGAGGCGTCGTACGACGCATCGACAGCGCCACTTCGGAAGCCGAACTTTGGAAAGATCTTGGGTATGAATATCTCGAAACCCAGCCTCTGGATCAACGGGGCTTCGTACGGCATCAAGGTGCGGTGATTGAGCAGCCAAAGGATTCTCTTGTTTCGATTGAACATTCGGGAAGTCGAAGGAATTGTCTTGGTTGTTAAAACGTCCGAGGAGGCTAGCCCCTCGCCCGTTAGTGTGGCGCGATCGGGACCCAGTCCAGCCGCGCCGAAAGGCCCAGACCCTTCTCATCAAGGTCGGAGACGAACCCCAGCTGATTCCAGCCATGCGCCAGAACGCCGGCGGGCATCTCGGCCTCGAAGTCCGAGGGCGACACCCAGCGCAACGGCAAGGGCTGGCCGTTCACGCGCAGGGTCATGCTGGTTCGGACTGCATCGCTTGCTATCTGATCGAATTCGGCACGCGCCATGTAGCTGCCTGGGGCCGGAGCAAGTTCGAAGCGAAGATCGGCTGTCGGACTCATCTTCCAGGCCGCGGAGCGATGCGAGAAGCCATTGCCGATCCACTCGGCTTCGCGCCATCCGGCGCCGCGCGGGGGCACATCCAGACCCCACCAGTCGCCGAACCCCCAGCGGTAGCTCTCGCCCACAAACTCGTCGCGGAACATCCGCCCAACCGGCCCTGGCGAGCGCGACGCAAGGATGCGCCGGTAACGCCGGTCGATGGTCTCGTCGCCCGTCAGCAGCCGTCGCCGATGGTCCGCCGCAGCGGGTCGCGCTGTGGCTATTCCGTCCGCGCCGATGGCGACAACCACGGCGTGCTCTTTCGCGACTCTGCGTGAGGTGTCGAGCAGCGGAACGGCACCCGGCGCGGTCGACATCGGGAGGAAGCTGAAGGTCGCCCAAGATACGGGCAGATGGATCTGATGCGGCGCCGGGTTGCATTGCTGATCGAAACGAATCGTCAGCAGGATGACGAGCGCGATTACACAAACGGCTGCCCCAAGGTAGAGAAAGCTCGCGCATTCCGTTGCCACCATTCGGGCGGCGTCGGTCCACCCCATGACCAGCGCGCGCGCGCTCCCGACTGTGAAGAGTTCAGGCAAGGCGTCATGGACTGTTGCGAGCAGTCTTCTCCCGTCACCCGTGACCTGGGCCTGATAGCTCGAAATTCTGTGCGAAATCCACGCCGCATAACCCACATAGAGGCTCGGCGTTGCGCCCCACACCAAGGTCATCCCGACCAAGCGCGCTCGCAGCCAGCTGCCTCGGCCGAGGCCATGGCGCACGAACAGCACGGCGATCGGCAGCGCGATCAGGGCAACCGCGACTTCATAGATGGCAATGCCCACAAGGTAGAGCATGGCGGCCATGAGGGCGACTCCGACCGCGCGTAGCCCGCTGCGCATATCGAAGGCTCGCACCAGTAGCGCGCAACCCACCAGCGAAAACGCCAGCGCAACCTTGATGTGGATGCTGCGAAACGAGATCTGCATCGTATCGGCCGGATAAAGAAGGACTAGCACCCCCGCAACGACCCCCCACGCGCGGGACCCCGTCGCGCGACTCGCCAAGTAGGTCATCGCTCCCCCCTTAAGCAGCAGCGCCGCCATCGTCAGCCAGTGCCAGCCGTCGAATGAATCCGGGTCCAGCAAATGGGCAATGGCAAAGCTCAAGGGCATAAGCGGACGCAGGCCGCGCGCCGCGAGTGGGCCGTCAAGATGGACGAAGAAGAAGGGCCCATCCTTCACAAAAAGGCCCAGGAGGTCCCACTCCTCAATCAATCCGGTAATCGAGAAACCGAAGGGTAGCCAGAGCGCCGCCAGAACAGCGCCACATGGCAGGAGCAACACGGCCCACGTGCCAAGCATCTCGCGATTGTTCCTCATGACCATACGACTCGACGCCTCCAGCGCCCCCATTTACCGCGCATCAAGGGCGGCTCGAGCCCGCTCGCGGACTTGCGAACACGTAGTACTTGTTCAGCACAAAAGAAAGGGCGAAGTACACAACCCCAGCCGGGATCTGCGCCACGCCTTCGTGCACGCCGACGCGGTCGATCAGCAAGATGAGCACACCGAGGTTGGCCAGGTAGGCCAACAGGAAGATCGACACGAAGCGAACAATTTCCCGCGGCGCAGAGGCGACGCTGCGAAAGGTAAAGGTCCGATTCATTACGTACGACACGACCAGGCCGACTGAATATCCGACGACGTTACTCGTCACGGCGCCGAACCCCGCGAGGTACATGCACGCATAGATCACCGCATAGCCGAGGACAGTGTTCAATACCCCAACTGCGGCGAAGCTGAGAAACTGCCTCATCGACAGTGGCCTGCACTAACCCAATACTGCCCCCCGAGAGGCAGCCAGCCCAGATGCTTTTCGATGGGGAGCAGCCAGGACAGCCGGGGGGGAACGAACAGGCAATAGGTCTGCCGTCGGAGATCGAGGCCGGCACCGCGAAGCAGCGAGCGCAGTTCAGCGGGCTTGAGCAGGACCGCGTCCGCATCGAACGGGCAGTTGTTCACAATGCGCCGGGTGACGGGGTTGAACGGGTTGTGCTCGAAGATGTCGACCGAGCCGCCGGGCGCGAGTCGTCGCGCGAGCGTCACCATGACCGCTTGCCGCTCAGCCACCGGAATGTGATGAAACACGCTGGCCACGAAGATGAGATCGAAGGCGTCAAGATCGAGTCCTTCGCGTTCGACCTCGAAATGCGCGGTGGGATTGTGCTGCGCCGCGATGCGCAAACTTGCGGCCGAGACATCGGTACCCACGATCTCGGCATCCGGGAAAGCAGCTTGAAGGTAAGGAACGTTTCGGCCGGTTCCGCAACCGTATTCAAGGACACGCGTGACAGGCCGCGGCGCGGCGTTGTGGATCAGATCAACCTTGTAGCGTGCAAAGTACTCAGAATCTTCCGCGTAGAGCTTGGTGCTTTCGTGCAACAAGTCGTCGTAGTCGCCAGAGTAATCGTCGAAGTCGATCTTGACGGGCGCGCCCGTCTTGTCATCGACTGGTGTCGCAACAGGGGTGGGGGGCACCTTGGCCCCGCGATCATTCCCAGACACGCCAGGGCGCCTTTCCATCGGTCCAGAGATTTTCGAGTTCACGCTTGTCGCGCAGCGTATCGCAAGGCTGCCAGAAGCCGTGGTGCTGGAAGGCCGCGAGTTGGCCGTCGCGTGCGAGGTTCGTGAGCGGTGCGCGCTCCCAGGACGTCGCGTCGTCTGCGACGTAGTCGATGACGGAAGGCTCGAGGACAAAAAAGCCGCCGTTGATCCAGCCGATTTCGTCGCTGGGTTTCTCCTCGAAGCTGGAAACACGGTGCGATGCATCGACGTTCAGTACGCCGAAACGTCCGGGTGGCTGCACGGCAAGAACGGTGGCGAGCTTGCCATGGTTGCGGTGGAACGCCAGTTCGGCACCGATGTCGACGTCGGACAACCCGTCTCCGTAGGTCAGACAGAAGGTTTCATTGTCGAGGTACTTCGCAGCACGCTTGAGGCGCCCTCCGGTCATCGTTTCCGCGCCTGTGTCGACAAGTGTGATGCGCCAATCTTCGGCCTGGCTGTTGAGGATCTGGTGATCGCCAGTGCGCAGATCGATGCGCATATCGGACATGTGGCGGTAGTAGTTGAAGAAGAACTCCTTGATCACATAGCCCTTGTAGCCCAGGCAGATCACGAAGTCGTTGATGCCATGACGCGCGTAGATCTTCATGATGTGCCACAGAAGCGGCCGCCCGCCGACTTCGACCATAGGCTTGGGCTTGGTATCGGACTCTTCGGCAATGCGCGTGCCGAGGCCCCCCGCGAGGATGACTGCTTTCATTTGCTCTCTTGGTTAAAGCTTCAGATCGTCCGGCCGCATGTTGAGGCTTCGCTCGACGATTGCGATCGGTTCGGAACGGAGAGTTCGGTAGATTCTCAAAATGTACTCGCCAATAATGCCTAGCAGAAAAGCATTGAGCCCAATGCCGAAGAGGACGAGAAGCTGGATGCTCACGAATCCCGGTGGAAGATCGGGGCGCAACCACCGCAAAGCCACGTAGTACAACGCGCCGAGCAGGCTCGCCAACAACATGACAACGCCCAGAAACGACGCCATGCGCAGCGGCACCGTCGAGTGATTGAACACAGCGGTCAGGCCTAGCCGCATGAGCCGCATGACGTTGAACTTGCTCTCGCCCGTGGTCCGCGCATCGCGATCGTAGGCGATGCCGGTCTGGTTGAAACCCAGGCCGGCGATCATGCCGCGCAGGTAAGGATTGACCGTCCGGAACTTCGAGATGGCTTCGATCACCGCCCGATCCACAAGCCGGAAATCGCCCACATCGCGTGGAATCGGGTGTTCGCTGACCTTGTCGATCACCCAATAGCCGCACTTGCGAATTACATTGAGCAGAGTGCCCTCCGCCCGCTTGCGGCGAATACCGTAGACAACGTGGTAGCCCTGTTGCCAGAGCGCAAAGAACTGCTCGAGCATTTCCGGGGGGTCTTGCAGATCGGCGTCGATCTGCATGACCGCATCCCCGCGCGCATGCAGGTAGTTGGCGAGGATCGAACTCTGGAAACCAAAGTTGCGAGAGAAGCGCATCGCGCGCACTCGCGGGTCGACCGCCGCGATCTTTGTCAGCATCGGCCAGGTTTCATCGTCCGAATGGTTGTCGGTGAAGACGAACTCGAGGTCGCACCGATCCGTCATGCGATCGGCGAGCCTGACGAGGCGTTCGTACAGCGCCTGGATATTGCCGGCCTCGTTGAGGACGGGAATTGAGATCGACACCAGTGGTCGGCGGTCGGTCGAGGAAGTAGGGTTGTTCATACTCGCGGCGGAGGTCCTGACAAGAGAGCCTGCAAATAGGCAGTGACGCCCTGCAACGCCGGACGAAAGTGGAAATGTTCGAGTGCCGGCAAGCGCGGCAGCACAGTTGCGTAATTGTCCGCTGCCGGCTCGGGCCGGGCGCCCACATGCAGAAGTTCGGCCCGCCCCAAGGCAGAGAACACATGGACCGCCAGCTCGCGCAGCGTACAGGGCGATCCATGACTCAGCGCTACCACACCGGTCATATCCGCACCTAGCAGTGCATGCAGTGCGGCGACGTCGTCTTCGACGTGATGGTATTCGCGCAGTTGGCGACCAGGGGACATTTCGAATGGGCGACCCGCTCGCAGCGCACGGCACATCTGCCCCAGGAACATGAAGGGGGCAGCCTCCCCACCGCCGTACAGCGTGTGGACCTGAAGGTGAGTAACCGGAGCGCCGTGGTTGGCGCGCTCCGTCGCCAAGCGGCCGAGTTCGGCCTTGGTCGCGATGTACGAATTGGGATGGTCCGCTAACCGTTCCATCACAGTCCCGAACGTCACGACGCGCAGACCTGCCCCACACGCACCCTCGATCACTCGCGCGGGGAGCTCGAAGTTGATGCGCCGGTGCTCGGCTTCGGGCAGGCTCGGATCGAGCAGACCAGCCGTGACGAGCACGGTCGACCCTGGCGCCGCGGCACTGAAATAACGGGCGATCGCCTCGGCGGCATCTTCGCGCCACCAATCTTCATAGACCACCCGATCGAGCGCGATGACTTCGCCAGGAGGACGGGACGCGCAGATCGCCCGTCCGAGCCTGCCGCGGCCGCCAATCACATAGATCATGCGGCGATGTCCTTGCGCCAGGCGTCGATTTGTCGGAGCGTGAGCGCTCTAGCATTCTGTGGCGCAGCGTAGTATTCGCGGTACCAGGCCGCCGTCTCACGGACCACACGCTGCGTATCCCAGGCAGGCTGCCAGCCCAGTGAATTGCGCGCGAAGGAACTGTCGAGCGCCAAGGCCCGCGCTTCCGGGAGCGGATTGCTCATGAATTCCAGTTGTGGACGCTGCCATTCGTTGCTCATCAGTTCAAGCACATCTCGCACCGAATACTGCCTGGCATCCTGCGGGCCGAGATTCCATGCGCGTGCAAAGTCATTCGCCCGCGGCCCGATCAGTTTGGACATCAGCAGCAAATAGCCATGGACGAGCGCGAGAACGTGCTGCCACGGACGCGTGGCGTCGGGGTAGCGCAGCGTCAGCTGCGTACCGTCCACGACACTGCGCACGAAGTCCGGAATCAGCCGGTCTTCCGACCAGTCGCCGCCGCCGATGATGTTGCCGCCGCGCGCGGTCGCGATGGCGGGGCCCTTGCCTTCGGCAAAGGGATACGATGCGGCGTAACTTTGAATCACCATCTCGGCCGCGGCTTTGGAAGCACTGTAAGGGTCCTTGCCACCGAGCGGATCGTTCTCGCGATACGGCCAGGGCCATTCGTTGTTGAGATAGACCTTATCGGTCGTCACGCACACGACCCCACGCACACTGGGTGTCGAGCGCGCCGCCTCCAGTACGTGTGCCGTTCCCTGCGCGTTGACATTGAAGGTCCACAGCGGCTCGCGGTAGGAGCGCCGCACAAGCGGTTGCGCAGCCAGATGCAACACAAGTTCGGGCTCGAAGGTCTGCATCGCATTCAACAGGGGCTCGTACTCGCAGATATCGCCGATCGTGCCGGAAAGGTCCGCGTCCACCTCGGCCGCGGCAAAGAGCGATGGCGTGGTGTCGGGCGCCAAGGAATAGCCGGCGACCTGCGCGCCAAGCTCTTTCAGCCAGAGGCAGGCCCACCCACCGGTAAATCCTGTGTGGCCTGTAACCAAGACCTTGCGGCCGCGCAGAGCTGCCTCGAAGTCTTTCGCATCAGTCATTCTTTTTCCTTGATTCGGTTGCATCGAGCGACGGTGAACCTTCGCACCGAACGCTCGTCACGCGCACTGCGCAATCTCAGTCGAACAGTTCGGCACCATCCAGCGACGAAGCATTCGCATCCTTTTCTGAGAGCATGTGTGCCAACCCTGCATCCGGCCAGCGGATACCGAGTCGCACGTCATTCCACCGTACGGCCCGCTCATGGGCTGGCGCATAGTAATCCGTGGTCTTATACATGAAGTCGGCCGCCTCGCTGAGCACAAGGAAGCCATGTGCAAATCCTTCGGGCACCCACAACTGCTTGTAATTCTCCTCACTGAGTTCAACTCCTACCCATTGCCCGAAGCTCGGCGAGGCCTTGCGGATATCCACAGCCACATCGAACACCGCTCCTCGCACTACTCGCACCAGCTTCCCCTGCGGCTGGCGGATCTGATAGTGAAGCCCCCGCAACACGCCCTTGACCGATCGCGAATGGTTGTCCTGCACGAAGTCGACATGCCGCCCGACCGCTTCGTCGAACGCCTTCTGATTGAAGCTCTCATAGAAGAAACCGCGCGCATCGCCGAACACCCTGGGCTCGATCACGAGAACATCGGGAATCGCGGTAGGCGTTACCTTCACGACCGCACCTCTTCATTGAGCAGATGGTTCAGGTATTTGCCGTACCCGCTCTTTTCGAGAGGGGCCGCAAGCTTTGCGAGCTGCTCCCGCGAGATGAAGCCGTTGCGCCAAGCCACCTCTTCCGGGCACGCGATCTTGAGCCCCTGCCGATGCTCCAGCGTCGCGATGAACTGTCCCGCTTCCAACAGACTGTCGTGCGTTCCGGTGTCCAGCCACGCGTAGCCGCGCTGCATGATCTGCACGTTGAGCCGGCCGCTATCCAGGTAGGCCTGATTGACCGCCGTGATCTCCAGCTCGCCGCGCGCGCTCGGCTTGATGGCTTTCGCGATCTCGATGACCTCGTTGTCGTAGAAGTAGAGGCCCGTGACCGCATAGCTGCTCCTGGGCGTCGCCGGCTTTTCCTCGATGCTGCTGGCCTTGCCCTGCGCGTCGAAGGCAACCACGCCGTAGCGCTCCGGGTCATGCACGTGATAAGCAAATACCGTGGCGCCTGTCTCCTTGGCATCGGCTTGGGACAGCAGGTGAACCAGATCGTGCCCATAGAAGATGTTGTCGCCGAGCACAAGCGCACTCGGCGCTTCGCCGATGAACTTCTCGCCGATCAGAAAGGCCTGTGCCAGGCCGTCGGGGCTCGGCTGCACGGCGTACTGCAGGTCGATGCCCCACTGGCTGCCGTCGCCCAGCAGTTGCTGGAAGCGCGGCGTGTCCTGCGGCGTGCTGATGATGAGGATCTCACGCATCCCTCCGAGCATCAGCGTGCTCAGCGGGTAGTAGATCATCGGCTTGTCGTACACCGGCAGCAGCTGCTTGCTCATAGCCAGGGTGGCCGGGTGCAGCCGCGTGCCGGAGCCGCCGGCGAGGATGATGCCTTTGCGTTGCGTCATGTCTTCTTCGTTGTGGTGGGTCAGAGCGTTTCGCGCAACATGCGCGCGACACCGTCCTGCCAGCCGGGCAAACGGAGCCCGAAAGTGGATTGGAGCTTGGTGGTGTCCAGGCGCGAGTTGTGCGGCCGCGCGGCCGGCGTCGGAAACGCGCGGGTCGGCACGGGGTCGACCGTCTCGGGCGTCGCCTTGAGTTCGGCGCCCGCCGCGAGCGCCTGCTCGATCACGAAACGCGCATAGCCATTCCACGTGGTCTCGCCGCCGGCCACCAGGTGATAGAGCCCTGCCTTGCCGGCGTCGCGCAGCGTGTCCCGAATGGCATGGGCCGTCACGTCGGCGAGCAGCTCGGCGCCGGTCGGCGCGCCGAACTGGTCGTCGATGACGGTAAGCCGCTCTCGCTCGCGGGCGAGGCGCAACATGGTCTTGGCGAAGTTGCCGCCGCGCGCGGCATACACCCAGCTCGTGCGAAAGATCAGGTGCCGCGCGCAATGCGCCGCCACCAGCTGTTCGCCCTCGAGCTTGGTGCGGCCGTACACGCTGAGCGGGCCGGTCGGATCGTCTTCGCGCCATGGCTTGCTGCCGCTGCCATCGAAGATGTAGTCGGTCGAGTAGTGGACCATCAGCGCGCCGATCTGCTGCGCCGCCCGCGCCACCACGCCGGGGGCCGTGGCATTGAGCTTGCGCGCGAACTCGACCTCACTCTCCGCCTTGTCGACGGCCGTATGCGCAGCGGCATTGACGACGACATCCGGCCGTACCTTGCGCACGGTCTCGGCCAGTTGCTCGGGTCGGCTGAAGTCCGCGTGCAGATCCGTGCTGTCGAAGTCGAGCGCCACCAGTTCGCCCAGCGGGGCCAGACTGCGCTGCAGCTCCCAGCCGACCTGCCCTCCCTTGCCGAGCAGCAACAGCTTCATGCCACCACCCGGGCGGCGGCGCCGTCGTAGTGCTTCTGCACCCATTCGCGGTAGGCGCCGCTTTGCACATGACGCACCCACTCGCCGTTGGCGAGGTACCACTCGACGGTCTTGCGGATGCCGGTGTCGAAGGTCTCGGCGGGCTTCCAGCCGAGTTCGCGCTCGAGCTTGCGCGCGTCGATGGCGTAGCGGCGGTCATGCCCGGGGCGGTCGCTGACGTAGCTGATCTGCTTGCGATAGCTCTTGCCGTCGGCGCGCGGGCGAAGCTCGTCGAGCAGCGCGCAGACGGTGTTGACGATCTCGATGTTGGGCTTCTCGTTCCACCCGCCGACGTTGTAGGTTTCGCCGAGCCGACCCGCTTCAAGCACGCGGCGGATGGCACTGCAGTGGTCCTTGACGTAGAGCCAGTCGCGCACCTGCATGCCGTCGCCGTAGACCGGCAGGGCCTTGCCCGCGAGCGCATTGACGATCATCAAGGGGATGAGCTTCTCGGGGAAATGGAAGGGGCCGTAGTTGTTCGAGCAGTTGGTCGTCAGCACCGGCAGGCCGTAAGTGTGATGCCAGGCCCGCACGAGGTGGTCGCTCGCGGCCTTGCTCGCCGAATAGGGGCTGTTGGGCTCGTACTTGTGCTCTTCGGTGAAGGCGGGCTCGGTCGCCGACAGCGAACCATAGACCTCGTCGGTCGACACATGCAGAAAGCGAAAGGCGGCCTTCTGCTCGGCCGGCAATGCGCTCCAGTAGCCCCGCACGGATTCGAGCAGGCGGAATGTGCCGAGCACGTTGGTCTGCACGAAGTCCTCAGGGCCGTGGATCGAACGATCCACATGCGATTCGGCCGCGAAGTTGAGCACCGCTCGTGGCTGGTGCCGGGCCAGAAGCTGGTCGAACAGGGCGCTGTCGCCGATGTCGCCCTGCACGAACACATGGCCGGGGTTGCCCTCGAGCGAGGCGAGCGTTTCAAGGTTGCCAGCGTAAGTCAGCTTGTCGAGGTTGACGACCGCTTCGCCGCCTTGTGCCATCCAGTCCAGGACGAAATTGGCGCCGATGAAACCGGCGCCGCCGGTAACCAGGATCATGGAGTCCCCTGCTGTTGTCGAGTAAGGCCGCCTTCGGCCAGGAAAGCGCGGAATTATCCCATTTGGGAATGTTTCAAGACGCTATGCAGCGTCGGGCGCGTCGCCGGCGAAGGTCCGCCATATGCGTGCGGCACAATCTCGCCCTGCATCCCAGCCCTCCAAGAATGAACACCCATCCTTCCGCCTTCGTGGTGATCACGCCAATCTTCGAGGATGCCGAAGCTTCGAGCCGCCTCTTTCAAGAGCTTTCGGCGACCTTCGGCGACCAGGTGCACGTAGTGGCGGTGGATGATGGTTCGGTGCGCGAGCCTGTCGACATTCAGCAGATGCGTGGCTGCGGCTTGAATGGGACGGTCATCCATCTTCGCCGCAATGTCGGGCATCAGCGGGCGATCGCCGTCGGGCTGAGTTATGTGGCGGAGCACATGCGCGCGGCACAGCAGGTCGTCGTGATGGATTCGGACGGCGAAGACCTGCCCGCCTCCATCCCCGAGCTGCTTCAATCGCTGCAAGCGGCAGACGTGGATCTGGTCGTCGCCCAGCGGCGGACGCGCGTGGAGACCTTGCGCTTCAAGGCGTTCTATGCGGTCTACAAGCGTCTGTTCAAGCTGCTGACGGGCCGCAATATCAGCTTCGGCAATTTCATGGCGCTCAAGCCGGCGGCGGTCCGGCGGCTGAGCGCAATGCAGGAACTCTGGACGCATGTGGCCAGTTGCGTCCTCACTTCGCGGCTTCGAATTCACACTTGCGCGCTCGACCGCGGCCCTCGCTATGCGGGCAAGAGCAAGATGAACTTCGTCGGGTTGGCATTGCACGGATTTCGTGGGGTGATGGTGTTTGCCGAGGATGTTCTGGTGCGCGTCGGTATTGCGTCGGCGTTCGTTGGAGTTCTTGCCATCGCGGGAGGCGTGGCCTCGGTCGCTCTCAAGCTATCGGGTTATGCGACGCCGGGCTGGTTCTCGGTGGCGCTGGGTATCCTCCTTCTGGTCTTCCTGCAGACCGGCACCCTGGCGCTGATGAGCCTCATGCTCACAGGGGTCAGCAAGGCGGGTGCTCCGGCGCAGACGGCCTACACCCATTTCATCGACGCCATCGAGCATAGCCACGGCGCGGCTGCATGATCCTTCGCCTCAGGCTCAAGGACCCACGCATGGCGGAGGTCGGGCGCTACATCCTCAACGGCCTGGTCGCGACCGCGATCCACTACGGCGTGCTGACCTTCAACCTCAAGGTGCTCGGCATACCTTCGGCAGGGGTGGCGAACTTTCTCGCTGCGTGGTTCGGAATCGCGGCGTCCTTCATCGGCAGCCGCTTCTTCGTGTTTCGCAGCCAGGGCGCGCCATGGGCGAGGCAGGCACTGCGCTTCCTGACGCTGTACGCAATCATTGCCTGCCTTCACGGCCTGCTGCTGTTCGTCTGGACCGACGTCCTTCATCTGAACTACACCGCGGGCTTCCTGGTCGCCACGGGCCTCCAAACCCTCTTGAGCTACGTCGGCAACAAACTGCTGGTGTTCTCCGAACCATGAAAACACGCCAATTCATCGCCGCAAGCGCTCTCTTCACTGCCCTCGCCTGCCTCATCTATTGGGTGCATATCTCGTTCCTGCACGTCAACGTGGTGTTCTACAGTGCCATTGTCGACGGCGTGCTTGCCGCCGCGATCACGGCCGCGGCGGTCTGGCGGCTCAAATCGTTCGCCATCTTCGGCGCCTTCGAGAAATTCCAGATGCTCCTGATCTGGCTGCTCGCGGCCTACGCGCTCGCCATCTCCGTGCCCACGGTGCTGGACCGATCGCTGTCCTTCTACATCCTTGAAAAGCTGCAACAACGCGGCGGTGGCATTCAGCAGAGCCGCTTCGCCGAGGTCTTCACCGAGGAGTACCTCAAGGAACACCGGCTGGTGGATGTGCGCCTGACCGAACAGCTGGAGTCGGGCACGATCCGCATCGAGAATGGCTGCGTCCGCCTGACCGAAAAGGGCAGCCGGCTTGCGACCTTCAGCCGATTCTTCCGGCGGCACCTGCTGCCCAAGCAGCGGCTGCTGATGGGGAAGTACAGCGACGACCTCACCGACCCTTTCAGGCACAGCGCGCCGCCACGGATCGACTACACCTGCGAATGAGAGTCGAGCATTGCGCCGTTCGCTGTTGAAGTGAAGAGCAGAGCGCATCCAAGCGAACGCCCTCCCCCATCATGCCCATCACCCTGCCCCTGGTTTGTCTGATCCTGAGTGCTTTCGCATTTCGAAGAATCAGCGACATGGATTGGCGGGGGGCGCTGCTGCTCGCCGCGGTTTCATGGGGCGGTCTGGTGACCCTTCTCACCGAGTCTCTGAGCGCGCTGAACGCGCTGGAATTCTGGCCGCTGGCATGCGCATGGGCAATTGTCTGCGCTGCGCTCCTGGCGATGATCTATCGCCGCCAGGCAGTCGGCCATCCGCAATCGGAGATTGCCTCTGGCCGCGGGCTTCCGCGATTTGACCTGCTGCTGCTGGTCTATCTGGCCGCGCTGATCGCGCTGACGGGCTTGTTCGCCTGGTCCTCGCCGCCCAACACCTGGGATTCAATGACCTACCACATGAGCAGAATCGCTCATTGGATGCAGAATAAGACCGTTGATTTCTACCCCACCGCCATTCTCAGGCAGCTGCATTCCAATCCTTGGGCCGAATATGCAATCTTGAATTTCCAGATTCTGAGTGGAAATGATCGGTTCGCCAATTTTGTGCAATGGTTCAGCATGATTGGCTCACTGGTTGGAACATCGGCACTTGCGAGGGAACTCGGCGCCAGCAGGCGAGGGCAGATACTCGCCTCGATCGCATGCGGAACCATTCCGATGGGCATCCTGCAGAGCACGTCGACGCAGACCGACTATGTCGCTGCTTTCTGGCTGGTGTGCCTCGTCTATTTTTCTATTCGTCTAAAGAACAGGACCAGTTGGGTCGATTCATTCGGATTTGGATCGGCGCTGGGTCTTGGGCTCCTAACCAAAGGCACGGTGTATGTGTTCGCATTCCCTTTCGTGGCTTGGCTGATCGTATCCTCGTTCAGGCGGGACGATCGTAGGAAACTCGTGCACGTGGGGCTTGCGCTGATGGTCGCACTCATCGCAAACGCGGGGCACTACGCCAGAAATTTCGAGCTGTACGGCAGTCCCCTGGGTCCGGGCACCGAGGGAGGGGACTTCGTCTACACCAACCAGATCGTCAATCCTTCTGCCGTGGTATCCAATATGCTGCGCAATGCCGGCCTGCATCTGGGCACCACTTCCGTGCGAGCTAACACTTTCGCGGAAGGAGCCATCTACAGGCTCCATGCTCATTTGGGAATCTCGACCAACGACCCGCGTACAACGTGGCCGGATACGGAATTTCACGTTCGACCGCCCTCCCACAATGAAGATGATGAAGGAAATTTCGTTCAGCTGCTCCTGATTGCAGCAACGCTGATTGTTTATTTTTCTGGCCGGCGACGCGATCCAAAGGTCACCACCCATGCGTTTCTGATCCTTTCTTCATTTGTCATCTTCTGCGCCTACCTTAAGTGGCAGCCTTGGCATAGCCGCCTGCAGCTTCCGCTCTTCGTGCTTTGGGCGCCTTTTCTCGGGCTCATGCTTTCGCGGATTCGAAGGTTTGGATTCGGCAATGCCTTGGCCATCGTCTTGATCCTGTCGTCCCTGCCGTCGCTTCTTTCTTCCCAGACCAAGCCGATCCAAGGAAAAGGCAGCATCTTCATTGCCTCACGGAGTGATCAGTATTTTTCTAAGCGCCGTGAACTGGAAGCTCCTTACCAGGAAGCGACGGACGTCATTTCGAGAATGAAATGCACGGATGTCGGTTTGCTGATTGGGGGCGATGATTGGGAATATCCTTTATGGGTGCTTCTGAACGAGAAGATGAATGGAAAGATTCACATCGAGCACGTCAACGTCATGAACGTTTCCAAGAAGATACATCAGGTGCGTGGCAACAATGAATTCACTCCATGCGCTATTTTCAATCTGGATCCCCACCCGCAGTCGACGATTTCCGTCACAGGCAGGGCGTACTCGAAGGAGTGGTTCTCAGGTACGGTAAATATCTTCAAGGTCAGTGACTGAGCGATAGGCCACAGCCTCTAACGGCGCGGGCCCGGCGCGGCTAGAGTCTGCCAACGCATTTCAAGGAAAACGATATGGCAAGCAAAGACGACGAAAAGGCGGCCGACCGCGTCAAGGACTCCGCCCAGCAGATCTGGCTCGCCGGCCTTGGCGCCTTCGCCAAGATGCAGCAGGAAGGCAGCAAGGCTTTCGAGGCGCTGGTGAAGGACGGCCTCGGCGTGCAGAAGAAGACCCAGCAGGCCGCCGAGGAAACCCTCGCCCAAGCCCAGGCGCGCATGGCAGGCATCGCCAGCGAATTCGGCACCAAGGCGGCAGGCGGCTGGGGCAAGCTGGAGAACATCTTCGAAGACCGCGTCGCGCGCGCGCTCGAAAAGCTGGGCATGCCCACCGCCCATGAAGTGGCGGCACTGCAGGCCCGGATCGAGGCGCTCGAAGCCCAGCTGCGAAGCAGGGACACCGCCGGCGCCACGCCTCGCCCTGCTCGCAAGACCGCCGCCCGCAAGCCCGCCGAGGCGGCGGCAGCCAAGCCCTCGCGCCGGCGCGCGCCCCCGCGCGAGCGTTAGCCGCGGGCCGAAGGCGCCCGCGCGGCCGACCCCATGTGCGGAAAGCCTGGTGGCTGGCGCCAGCCACATGATGCTAGAGTCCCCGCACGAGACAAATACGGGGTCATGTCATGGCCAAGAAGGCGCCACGCCGCACTGCGCAACGCATCCTCGAAGCCGCCCTTGACCTGTTCAACCGGTTCGGGGAACCGAACGTGTCGACGACACTGATCGCGGGCGAACTCGGCATCAGCCCCGGCAATCTCTACTACCACTACCCCGCCAAGGACGAGCTGATCAACCGGCTCTACGAAGGCTACGAGTCCTCGCTCAACGAGCTGCTGCATGCGAGCGAAGGCGTGCACGACGTCGAGGACGCATGGTTCTTCATGCACAGCCTGTTCGAGCTGATCTGGCGCTACCGCTTCCTCTACCGCGACCTGAACGACCTTCTGAGCAAGAACCGGCACCTGGAAACGCAGTTCCAGCTGGTCCTGAAGAACAAGGCGCGCGCCATTCGCGCCCTGCTTGCCGGCATGAGTCAGGCGGGCCACCTGGACATCGACGCCCGCGAGGTCGACCCGCTGGCCCAGAGCATGGTGGTCGTCCTCACCTACTGGCTGAGCTACGAATACGTGCGCAACCCGCGCGAGGCGCTCGAGCCGGGCCATGCCCAAGGCGCGCTGCTGCGCGGCGCGCATCACACGCTGCACCTGCTGGCGCCCTACCTCGCGCCCGAACAGCGTGGGCATTTGCTGACACTCAGTAACGCTTACACAGGCGAAGATCAGGCTGCGACAGTTTGAAACTCCGACACTTCAACGGCATGCCGCATCCGGAACTCCAACCGCTCACGCTGCTGTCGCCCCAGACGGGACCCGCCACAGCGCCGTGGACGCCCCTGCCCTATCCGGATGTGCCGCATTTCGAGCCCGCCGATCTGCTGGCGCACTGGCCACGGCTGCACGCCGGCCAAGGTCTGCAGCCCCCCGTGCCGGGGCCGCTCGCCGACGGCTGGGCCTGCTACCACAACGGTGATTTCGAAAGGGCCGCGACCATCGGCCTGTTGCATGGCCACGATGGCATGGCGCTGGCCAACCAGGCGACGGCCATCTACGCCAACTACCTCGAACCGCGCGAGGCCGCCCGGCAAGCGCTGTTCAGGCTGGTGGCCGAGCGCGCCGCCGCGCAATCGGGTGCCGAGCCGGACAACTGCCAAGCGCTCTACTGGCAGGCCTACGCGCTCGCGCACTACAGCCAGGGGATCAGCGTGGCCCGGGCGCTGGCGCAAGGGCTGGGGAGCAAGGTCAAGGGTGCGCTGGAGCGTGTGATCGCGCTGCAGCCGCACCATGCCGACGCGCATATCGCGCTCGCCTCATTCCACGCCGAAGTGATCGACAAGGTCGGCGCGCTGGTAGGCCGCATGACTTACGGTGTGCGGGCGGAGGCGGCCATCGCGCTGTTCGAGCGCGGCATTCAACTCAACCCCCATTCGGCCTGCGCGATGATGGAATACGCACGTGGCCTGCTGATGCTGCAGGGCGACGCGCGCATGGCAGAAGCCACGCGGCTCTACGAAAAAGCGGCGGCGCTGGAACCGGCCGACGCCCGGGAGCGGCTCGATGTGGAATTGGCACGCGCCGGCCTCTCGGATTAAATCATTCCGTGTTAATAGCAGCCTGATGATCACTTAAGCGGCCCAAAGGGGTTACTGGATTTCATCAGAATTCAGGGCATCTAACCGATTGCGGACCCAGGATTTTAAGCGTGCATGCACGCCTCAACCAATTTCTGGCACTCATTCCCTCAAGAAATGCGCGCGTACGCCGCCTGAGCTTCGCAATATAAACAATTTCATTGAAATACTTGGGCACGGAGCGTCGCAAATCCTCCAAGAGCCGGAATCGTCAATGCTGTGGTTAGCGGCAATTGAGCTTGACCCCGCACGACAGTTGACGCCGGCCAATGCCGTGCATGAGTCTTGTCAAAAAACAAACGCACTCTCGTCAGATTTTTAATGAGAATCGGATGCGCTTACCCCAGTACGGAGTGCTCGCCACCAGTTTCGCCTTGCAATGACAGGTTTGAATCTCCTTCCTTCCCCGCTTCACCTCTTTCTTATGGAGCAGTCACGCTGGGCTCACCGATTCTTTATCTTCATTTCGATCACGACCGGAATGAGCTCACTCTGACGCAATCTCAGACCTCGCGCCCCGTCGCCTCAGGTCACACCCTGAACGGGCTATCACTACTACTTAGGTTCAACTCCAAAAAATCTCAAGAAATCGAGCGTCTATGTAAGACTGCGCGTAGAGGTTCTCTGGGGCCCCAGAGAACCGGACCCGTAGGACGGCATTTTCGAAACGCTGTGGCAGAAGGCCAAGAAATGAGATCTAAGCAGGACATCGTGCGTGAAGCGCAAGAATGGCAAGTAGCGGACATTGAGCGGCGCAAGGCAAAAGGTATTTCCGAGCCAAGCAGCACAACCGTTACCGGATACATCAAAGAAATTCAGCGCATGAGGAAATTTTCAAACGACCCAACTGGATGTTGGAAATATGCCGCGCAAACCACGAGCCTCGGCACTTGGAAACGGCGAAAGGCAGCGATTTTGCATTACGTACGCTACGCGATCGGCAGAGCTCTAGAAACCTGGAACGAGCGCAGTCCGTTCGATCCAATGTCCTCCGAGGTGGTGCAAGCAGTTAGCATAATGAAATTCTGGCTTGATGTATCCCGCCAGTGCCCCACAGGCACTCCATTTAAGCCTAGAAAGCGCAAGACAAAGGCTCAAGGGATCATGCGACTTCCCATCGCATGGCAACAAACGCTCGTTGAACGAATGCCAAATTACCGTGAGGCTGTTGCGGTTGCGGCCATTACTGGCTGCCGTCCAGCCGAGCTTGAGCGAGGCATCGAGATCGCAATAACCGACGATACGTTGATCGTTCTTGTCAGGGGCGCAAAAGTCACCGAGCGAGCGGGTCAACCTTGGCGTCAATTTGCTTGGGAATTACCTTGCGAATCCAGATTGGTGACTCTTCTTGCCGAGGCCGCCAAGACATCCGGTGGGTCCAAGACAGTTCGAGTAAGCAGTTCGCTGAATTTCTCGACAGCCATTCGAGACGCAGGCGACAGAGTATGGCCAAAGCACAAACCACGCCTGACGGCTTACTCGTTACGTCATGCCGCAGCATCGGAATTCAAAAAGGCATGGGGCGACGCCGACCAAGTTAGTCAGGCCTTGGGCCACTGCGCCAGCGACACCAGAGGTAGCTACGGGCGTGCACGCTTCAGCAAGAGCGGCGCTGTTCCCTCTGCGGTCGACGCAGCCCGATCGGTAAGACAAAAAGGTCTGCTCGGGCGAGAACGGCGTGCAGACGAGCAGGATGGGCAGGATGGGCAGGATGGGCAGGATGGGTATCCTCGGTACTAACCTCCTACTGGCGCGCGCGTCCCCGCTTTAGTGGCGACTCAAGGTCGAAAGGGATCTTGGTTTCGATTTGGAGACATTCTTCTAAGATGCTCTCATTTGTCCTATGCCTGCCACGCCCGATCTGCAATCTTCGTTCGAAGCCGCCCAAGCCAACTCCAAGCTGCTCGCCGAGCGCCCGGACAACCCGACGCTGCTGAAGATCTACGGACTGTTCAAGCAGGCGACCCTGGGTGACAACGCCGAAAAGAAGCCCAGCTTCAGCGACTTCGTCGCTCGCGCCAAGTGGGACGCATGGACCGCGCGCAAGGGCCTGGGCGCCGACGAGGCCAAGCAGCAATACATCGACCTGATCGAGTCGCTGCGCTGAGGCTCAGCGCCAGTCCTTGTCGTTGTAGGCGTCGTCGTCTTCGGCGGCGCTGGTGCCACCCAGCAGGGCATCGAGCTTCTTGTTCAGGCGCTGCTGGATCTGCTCACCGAAGCTGGCGAAGAGAAAGCCCAGCGTGGCCTCCAGCCTGAAGCTGTCGGACGTGACCTCCACGCTGCCGTCGATGCCGGGCCGCGTGAACCTGCCCACATCGCCGGCTTCGCCCTCGGCGTAGCTGCATTCCAGGCCATAGTCCTGCTCCACCTGTTGCACCCATTGGCGCGCGACCTCGCGCGCGGCCGGCAGCCCCAGGGTGTGCTTGCGTTCGATTTGGATGTCAGGCACCGCGATCTCCGTTGTTGTTGGTTCTGGGCTCTTGGGTTGGCGCGCCGGCCGTGGTCGGCGCCGCCTCGGCCTTCAGCGCTCGCACCCGCTCGGCCTGGGGCAGGTCGGCCAGTCGCTTGACGGCCGCATAGAAGCGCGGCCAGTTCTCGCCCTCGCGCTCGAACAAGGCCTCGAAATCGGGCACGAGATCGTCATAGGCGGCCTGGGCGCCGAAGGTGGCGTTGTTGGCGCGCGCGACCCAGGCGTCGTAGGCGCCCTGGCGCGGGCCGCTCCAACTCGCGCGCAAGGTGGCATAGCGGCTGCGGAAGTCATCCATGGCCGCGTTCTTCATCGCCTCGACCGCCGGCCAGTCCTTGGCCTGGGCCTGCTTCGACGCATAGACAGCCGACAGCGCGCCACGCGTCTGGACCATGAGCGCGCGGAACTGCCTGCGCCGCTTGTCGAACTGGATGTATTCCTCGCGCGCCGCCTCGCTCGCCTGGGTCCGCAGCCAGCGCGCGCCGCCGATGCGCTCGACGGCGGTCGCGTAGGACTCATTGAAGACCGTGTCGCCGGGAACGTAGAGCACCTGGTGCGCAAGCTCGTGAAAGATGATGCGGGCCAGTTCTCCCTCGGGGTAGCCGATGAAGGTGGAGAGCAGCGGATCGCCGCCCGCCCAGTTGAGCCAGCCCAGCGTCGAGTACGCGGGGACGGGGTAGACGGCGCTCTCCAGGCCGTGCGCCTTCTGCGCTTCGGCTTCAGCCTGCGCGCCTGCCTCGTCGTAGTAGCCGCGGTAGCCGACGCAGCCCGCGATCGGGAAGCACCAGGTCTCGAGGGTCAGCGAATACGGGGGCGCGGCCACCACGTTCCAGATCGCGGCGGCACGGTGCAGGTCGGCGTAGGCGGTATAGCTCGGGTTGTCGGGCAGGTCGAGTTCGGTCACGGCGAAGCGACGGATGCGCTGGGCGAGTTCGAGCTTGGCCTTGAGCGCGGCGGGCGCGTTCGGGTCCTGCAGCCATTGCGGCACCGGTTTGGCCGCGCGCATCAGGTCGATATGGCCGCTGGCGGACTGCCAGTAATACCCAAGATCGGCGCAACCGCCCAGCAAGGCCGCTACCGCCAGCGCCGAGACGGCGGCCACGATGGCGCGGCGGCGATGTCTCATGATGCGGCGGCCGTGCTTTCGACGGCGGGCTCGACTTGCACCAGGCAATCGTAGAAGGTCGGCCCGCGGCCGATGTCGGTCAGCCGCTGGCTCGTGAGCTGGTTGACGTTGGTGCCGTCGAGGCCGAGCTTGCGCCACCAGATGCCCATGCCATGCACCACGCCCGGCCTGGCGCGGGCCGAAACCTCGGCGCGGCAGCGGTGCTCGCCGCGCCGGTTGAACACGCGCACGGTGGCGCCGTCACGGATGCCGCGCGCCGCGGCATCGGCTTCGTTGATTTCGAGCAGCGGCTCGCCTTCGATCGCGCGCAGGCTGCGCACGTTGACGAAGGTCGAGTTCAGGAAGTTGCGAGCGGGCGGCGAGATCATCGCCAGCGGAAACTCCTCGGAGCTGCCGGTCGGCTCATGGTTGGGCACGTGGTCAGGCAGGCCGTCCTGACCCTGCGCGGCGAGCCGCGTACTGAAGAACTCGCAGCGGCCCGAAGGCGTCGGGAAGTTGCCTTCCGCGTAGGGGGCATCGGGCAGCTTCAGACTGGTGAAGCCCTGCGCCTGCAGTTCCTCGAAGTCGATCGCACCGGGCGCGAAGGCGCTGCGGCACAGGGCTTCGTCATCGTCCGAGAAGCAGGGCTCGTCGAAGCCCATGCGCCGGGCCAGTTCGCGAAACACCCACGCGTTGCTGCGCGCCTGCCCGCGCGGCGCGACCGCCGGCCGGTTGAGCAGCACGTCGGTGTGCCCGTAGCTCGTATGGATGTCCCAGTGTTCGAGTTGCGTGGTGGCGGGCAGCACGTAGTCGGCATAGTCGGCGGTGTCGGTCTGGAACTGCTCGAGCACCACGGTGAACAGGTCTTCGCGCGCGAAGCCCGCGACCACCCTGCCGGAGTCGGGTGCGACGGCCACCGGGTTGCTGTTGTAGACGACCAGGGCCTCGATCGGATTCGCGGTGTCGAGCAGCGCGTCGCCGATGGTGCTCATGTTGATCGTGCGCGGGTTCCGGCCGGCCAGCAGGTCCGGCCGCTGCAGGGCCGCGCGGTCCACCGGGAACAGGCCGGAGCTGCTCAGCAGCAGGCCGCCGGCGCGCTGCCGCCATGCGCCGACCAAGGCAGGCAGACAGGCGATCGCACGCGCCGCGTTGCCGCCGCCATGGACGCGCTGCATGCCGTAGTTCAGGCGGATCGCCGCCGGCTTCGTGGTGCCGTAGGCGCGAGCCAACGCGACGATCTGCGCCTCCGGCACGCCGCAGACGGCGGCGGCGCGCGAGGGCGGCCATTGCAATGCGCGCTCGCGCAACTGCGCCCAACCGAGCGTGTGGCGTTCGAGGTAGTCATGGTCGAGCCAATCGTTCGCGATCAGCTCGTGCATCAGCGCGAAGGCCAGCGCGGCATCGGTGCCCGGAAGCAGCGCCACATGTTCGTCGCACTTGTCCGCGGTCTCCGTCTTGCGCGGGTCGATGCATACGAGACGGGCGCCGGCGCGCTTCGCGGCCTGGGCATGGCGCCAGAAATGCAGGTTGCTCGCGATCGAGTTGCTGCCCCAGATCAGGATCAGTCTGGCTTCGGCGAAGAACTCCACCCGCATGCCGACCTTGCCGCCCAGAGTAAAACTTAAGGCCTCACCGCCCGCCGTCGAGCAGATCGTTCGGTCCAGGAGCGATGCGCCGAGCTTGTGAAAAAAACGACGGTCCATCGATTCGCCCTGGACAAGACCCATTGTTCCCGCGTAACTGTAAGGCACAATCTTTTCCGGATTGTTACCTTTGACGGCTTGCAGGCGCTGGGCTATGTCGTCGAGCGCCTTCTCCCATGTGACCGGTTCGAAGCGGCCACTGCCCTTGGGGCCCGAGCGCTTCAACGGCTGGACCAGGCGTTCGGGATGGTCGTTGCGCTCGATGTAGCGCGAGACCTTTGTGCACAGCACGCCGCCCGTGTGCCGATGCTCGGAGTTGCCCTGCAGCTTGATGGCGACGCCATCCTGCACGGTCGTCACCAGCGCGCAGGTATCGGGGCAGTCGTGCGGGCAGGCGCCGCGCACTTGGATAGGGGGAGTCATGTTGTCTCAACGGTGGCAATGCCAACGGCCGAGTCTAAGTTGTGCGCATTCGCTGCGCGCTGAGGGGTTTTCACGATGATCAATCGCAGGCACTTTTCAGTCGGGGCGGGCGCCGCCGCACTGGGCGGCTTCCAATGGGCGCGGGCACAGAGCGAGACGCCGCTTGTGCTCGGGCAGTCAGCCCCGTTCAGCGGACCGGCGGCGGAGCTCGGCATCCAGTTCTACAAGGGTGCCAAGCTCTACCTCGACCAGTACAACGCGCAGTCCGGCGGGCGCGACGTGCAGATCAAATTCCTGGACGACGGCTACGAGCCGGATCGCTGCGCCTCCAACACCCGCAAGCTGATCGACGACGACGCGTTCGCGCTCTTCGGCTACATCGGCACGCCCACCTGCCTGGCGGCCCTGCCGATGGCGGTGAACGCGAAGATCCCCTTCATCGCACCCTTCACCGGTGCCATGGCATTACGCGAGCCCTTTCACAAGAACGTGTTCCACCTGCGCGCCTCGTACAACGACGAGACCGCGTTGATCGTGCGGCAGCTCACCAACCTGGACCTGAAGAAGATCGCGGTGTTCTACCAGAACGACGCCTATGGCAAGGCCGGCCTCGACGGCGTGACGCTGGCCTTGTCGCAGCTGAACCTGAAGCCGACGGCGCTGGCCACGGTCGAGCGCAATTCGGTGGACGTGGCCGCGGCGGTCAAGGCCATCGTGGCGGCGAGGCCGGATGCGGTGGTCCAGGTCAGCGCCTACAAGTCCTGCGCGGCCTTCATTCGCGAGGCGCGCAAGGCGGGCTACGGCGGCACCTTCTTCAATGTGTCCTTCGTGGGCACGCAGGCGCTGTCCGACGAGTTGGGCAAGGACGGTGCCGGCGTGGTGGTCACGCAGGTGGTGCCCTCCCCGTACACCCCGGCCAACGCCATCACGCGCGAGTTCACCGATGCCGCGCGCAAGGCCGGCGGCGCGACCAAGGCCAACTTCTCGAGCATGGAGGGCTACCTGGCCGCCAAGGTGCTGACCGAGGGCCTGCGCCGCGCTACGGGCAAGGCCTCGCGCGAGGGACTGATCGCCGGCCTGGAAAGCATCGACCGCCAGCAGTTCGGCGGCTTCGAAGTTTCCTTCTCGCCGAAGAACCACGTGGCCTCGAAATTCGTCGAGCTGTCGATGATCACCGGCGACGGCCGCATCCGGACCTGATCAGGCGGACAACCCGTCCACCCCCTGGAACATCGCCTGCCGGGCCTGGCTGATGATCTGGCCTCGCCAGGCATCGGTGTCGGTGTAGAACGCCTCCAGCATGCGCGAGCGGATCGCCTCGGCCATTTCGGCCGACGCTTCCGGATGCTTGTGCAGCCAGTGGTCGGCGCGCAGCGCGCCGGTGACTTCCAGGATCGGCAGGGTACCGTATTCCAGCGCGATGCCGGTGTACTCGGCCTGGGCGCATTCCTCGTAAATGGCGCTGCACATGAGCCCGGTCAGGAAGGCCGAAGTCGACGAGCCGTCGTAGATCGAGGTCACCGGCGCCGCGGGCGTGCCCCACCATGCATTGGCACGCGCATAGGCAGCCTTGTCGTCCCTGCAGGAGAAGATCCGCTCGCCGATGCCGTTGGGCCCCAGGCCGGTGTGAAAGTCGATCCAGGCGATCCGGCGAGCGCTGCGCCCGTACGTGCCCAGCACCTCGCGAAAGGTCTGGTTGCTCCAGGTCGGCGCCTTGCCGCCGAAGAACAGGCCGTCCTCGAACTGGTACTGGCCGCCCGTGACCGCCGCCTGGTAGGCGCCCGGGCCCTGCGCCGCGATCCACGCCGAGATCTCGGCCTGGTTCTGCGCGCTGGGCGGCCATTCGTCGGGCAGCAGCAGCGCGTGCAGCCCGGCGTAAGCCGTGTTGACCGGCAGTTCCTGCGAGAAGTCCAGGAAGTTGCGGTTGAGGTCGACGTTCTCCTGCGTCACGCGCCGGCTGTGCGAAAAGCCGTAGGGGTTGAGCGCGTGCACGTAGAGCACCGCCACGCCCTGGGCGCGTGCCTTCTCCCGCCACTCGGCGTCATGCAGCGCGAAGGCCTGCACGCCGCTGCCGCAATGGCCTTCCACGCCATGGCAGGCGCTGGTCACGATGAGCAGGCGCTCGGCGGCGGCGTCGCCGTCGAGGGCCACGTCCATCGCGAGTTCTTCGCCATCGCGGCCCTTGTGCGGATGAACATGCGAGCGGACCGCAAGCCCGGCGCTCGCGCAGGCCTGGAGAAACTTCTGCCGCGCTTGCGCGTAGCGGGGAGCGAAGGCCTCGCCGACGCCGATCATGCCGCCACCCCCCTGGAGGGGGAGCCCAGCGGCGGGCTGTTGAGGAACTCCTCGGCCAGCCGCACCCAGCAGGTGGCGCCGAGCGGGATCAGGTCGTCGTTGAAATCGTAGCTGGCGTTGTGCAGCATGCACGGCCCGCCGCCGTGGTGCAGGTCGCGATGGCCGCCGTCGCCATTGCCGATGAAGGCGTAGGCGCCCGGCTTGGCCAGCAGCATGAAGGCGAAGTCCTCGGCCGTCATGGCCGGCTCCTGCACCAGCACGTTCTCGGCGCCGACGATGCCGGCCATCACGCGGCGCGCGAAGTTCGCCTCATCGGCCGAGTTGATGGTCGGCGGGTAGTTGCGATGGAAGTAGAAGTCGCACTCCGCATCGTGGGCCGCGCTGACGTGCTCCGCGATCTTCTTCATGCGTGCCTCGATCAGGTCGAGCACCTCGAGCGTGAAAGTGCGCACCGTGCCGCGCAGTTCGCAGGTGTCGGGGATCACGTTGGTGGCCTCGCCAGCGTGGATCATTGTGACCGAGACGACGCCGGCGTCGGTCGGCTTCTTGTTGCGCGTGATGATGGTCTGGAAGGCCTGCACCATCTCGCAGGCTACCGGCACCGGGTCGATGCCGGTGTGCGGCAGCGCGGCATGGCCGCCCTTGCCGCGAATGGTGATGGTGAACTCGTTGCTCGACGCCATGGCCGGGCCGGGACTGACCGCGAACTGGCCGGCCTTCATGCCGGGCCAGTTGTGCATGCCGAAGACGGCCTCCATCGGGAAGCGCTCGAAGAGCCCTTCCTTGACCATCTCGCGGGCGCCGCCGCCGCCCTCTTCGGCGGGCTGGAAGATCAGGTAGACCGTGCCGTCAAAGTTGCGGTGCTTCGCGAGGTGCTGCGCCGCCGCCAGCAGCATCGCCGTGTGGCCGTCGTGGCCGCAGGCATGCATCTTTCCGTGGTGCTTGCTCGCGTGCTCGAAGGTGTTGAGCTCGGTGACGGGCAGCGCGTCCATGTCGGCACGCAAGCCCACGGCCCGGCCGCTGGTGCCGTTCTTGACGATGCCGACCACGCCCGTGGTGCCGAGGCCGCGGTGGATCGGAATCCCCCACTCGGTGAGCTTGGCCGCGACGACGTCGGCGGTACGGACTTCTTCGAAGCAGAGTTCGGGATGCGCGTGGATGTCACGTCGCACGGCGGCGATGCCTGCCGCCTGCGTGACGAGGGAATCGATGAGTTTCATGGGCACAGTCTAGACTTTGCGGACAGTGCCCGCAAAGATCGTGCCTCCCATCTCGAATGGACCCTTTCGGCCGTCGCGCCTGTCGCGAGCGGCATCATTCCCACAGCCACAGCGCGCGCGCCCGCCGCAACACCATGACCGCATACCCCGCACCCGGGCACGAAGCCGCCGTTGTCATTGGCCGCTTCCAACCCTTTCACAATGCCCATCGTGCCCTGATCCATCAAGCCCTCGCGGCGGCCCCGCTCGTTGTTGCCGTGATCGGCTCAGCCTGCCAGGCGCGCTCGCCGAAGAACCCTTTCAGCTGGGAAGAACGCGCGCAGATGATCCGGCTCTCGCTATCCCCGTCCGAGCGCGAGCGCGTGCTGTTCGTTCCGGTGCGTGACCATTTCGACGAGGCTCGCTGGTTCGCGGAGCTTCGGCAATCCGTCGATGCGGTGCTTGCCAGGCGCGGTGTGGCGCCGTCCTCATCCAGGGCGCTGATCGGCCACGCGAAGGATGCGACCCGCGACTACCTGGGAGGATTCGGCGGCTGGACCCTGCATTCGGCAGCGCGCGTGCACACCGCCGGCGCCAGGACGGTGCGCGATCGGCTTTTCGGCGCCACGCCGCGCACGGCCGATGCCGTGGCCGATGCGCTCGCGGATTCGGTCCCGCACGGCACCATCGAGTTCCTGCGCAGCTGGGTTGCGCAGCCTCGCTTCGGCACCCTGGTGGCGGAATGGACGGCGATGAAGCAGTACGAGGCCTCCTGGGCCGCGGCGCCCTATCCGCCGGTGCTCGTGACCGTCGACTGCGTCGTGAAATGCCGCGACCGCGTACTCCTCATCCGCCGCGGCCAGGCTCCCGGAAAAGGGCTCTACGCCGTACCCGGCGGCTTCCTCGAACAGCGGGAGACCACGCAACAGGCTGCCTTGCGCGAACTCGAGGAAGAGACCCACCTGGATCTGCCATCCGCCGAGCTGCGCGCCTGTCTCGCGGCGGCCGAAGTCTTCGACCACCCCGATCGCAGCCAACGCGGTCGCACGATCACGCATGGCTACTTCTTCGACCTGGGCGACCGGGAGCTTCCCCAAGTACGGGCGGACGACGATGCGGAAGCCGTCGAATGGACGCCCATTGCCGCCATCTGCGCCAGGGAAGACCAGTTCCTCGACGACCATTTCCAGATGCTCGAACACTTTCTCGGCCTGCAACCGGCGCTGCTCATCGCATGACGGCGGCACGGCCTCGAAACCTGTTTCCCTGACATCCAGGACAATGACCCGGATGTCACTCGTGCTTTCCCCCCGGAGCCTCGAATTCGCGCAGACGCTCGTGCGCATGAACACCGTCAGCGCCAACAGCAACCTGGAGTTGATCGCCTTCGCGCGCGACCATCTCGCGGGGCTGGGCATTCGCAGCCGGCTCACCTACAACGCCGACAAGACCAAGGCCAACCTGTTCGCCACCCTCGGCGCGGGCAAGAAGGCCGGGATCATCCTGTCGGGCCACACCGACACGGTGCCCTGGGACGGGCAGAACTGGAGCGTCGACCCGCTCTCGGCCATCGTGCAGGACTGGCCCCAGGATGGCGAGGACGACGAAAGCGTGATCGCCGAACCCCGCCTCTACGGGCGCGGCTCGGCCGACATGAAGAGCTTCATCGCGCTGGCGCTGGCCAATGCCGAGCGCTTCATCGAGAGCGACTCGCCCTTCGCGGTGCACTTCGCCTTCAGCTACGACGAAGAGGTCGGCTGCTTCGGCGTGAAGGAAATGATCGCCGACATGAAGGACCAGGACATCAAGCCGCTGGCCTGCATCGTCGGCGAGCCCACGCTGATGGTGCCGGCCATCGCGCACAAGGGCGTCTACCGCT
This sequence comes from Variovorax sp. 01T432, assembly GCF_056398605.1. Lineage (NCBI taxonomy): Bacteria > Pseudomonadati > Pseudomonadota > Betaproteobacteria > Burkholderiales > Comamonadaceae > Variovorax > Variovorax sp. 01T432. The sequence continues at coordinate 32,081 of NZ_JBFTPS010000063.1, forward strand.
ACAAGTGCTGCGTGCGCGGCAAGGAGGCGCATTCCTCGCTCACGCCGCAGTCGGTCAACGCGATCGAGATGGCGGCGCGCGTGGTCGGCAAGCTGCGCGACATGGCCGAGGGCTTCGAACGCGACGAGCCTCGCTTTGCGGGGTTCGACGTGCCCTTCAGCACCGCGAGCGTGGGCCAGTTCCACGGCGGCATCGCGGATAACGTGGTGCCGCGCGACGCCGAGTTCCGCTATGAATTCCGCAACCTGCCGACCGCGGACGCGCTGCTGATGCAGAAGGAGATCGTGAGCTACGCGAGCCGCGCGGAGCCGGCCATGAAGAAGGTCGCGCCGGACGCCGGCTTTCGCTTCGAGACCATCTGCGAGGTCCCGAGCTTCCTGGGTTCGGCCAACGACCCGGTGACGCGGCTCGCGCAGCGGCTGGCCAACGAGCCGCGCACCACGCTGGTGGCGTTCGGCACCGAGGCCGGCATCTTCAAGAACGCGGGCATCCCGACCGTGGTGTGCGGCCCCGGCAGCATCACGCAGGCGCACCAGCCCGACGAGTACGTGACGCTGGAGCAACTGGCCCGCTGCGAGCAGTTTCTGCGAGGGCTCGCGCACACGAAGGAAATTCGCTGAAGCGCGTCGCCCTCGGCCTGCTGCTGGCCGCCGCCCTGCTCTATGCGGCGGCGACGGTGCTCGCTTCGCGGCATCCGGCCTGGGGCTACGTGGCCGCATTCGCGGAGGCCGCCATGGTGGGGGCGATGGCCGACTGGTTCGCCGTGGTGGCGCTGTTCCGCCATCCGCTGGGCCTGCCGATACCGCACACCGCGATCATCCCGGCCAACAAGGATCGCATCGGCGCCAAGCTTGCCGGCTTCATCTGCAACAACTTCCTGAGCACTTCGCAGGTGCTCGCCAAGCTCGCGCAGCTCGATCCGGCCGCGCGCCTGGCCCACTGGCTTTCGCAGCCGGAACACGCGGACAAGCTCGGCGACCATCTGGTGGCGGCCACGCGCTACGGGCTGGCGGCCTTCGATGACACGCGCGTGCGCGATTTCCTCGGTCGCATGGCCGCCGCCGGGCTGGCGCAGCTCGACTTCTCGCGCCTGGCCGGCCAGGCGCTCGATGCGCTGACCGCCGACGGACGGCATCAGGCCCTGCTCGACGCCGTATTGGCACAAGTCGCCAGCGTGGTCGAGGGCGACGAGGTGCAGGCGCGCATCACCGAGGCGATCGCGCGCGAGGTCAAGGCCCTGCGCTACGTCGGCCTGGACCAGGTGGCGGCCAGGCTGGCGACGCGAAAGATCGTGGCCGCCGTGGCCAGCACGATCGGCGAGATGGCGTCCGAACCCGCGCACCCGCTGAGGCTGCGTTTCGATGCCTTCATGGCGGAATTCGTCGAGCGCCTCAAGACCGACCCGGAATTCCGTCGCCGGGGCGAGGCCATTCGCGCGCAGCTGCAGGCGCATCCCGCACTCGGGGACTACCTGCATGGCTTGTGGAGCGAACTGCTGGCCTGGCTGCACGACGATCTCGCGAAGAGCGATTCAGCGATTCGGCAGCGGATCGTGCGGATGGCCGCGGCGCTGGGCGCGCGGCTGGAGAGCGACGAAGCGATGCGGCGCTGGATCAACGACCAGATCGTGGATGCCGCGCCCCGGGCCATCGAGCGCTACCGCGAGGACATCCGGCGCTACATCGTGGACCGGGTGTCGCAATGGAATGCCGACGAGATGACGCTGGAACTCGAACGGCATATCGGACGTGACCTGCAGTTCATCCGGATCAACGGGACCCTGGTCGGCGGGCTGATGGGCCTTGCGATTCATGCGGCCACGCAGGCCTGGAAGTAGCGGGCGACCGAATCAGCCGCGGTCCCGGAGCTTCGCGAACACCTTCCAGAAGGTCGCGTCCTGCGCGGTCGCGAAGTTGATGCGCATGAGGGTGCTGGGCGGCCGCCGCGCATGAAACAGCGAACCCGGCGCGAGCAGATAGCCCTCGTCGAGCATGCGCTGCGTCAGGGCATCCGTATCGACGCCGGTGTCGACCCATCCGAACAGGCCGGCGGGCTCCGAAGCCAGCGTGCAGCCGGCCGCCAGCGCCAGCTTCACGGTGCGCCCGCGCGCCGCATCCAGCCGCAAGCGCACCCGGTCGGCATGCCGGCGCAGCTGCCCCTGGTCGATGCACCATGCCAGCGCCCGCTCGAAGAGGGCGGGCGTGGTCAGCGTCGTGAGCAGCTTGGTCTCGAGCATCCGGCCGACCAGTGCCGGCGAAGCCGCGAGAAAACCGATGCGCCAGTTCGGCGCCAGGATCTTCGCGAAACCGCTCACGTAGATCGTGCGCTGCAAGCCGTCGAGCGCACTGAGCCGCGTGGCATGCTCCGGCGCGAGGTGGCTGTAGGTATCGTCCTCGACGATGTGGAAGTCGTGCTTGTTGGCCAGCTGCAGCACGCGGTGCGCGCTGCCCGGCGCGAGGCTGTAGCCGGTCGGGTTGTGCAGCACGCTCACGCTCACGAAGAGCTTGGGCTTGCGGCCGTCGCCGGCGTTGCAGTAGCGCTCCATCACCTCCAGGTCCGGACCATCGGCCCGGCGCGGCACCGGCAGGATGCGCATGCCCAGCGCTTCCAGGCGCGCGAACTCCAGCGCCCAGCCGGGCTCCTCGACCATGACCGGGTCGCCGGGGCGCAGCATGGTCCGGCTCACGATGTCGAGCGCATGCGTCGCGCCGACGGTGGTCACGATCTGCTCCGGGCCGGCCGGCACGTTGATGCTGGCCAGCTTGGTCGCCAGGCTGCGGCGCAGGCCGCTGTCGCCCGCGGGTTCGCCGTACTGCAGCGAAAGCTCCTGCAAGGCCTTGCCGCTGGTCATGCGGCGCACCGCGGCCGGCATGAAGTTCGACTCCATCCATTCGGGTGGAAACACGCCCATGCCGGGCTGCGGCTTGTCGCTGGGGCGGTAGAACATGCCGCGGATCAGGCTGCTCGCATCGGCGGCCACCGGCTGTGCATACGGCACATGGCCCGAGGACGACTGCGCGGGGTCCGCGTTCGCCGCGACCGAATCGCGCACATAGAACCCACGCTGGCGCCGCGCCTCGACCAGGCCCTGCGCCAGCAGCTGGTCGTAGGCCGCCACCACCGTGTGCGGGCTCACGCCCTGCTGCCGCGCGCATTCGCGCACCGAGGGCAGGCGCGCGCCGGGCGCCAGCAGGCGCGTGCGGATGCGGTCGGCGAATCGGTCCGCCAACTGCCCCGTCAACGACTGGGTGGAAGTCCGTGTCAGCATGCGCGCTTTCCGTTCTGTGTCGATGGGGGAACCAGTACAGGCTCGCCTCATGTTCGAATATCTGTACCGGTACTGTAATGGTCCTCAGTTTAAAGTGTGTCCCATGAACTGGCAAGATTTCACCGCGCTGCTGGTGTTGGCCACCGCGATGAGTTTCTCGCCCGGTCCCAACACCACCCTGGCAACCGCGCTCGGAGCGAACGGCGGCCTGTCCCGGGCCATGCGTTTCGTCGTCGCGGTGCCGGTGGGCTGGACCCTGCTGCTGATGCTGTGCGCGGCCGGTGTCGGCGCACTGGTGGTGGCCGTGCCGACACTGCGCTGGGTGATCAAGGCGCTGGGCGTCGCCTATCTGCTGTGGCTCGCGTGGAAGCTCAGTGGCAGCGCGACCCTGGGGCATGCCGATACCCGACGCATGTCGGTCAGCTTCAGGCAGGGCGTGATGCTGCAGTTCCTCAACATCAAGGCGTGGCTGCTGGCGTTGACGCTGGTGGCGGGCTGGATCGCGGGGCAGCCCGATGCGTGGCGGCGTTTCGCGATCGTGGCGCCGGTGATGCTGGTCTACGCCTTCGCGAGCAATTTCACCTACGCGCTGGCTGGCGCCCTGCTGCGCAACTGGCTGGCGCAAGGGCAGCGCCTGCGCTGGTTCAACCGCGCCATGGCGGCCGTGCTGACACTCACAGCCTGGTGGATGCTCAGCGTATGAAGATCAAGGACGAAACCCTCGGCATGTGGCTCGGCGTTCTGGGCGTCGTCTTCTTCGCGGTCACGCTGCCGATGACGCGCCTGGCCACTGGCACGCAGGCAGCGCCGCAACTGTCGCCCTGGTTCGTGACGCTGGGCCGCGCGGCACTGGCGGGGGTGCTGTCGGTGATCTTCCTGCTGCTCACGCGGGCGCCCGTGCCGAAGCGCCACCAATGGAAGCCGCTGGGCATGGCCGTGCTCGGCAATGCGATCGGCTACCCGCTGCTGCTGGGATATGCCCTGCGCGTGGTGAACGCGAGCCACGCCGCCGTGATCACCGCCCTGCTGCCGCTGGTGACGGCCGCCTGCGCCGCCTGGGTGCTGCACCAGCGCGCGCGGCTGGGATTCTGGCTGTGCGCCATCGCGGGCAGTGTCCTGGTGATTGTGTTCTCGCTGCTGCGCGCGGGCAGCCACGGCGCCGCCTTCGGCTTCGCGTGGGCCGACCTGCTGCTGGTGGGCGCGGTCTTCGCTGCCTCGCTGGGCTATATCTACGGCGCGCAGGTCACGCCCTCGCTGGGGGCGGAACGGGTCATCTGCTGGGTCTGCGTGATGGCCCTGCCTGTCACGCTGCCGGGCGCGCTGTGGCTGTGGCCGCAGCAGCCGGTCGCCACCTCCGCCTGGGTCGGCCTTGTCTACGTCGGCGTGTTCTCGATGTGGATGGGCTTCTTCGCCTGGTACCGCGGCCTGGCGATGGGCGGCGCGCTGCGCGTGAGCCAGACCCAGCTGCTGCAGCCTTTTCTTTCGATCCTCGCCGCGGTGCCGATACTGGGCGAGCCGATCGACATCGTCACGCTCGGCTTCGCGGGAGCGGTGGTGGCCACGGTGGTCGCCGGCAAGAAGCTCTCGCAACCCCGCATGCCCGCCGTGCTCGCGGCGGCCCCCCGATAACAACTCGAAGACTCGCATCATTCGCATACCGCGCGCTTCACACACATCGCGCATTCAAGGAGAAAACAATGGACTGGAAACTCGCCGCCCGCGCCGAAAAGATGAACCCTTCGGTGATCCGTGAAATCCTCAAGGTCACCGAGCGCCCCGGCATCATCAGCCTGGCGGGCGGCCTGCCCTCGCCCAAGACCTTCCCCATCGGCGCCTTCGCCGCCGCCTGCGCCGAGGTGCTCGAGAACGACGGCCAGGCCGCGCTGCAGTACGCCGCCAGCGAGGGCTACGGCCCGCTGCGCGAGGCGGTCGCCGCGATGCTGCCCTGGCCCGTCGACCCGGCGCAGGTGCTCATCACCACCGGCTCGCAACAGGGCCTGGACCTGATCGCCAAGGTGCTGCTCGACCCGGGCAGCCGCGTGCTGGTGGAAACACCGACCTACCTGGGCGCGCTGCAGGCCTTCTC
>NZ_JBFTPS010000064.1:0-35488 GCF_056398605.1 Variovorax sp. 01T432
TTCGTCGCCAAGCCCTTCACCCAATACACGGAGTCCGACTTCGCATCGAAGATCGCGACCAACGTCGCGGGCTTCTTCCACATCACCCAGGCCGCCGTCGAAGTGATGGAACGCAATCGCTCCGGTCACGTGGTGAGCATCACGACGAGTCTGGTCGACCATGCCAACGTCAACGTGCCCTCGGTGCTCGCGTCGCTGACCAAGGGCGGCCTGAATGCGGCGACCCGGTCGCTGGCCATCGAATATGCCGCGCGCGGCCTGCGTTTCAACGCCGTGGCGCCGGGCGTCATCAAGACGCCGATGCATGCCCCCGAGACCCATGCCACGCTGGCGTCGCTGCATCCGGTGGGCCGCATGGGCGAGATCGGCGACATCGTCGACGCCGTGCTCTACCTGGAGTCCGCATCCTTCGTGACGGGCGAGATCCTGCACGTCGACGGCGGACAAAGCGCGGGGCACTGAAGCACCGAGCATGGGGTGTCCCCCGGCCGTCGGTGGGGTCGTCCGTGCCCCGGCCGCGGCCTGCCATTGGCGATTGCGGCATCTAAGCCTAGACTGCGAAACCTCCGATAGCGCCGATCGTCCTCCGAATGGGGGACGACGGCGCCATCCGAAAGCCGCAGCATGCAGTCTCTGGCCTCAAGGATTTCATTGCCGCGCCACCGCACGGTGGTGCTGGTAACCGACCTCGTGGAATCGGTGCGCCTGATGCAGGCGGACGAGATCGGCGTCATCCAGCGCTGGCAAGCCTTCCTGACCGACGTGACGAAGACGATCCTGCCTGCCAGTCATGGTCGGCTGGTCAAGAGCCTGGGCGACGGACTGATGGTCGAATTCAGCAATTCAGCAGAGGCGGCGGCGGCGGCCATGGCGATGCACCAATGGATGGAGCGCTGCTGCCAACCGCTCGCGTCCGGCGATCGGCTCTTGCTGAGGGCCGGCTTCCATTCGACCGACGTTTATGCGGATGCAGTGGACATCTACGGCAGCGGCGTGAATCTCGCCGCTCGCGTGGCCACCCTGGCGGGCCCCGGCGAGACGATTGCCACCGCCGCGGCGCGCGACGGCTTGGCCGACGGCGTCGACGCGCGCATCACGGACATGGGGCACTGCTTCCTGAAGCACATGGCCGAGCCGGTGCATGTCTACCGGATCGGAGAGATGGGGATGACCCCGGTCCTCTATCCCGAACGCGACTACAGCACAGGCTTGCGGCCCACCGTTGCGGTCATTCCCTTCAGCATGCGCAGTAACGAGCCCGTCCACCTGGCGATCGGCGACCTGATCGCCGACGGCGCCATCGCCGGGCTGTCGCGAAGCCATGAGGTCTCGGTGATCGCCAGACTGTCCTCCGCGGCGCTGCGCGATCGACCGCAGGATCCGGGAAACCTGCGCTCCGTGCTCGGCGCCGACTATGTTCTTTCAGGCAGCTACGTCGTCAGCGGTGACCACCTGATCGTGATGGCGCAGACCACGGACGTCGCGCGAAACCGGATCGTCTGGAGCGAGCGGCTTGCGGGGCCTGTATCCGACCTTCTGCAGCCGATCAGCAGCATCATTTCCGAGATGACCTCGGCCTTCCTCTTGACAGTCGTTGCCAAGGAGGCCGAGCGGGCGGCCTCGCAGCCGCTGCCAACCCTCGAAAGCTACACGCTGCTGCTGGGAGGCATCAACCTGATGCATCAGTCCTCGCGCCAGGCCTTCGACCGCAGCCGGGTTGCGTTGGATTCCGTATTGGAGCGACATCAGCGCGCCTCCCTGCCCTGGGCCTGGCTGGCCAAGTGGCATGTCATGCGAGTCCTGCGCGGCATCAGCGAGAACCCGCGCCGGGACGGGGACATGGCCCTGGAACGCTCGACACGGGCGCTCGCGCTGCAGCCCGACTCGGCACTGTGCATGGCTGTCGAAGCATTCGTCTACACGCATCTGTTCGGCGACCTCGCCCGGGCGACCGACCTGGTGGAGCGCGCCGAGCAAGTCGACGCGAACGAGCCCTACGGCTGGCTCTTTCATAGCGTTCTCTCGACCTTCCAGGGGAAGAGCGCCGAAAGCGTGGCGCAGGCGCTTCGCGCTCAAAGTCTTTCCCCCAGAGACCCGATGCGTTATTTCTTCGACACCATCCTCGCCGCGGCCTACCTGGCCAACGACGAGCACGATGCGGCGATTCAGTGGGGGCTGGAATCGCAGCGGCTTAATTCCTCCCATTCGCCAACATTGCGAGTGCTGATGACCGCCTATTTCGAACTGGGACGCCTTGAGGAAGCCAGGGCCTACTTTGACCGGCTCACGCGAGAAGAGCCGGGACTCACGCTCGCGAAGTACATGGCGTCGCCCAACCGCGAGCGGCAGATTCGAGTCAGGGGCGCCGAAGCCCTGAAGGCCTTCGGGCTACGGCGCGAGTGAAGCAAGACCAAGAACTGGAGGTACTCGTGGCCAACATACTGCTCAATTCGCTCCCGATCCGCTTCGTTCTCACGGGCGGCGGCTTTGGAGGCGGGTTTGGAGGTGGGTTCGGGGGAGGATTCGGAGGTGGATTCGGCGAAGGTGCCCAGCCAAGCGCAACCATCGCGTACGCGGTCAATACGTGCATGGAGGCCATCTCCGACGCCGGCAGGTCAACCTGCTACGGCTATCAGCGGCTGCCCATCGAGGCTCAGGAGATCAATCCGCCCATCCACCTCCGAACGGCCGACGAGGTCAAGCTCGCTCGCTGGAACCTGGCCGTCAAGCCTTATCTCCTGCTGCAGGAGCTCCTGAGCCTCGTGAGGATCACGGGAGACCCCGTGAATGCACCCGAACGCTGCTGTATCAGCATCGACGACCAGCAGGCTTTCGAGCTGCACGCCCCGCCGAAGGGGCGCGCCGAGAAGGAGATCGCCTTCGTGGTGGACTGCATCCAGGAGCGCGAAGACCGGGCGGCCGAGATCCTGGTGCAGGCCAACAACACGCTGCCCTTCTGGGCCTCCATCTTGCCCATCAATCCCGACCGCACCCCCGCCACACTGTTCCTCCTCTCGATCGCGACGCAGTTCGCCATGTACGTCGAGATGCGGGTGAAGCACGAGCTGGGCGGGTGGCGGCCTTCCGACTTGTCACCGCACGTCCAGCCCATGATCGAAACGCCGGGTCATGCAACCTATCCGATGGGCCATTGCTGCGAGTCGGTCGTCGTGGCTTCGGTGCTCAAGAAACTGATCCGCAGAAGACACGGAGGTTCGAGCGGCTGGCACGACCTGCTCGCCCTGCTGGATCGCCTGGCCATGCGGATCTCGCAGAATCGCATCGTTGCCGGACTGCATTTTCCGGTCGACCTGATGGGCGGCTGGGCGCTTGGAATCTGGGTTTCGGATTTCCTCACGGCCTGTTCGCAAGCGGGCCCCGATCGCTACAAGAAGGCCCATCGCGTGTTCCATCCTCCTGCCGATGCTGCGGCAAAGGATCTCATCAGGCTCATCGAGGACGGCATCACTTCCAGCGGCGACACGCTTTACATCAACCTGACGGACCGCACGCGCCTTTTCGCGCTTCTCTGGAAACAGGCTCGCGGCGAATGGGATTGGCTCGACGCGGTTCCCCCCGCTCCTCCTGTCGACACTCAAGAGGCGCAAGCATGACGTGGGCGCCGGCCACACTCCCTCCCTGGATGCAGCCGATCCAGGACACGGCCGACCCCTACCTGCTGATCGCCGGCGCAAGCGCCTTCGCGGACCACGGAGGGGATCAAGATCCAGGGAAGCTCTTCGGCGTTCTCATTCGATGGCAGGAGGCGGACGGGCCGATTGCCTGCACCGCGCTCAATGCCATCGTCCGCGCCCCGAATCGCCTGTGCAAGGCCCACCTCGATTCCGGTATGCGCTTCGCCACGGCCGATGTGAGCTTGGCCACCCTGGAAAGACTCCTGGCGAGCACCCGGCCGGGCTTTCATGTCGAACTGGCCGAATCGCTCCGCGCGGTACGCGTGGCGAATCGGACCACGACGCCGCCCGCGGATGATGCGGCACCACTCGAAGCAGCCGGGAATCTCCTCCTTGGCATCATCGACCATGGCTGCCCGTTCGCGCATCAAGAGCTGCGCGCATCGCCGTCGATGACCCGCATGCATGCCCTGTGGGATCAGGACCCGCATCCCGACTTCCTGCGGGCTGGTGCCGCCCGGCCGCGCGGCTTCGGATATGGAAGCGAGCTGACCAACATCGCGCTGAATGCGTATATGGCCTCTTCCGGCACCCCCTTGAACGAGGACAGATGCTATGCGCTCGCGGGCTATGAACCCATGCGCCTGCGCACCTGCCACGGCGCGCACGTGCTCGGGCTCATGGCAGGGGCCAGCCCATCGCGCAGCCTCGTCTACGGCCGCCGGGAATCCGGGGCAACGGATCGGGCCGGCGCCGCGCCCGTCGTCTTCGTCCAGTTGCCGCGCAATGTGCTGCAGGCCCCCTATGGCCCCTCGGTCGAGCGCGCCCTCGTCGACGGCGTCCAGTACGTTCTAGGCCACGCGCGAACTGACATGCGTGTCGTCATCACCATCGACTATGGCCAGTATCTGGGTCCGCACGACGGGAGTTCCTGGGTCGAGCTCGCCCTGCGCGAGCAGGTGGGCGCTGCCAGGAAGCGGGGCATCGATTTGCACCTCGTGTTCCCGACCGGCAATGGGCGCGAAGACCGGACACACCTCGACATCCTTCCGCTTGCGGCTGAGGAGTCGGCCGAACTGGCCTGGCACGTGCCGCTCGACAACGGCGTGCCGACGCATGCCGAGTTGTGGTTTCGCGTGCCCTTGGCACACCTGAGGACGGAGATATGGGCCCCGGACGCGCCGGACCAACGGTTGGAGATCACCCGCCCCGGCGTCTGGGTCTGGCCCCATGCGCATTCGCCTGCCTGTGTGGCGGTGGCGCAAGACCTTCCGCGAGACCGAGGCTCGCGCGTGTTGCTGCGTGTCGCTCCGACCGCCAGCCGCGGCGCACGCCAGCCGGCGGCGCCGGCCGGAAGATGGGGCATCCGCCTCACGGCCACGCGCCACCATGCGAGCCTTCCCAAGGCCGACGTATACGCCGCCTTCGGACATCCCAATCCGGGCATGCCGAAACGCTCGAATCAACCCTTCCTGATTCCCATCCGGCGCACCTGCATTCGCGGCGACGAGATGCTGATCGGGACCGGCTGTGGGAGCGGCAACTGGCTGGTGGGCGGCTATGTCCGGCGGACCGGCCAGCCCGCCGCGTACGCCGCGCGCGGACCTTCGCGAGGAGGTCTGCGCGGCGCCTTCAACGCCGACGCGCTGGCCATTTCGGAAGAAAGCGCGGCGCTCCCAGGCGTCGTGGGAATCGCGAATCGCAGCGGCGGCTACTACCGACTGTCCGGCACCAGCGTCGCGACGCCGCAAGCGGCGCGTGAGCTTGCGCAATGCGGGCGCCTTCATCCGCGCATTCAGTCCGGCACGAATTCTCCACCCGAGCCGCGGTATTCGCCCGGACCGATCGGCGGCGAGCCACCGGACATCGACCGCTTTCTCGACTATTACTGGTCACCCTGAGACCGGACGGAGACATCTGCATGCGACCCCACCCAAGGGCCGGCCGCATCGGTCACGGCCGCCGCTCCCGACCACGCCGCCTGCACTTCCGCGGCAACTTCAGCAGCACGTCGTTCATAGCGCGGCGAGTAGTGGAACGACACGACCGCCCGGGCGCCGACCTCACGCGCGATCTCGCCCGCCTGGCGGGCGGTCAGGTGGTTCTTCCGCAGCGCGTGAGCGCGATCGACGTCGAGGAACACGCTCTCGATGAACAACTGGTCCACACCGGCAAGAAGAGGCGCCAGCGTGTGCAGGTTCGCTTCGGTGAATCGCATGTCCGTCACATAGCCGATGCGCTGGCCGTCGCCGACATCGAGGATGACCTGCCTCAGCTCGCCGACGCTGCGCGTCATCTCGTGCTCGCCCAGCCGGTCGCGCCATTGCACGTGGATCGGCGTCTGCGCCGGCGCCGAAGACAGGACAGCGAGCCTCAGTTCGCGCAGCCACGAACCGGTACCCACCCCGAGCGCGGCGAGCCGGTCCTTCGCGACCCTGACGCGCGCCTTCTCCTCGACCACGAAGGCGAGGCAGGGCATCTCGTGGTCGACGAAGCGGCCGCGGACGCGAAACAGCGCCTCTTCGTGCAGCACGTCGCCGGCGCATCGGAACTGCGCACAAGGCTCGCGCGCGAAGCCCGTGCGGCTGGAGAAGCGCGCCCGCTCCCCGCGGCCATCCTCGCCGATCTCGCGCACGTCCAGGACCAATTCGACCGTGTAGCGCTGCACCACATTCCAGGTGTAGGCCCGCAGCTTGTGTTCGACCTGGGCGACGAACCCAGGGCCGCCGAACAGCGCAAGCGTCTTCTTGCGCCCGAGCACCACGCGCAGCAGCTGATCGAAGCCGGCGAAATGGTCCATGTGCGTGTGACTGACGAACACATGCGACAGGCGCAGCAGCTTGCGCGGGGGCAGGACGGTGATGTCGCCGAGATCGAACAGCAAGGCCCTGCGCTCGTCGCGGAGGTCGACGTACAGGCCGGGATCGCCGAAGGGGTCGTTGACGAGGCGGGGCTCGAACAAATGGCGCATGGGGGTTGCCGTCCTCGACGCATTGTCCGCGCAAGGGGATTGCCGCGTCGACCCCGCCGCGCGCCACAATGTGCGGCTGGGCCTTCAGCGAAGGAGATCGATCATGCGGGTTGGCGTACCGAAGGAAATCAAGAACAACGAGTACCGCGTCGGACTGACGCCATCGAGCGTCCACGAGTTGCGGGCGCACGGGCATGAGGTGCTGGTGCAGTCCGGCGCGGGCGCCGAGATCGGTCTCGACGATGCGCAGTATCGGCAGGCCGGCGCGGCACTGGCTTCGAGCGCCGAAGAAGTCTTCGCCTGGGCCGAGATGATCGTCAAGGTCAAGGAGCCGCAGCCCGCGGAATGCCTGCTGCTGCGCGAGGGCCAGATCCTCTACACCTACCTCCACCTGGCGCCCGATCCCGTCCAGACGGCGGCCCTGGTGAAATCCGGTGCCGTCTGCATCGCCTACGAAACCATCACCGGACCCGGCGGCGGTCTGCCCTTGCTCGCGCCCATGAGCGAGGTGGCCGGTCGCATGGCGATCCAGGCCGGGGCCGCCCACCTCGAGAAGTCCAAGGGTGGGCTGGGGCTCCTGCTCGGCGGCGTGCCCGGCGTGCCGCCCGCCCATGTCGTGATCCTGGGCGCGGGCGTGGTCGGAACGAACGCCGTGCAGATGGCCATCGGCCTCGGGGCGAGGGTCACGATCCTCGACCGCAACATCGACCGGCTCCGGCACCTCGACCTGGTCTTCGGCAACCGTGTGGAGACCGCCTACTCGACCGCGCATGTGGTGGAGGCGCGCGTCGCCGGCGCGGACCTGGTCATCGGCGGCGTGCTGATTCCGGGCGCCGCCGCGCCCAAGCTGGTCACGCGGCGGATGGTGGCCGGCATGAAGAAGGGCGCGGTCGTCGTGGATGTCGCCATCGACCAGGGCGGGTGCTTCGAGACCTCGCATGCGACGACACATTCCGAACCCACCTTCGTCGTCGACGGCGTCATCCACTACTGCGTCGCCAACATGCCCGGCGCGGTCCCGCGCACGTCCACCTTCGCGCTGAACAATGCGACCATCGGCCACGCCCTGGCGATCGCCGACAAGGGCTGGAAGCAGGCCGCCACCGACGACCCGCACCTGCGCGACGGGCTCAACGTGGCGCAGGGCCACGTGACGCACGAAGCGGTCGCGCGCAGCCTCGGTTGCCCCTACGTGGACGCCTCCCGCCTGCTCGCCTGACAACCCCGCATCGAAGGCTCGGCCCCCCGAAGGACCCGCGAAGCCTTCAGCACCCCTGGAACCGGGGCTCACGCTTCTCGAAGAACGCCATCAGGCCTTCCTCGGCATCCTCCGTCTCGGCGCAGGCATTGAAGGCGGCGGCCTCGCGCGCCAGGGCAGCGCGAAGGCTGCCGTCCATGCCGCGATGAATCGATTGCTTGCACAAGCTGATCGCGACGGGCGGCCCCTCGGCGATCCGCCCGGCCAGTTCGAGGCTCGCACTCGTCAACTCGTCCGGCGCCACCACCCGGCTCACCACGCCCAGGCGGAGCGCTTCGTCGGCATCGATGGCGTCGCCGGTGAATGCGAGCTCGCAGGCCTTGGCCAAGCCCACCACGCGAGGAAGCAGGCAGGTGCCCCCGGTGTCGGGCGGCAGCCCGCGCCTGATATTGGCCTGTGAGAAGCAAGCGGTCGTGGAAGCGATCCGGATGTCCGCCGCCAGCGCGAGGTTCATGCCGGCGCCGACCGCGGCGCCATGGACAGCCGCGATCACGGGCTTGCGCGCCTCGTGGACCGCCAGCAGCGCGGCGTCGGGCGCCGGCTGCGTCTTCTCCATGAAAGTGAAGCTGCGGCCGCGGGCGGCCCGGGCCTCGGCGATTTCCTGCAGGTCGCCGCCCGCGCAAAAGACCGGGCCCGCGCCCGTGATCACCACCGCGCGCACCTTCCTGTCGGCTTCCGCGCGATACATCGCTTCCTCTATCTCCTGCGCGAGCTTGCGGCCGATCGCATTCAGCCGCGCCGGGCGGTTGAAGGTGATGACGGCGACATGGCCCAGGCGCTCATAGATCAGGTCTTCGAAAGGCTCGCTGCTCATTGACTCATCCTCAGGGGTTGCGGCACGCCGCGACCCGGCCGCCCGCGGTTCTCGCAATGTTGGGGAGAGCAGACGGACACGAATGTCGGCAAGAAGGCCGCCTCGCCATCGGATTGCGCCCTACAGACGACGGCGAACTCAGGCGTCTGGAGGCCGCCAGCCCTTGATCGCGGTCAAGGCCGCGCGCCCGAAGGCGCACAGAATCGCCTGGAACGCTCCCTCTTCACGAATCCGGAGGTGACTCATGGACGACGAGATCAGGCGAAAGGTCCTCGCGCTGCTGGATCAGCATCGGATCATGACCGTGGCCACGCTGCGCCCGGATGGCTGGCCGCAGGCCACCACCGTCGGCTATGTGAACGAAGGCCTGACCCTGTACTTTCTCTGCGGGCTGGACAGCCAGAAGGCCAGGAACCTGGCGCGAGACGACCGGCTCTCGCTGACGATCGATCACGACACCGCCGACCTGATGGCGATCACAGGCCTGTCGATGGCCGGACATGCGCATGCGGTGGATGACCGGGCCGAGGCGGAAAAAGTCCTGCGCATGCTGCCGCTCAAATACCCCGAGGCCGCGCCCCTGCCGATGAAGATGCCGGGCCCGGACGAGGTCCGCCTGTTCCGCATCACGCCCACGGTCATTTCCGTCCTGGATTACGCCAAGGGTTTCGGGCATACGGACCTCGTCACCTGCTGATGGCATCGACCCGCGCGCGCTGATTCCGGGCGCGGTGCCTGCGCGGCTGCGGCCGCACGCCACTGCGCCGATAATCGCCCCCGTCTCATTCCAGAGCGGAAACGCATGCCATCCGTCGAAGTCTCCGTGCTGATGCCCACGTATCGCGGCGAGGCCAGCATCCAGAGCGCGATCGAGAGCGCGTTGGCGTTGCCCTCGGCCGAAGTCATCGTTGCGCCGGATGACGGATCGACGGCCTACCGGAGCCTGGAACAGCGCTACCCGGGGCGGGTACGGGTGCTGGCCGCGTCGAACCGTTCGGGACCCGGCGCCTGCAGAAACCGGGCCTTCCTGGCGAGTTCGGGCGCCTTCGTGACCATGCTCGACAGCGACGACACGTACGCAAGCGGCGCCCTCGCCGAGGCCCACGCCCTTGCCCTTGCCAACGCGAAGGGCGTGGCCTTCATCCGTACCGTCTATGTGTCGGCCCGGTGCCGCAAGGTGTGCCGCGAGTTGCAGCTGTCGGGGCTCATCGACCTTCCGGCATTCGTGGATTTTCATGGCTCCGTCCACGCCTTGTACGCTCGCGCCATGTGGCGGCCCTATGCGGACGATGTCATCTCCGAAGACGTCCTGCACGATGCCGGCATGCTGGTTGCCTGCGGCGACAGCGCCCCGCTGACGCAAGCGGCGTACCTGCTCACGATCCGCCATGACAGCCTGTCCGCCAGCACGGACCAGGCGGTCTTCAATGCCGTCTACCAACACGTCTCCCGCAGCGCCGAACACCCCTCGATCCGAAGGCTGTACCGGGAGAAGCATCGCATGGGATGCCTGTTCCTGGAGAGCCAGGCCACCGACCCGTCGCTCTCCTTTCACGAATTCGTCGAGCGCCGCCGAATCCGCAACGCGGGCTGAGCGGCGCCCGGTTCAGTCGCCGAGCTTCTCCATGTACAGCTGGTAGAGCGGAAAGCGCATCAGCTTGAGCTTGTGGTAATTGATGTTCACGAAAGCATCGATCGCCGGCTTGGGGCACTTCAGCGGATCCTTGCCCACAGGCAATTCGTCCATCCACAGGTAGTCATCGAAGCCCAGCGTGCCGCCCACCCTGAGCAGCTTGAACGCAAGCACCGCATCGCACAGGACATCGGGCGCCTGGTGGGAGCCGTCGATGTAGATGAAATCGAAATAGCCCTGCTTGCCCTCGGCCAGCAGGCGGGACAGCGCCAGATGGGAATACGCCTTGTGCACGACCAGATCCACGGCGTTCGCGGCATGGGCCACGGCGATCCGGGTGTTGGCCATGAAGCGCTTCTCCACCGCGGACATGTCGGCCGCCGCATCTC
Organism: Variovorax sp. 01T432; assembly: GCF_056398605.1. NCBI lineage: Bacteria > Pseudomonadati > Pseudomonadota > Betaproteobacteria > Burkholderiales > Comamonadaceae > Variovorax > Variovorax sp. 01T432. The sequence goes on from NZ_JBFTPS010000064.1 coordinate 10,701, forward strand.
CATCCGCCTGGTGCTCGATGCCGCCACTCCAGGTGTCCACGCAGTGCAGCTCGATCGGGCGCTGCGCCGCCAGGGCATCGATGAGGAAGCAGGTCCCGGCACCTTCGAACGCGCCGACCTCCAGAATCCTGGCCGGCTTGAGGGTCGGCAGCAGCTCTTCCCAGTTCTTCCGGGCAGAGAGGGGAAACCAGTGCGTGGTGAATTGATAGGGGTTCATGCGCCACGGATTGTCAGCCAGAAAGCCGATCAACCCATGGTCCCGAGCCCATGACGCCGGCCTCGCCCGACTCGCCGGGACGACGCCGTTCGCGCGCCGTCGTTTCGCGGGCGCTATGCGGCGGGCATCTCGAGGCCCATCGACTTCAGGGCGTTGCGCTTGCGCACCTGCGACATGAAGGCCACCAGCTGCCAGACCATGAACGCGGCGATGAAGGCCAGCAAGGTCCCGCTGATGGGCCGCGTCACGAAGGTGGTGAAGCTGCCGCGGCTCAGCAGCAGCGTGCGGCGGAAATTCTCCTCCAGCATCGGCCCGAGGATGAACCCGAGCATCAGCGGCGCGGCATCGAGCTCCAGCCGCATGAACATGTAGCCGATGAAGCCGAAGGTCGCCGTGATGAAGAGATCCTCCAGGCTGTTGTTCACGCTGTAGGTGCCGATGCAGCAGAAGAACAGGATCGACGGGAACAGCACGCTGTAGGGGATCTTGAACACCGACAGCCAGTAGCGCACCAGCGGCACGTTCAGGACGATGAGGAAGCAGTTGCCCACCCACATGCTGGCCACCAGGCCCCAGAACAGGTCCGGGTGGTTGGCGATCATGTTCGGCCCGGGCTGGATGCCCTTGATGACGAAGGCGGCCAGCATCAGCGCCATCACCGCGTTCTCGGGGATGCCGATGCTCATGAGCGGAATGAAGCTGGTGCGCGCCGCCGCTTCGTCGGCGGCGGCCTGGCCGGCCACGCCTTCGATGGCGCCCGAGCCGATCTCGTGCTTGTACTTGCTGACCTTCTTGTCGAGCGCATAGGCCGCGAACTGGGCGATGGTGGGACCGCCGCCGGGCAGGATGCCGAGGAAGGAGCCGATCGCGCCGCCGCGCAGCGCGCTGGGGATGATGCGCTTGAACTCCGCCCAGGTCGGGATCAGGTTGATCTTGCCGTTGAAGGGCGAGCGCTCTTCGCGGGCATCGAGGTTCTTCGTGATCTCGGCGATACCGAAGCAGCCGAGCGCGATGCTCACGATGCCCACGCCGTCCGAGAGGAAGGGCAGGTCCATGGTGAAGCGCTGCGTGCCGCTGTTGACGTCGGTCCCGATCTGGCCGAGCAGGACGCCGATCATGCACATGGCCAGGCCATTGAGCAGGCTGCCGGTGGTTACGAAGCTCACGCACACGAAGCCGACCAGCATCATGGAACAGTAGTCCGCCGGACCGAAGAGGAAGGCCACTTCGCCCAGCGTGGGGGCCAGGAAGGTGAGCACCACGATGGCGATGGTGCCGCCGATGAAGCTGGAGACGCCGGCCGTGAAGAGCGCCAGGCCGGTCTTGCCCTTGAGCGTCATCTGGTAGCCGTCGATGCAGGCCACGATGCTGCTGGCGTGCGGGATCTTCATCGTGATGGCGCTCACGCTGTCCCCGTATTGGGCGCCATAGTAGATGCCGGCCAGCATGATGAGCGCGCCGGTGGTGGGGATGGAGTAGGTCAGGGGCAGCAGCAGGCTGATGGTGGCCAGCGGCCCCAGGCCGGGCAGCAGGCCGACCAGCGTGCCCACGACGCAGCCGATGGCGCAGTACAGGAGGTTCGCGGCCGTCAGGGCGAAGGAAAAGCCGTAGGCCAGGTTGTGCAGAGCTTCCATGGGATTTCTTCGCTCAGAACAGCGGCAGGTTGAGGCCGAGCAGTTTTTGAAGGGCCACGGCCATTGCGACCAGGCCGGCGGAGATCTTGACGTTGCGCACCCACGAATAGGAGGTGCCGGCCAAGGTGGAGCAGAACACCATGAAGATGATGCCCACGATCATGTTCAGGTAGATGGAGATCACCGCGAAGCCGCAGAGGCTGGCGATGATGATGGCGATGTTCTTGAAGTGCAGATCCAGGTGCACGCGTTCGACGAAGAAGGACCGGATCACGGTCGCGACGCCGATCAGCAGCAGCAGCGAGCTCATGAGGGCGGGGAACAGGCCCGGCCCGGCGCGGCTGAAGTCCCCGATCGGGTAACGCAGCGACTGCAGGCCGAAGGCCAGCGAGATCGCCATCAGGAAGAGGCCTCTGACTAGATTTCTGTTCATACGGACAACACGAGTTGGCAATGACGCGCCCGTTGATTCGGGCGTCCTCCCGCAACCGATTGCGGGGCCGGTCGATGGTGTTGTTTCGTCGCTGATCGGAATCTGACAAGGCGGTGAGGGCTATTACGTACCGGGAATCTAGGGGAAATCCCGAGCCCCCGGCAGGCGTCTCCGGCAACGCGATCTCCGTCCCACGATCCTCGCGTCGCGCGTCCCCTCACTGCCTCTCCCCTGGCTATACTGAGCCTCCCTTCGCGAGGAGCCCGCCACCATGACTCATCATGATTCGCTGCAAGGATGGATGCGCGCGTGGCGACGCGGCTGTCTGGCCTTGGCCCTTGGCGTCATCGCCATCGGCGCGGCGGCGCAATCGCCGATACGCAAGATCGATGTGACGTACGACGGCGAGACCTACGTCGTGAAGGCCCAGATGTTCGCCCCGGTCGCACCGGACATTGCCTGGGCCGTGCTCACCGATTTCCCGAACATGGCGGGATGGGTGCCGAATGTCCGTGAGAGCCGCATCGTGAAGCCGGGCGACAAGCAGATCACCATCGAGCAGAGCGGCTCGGCGAAGTTCGGCAAGCTCAGCATTCCGTACACGAGCCAGCGCGAGATCGTGATGGATCCGCAGACGACCATCCTGTCCAAGCAGATCAAGGGCAGCATGCGGCGGCAGCAGTCGCTGATGACCCTGAGCGCGGACGGTGACGGCACTCGAATGCAGTATCAGCTCGAGCTCGTGCCCAACGTGTTCGTCGGATCCGTGATCTCGGAGGATCTCCTCAAGCACGAGATCGAGGACGACTTCACCGCCATCGTCGGGGAAATGGTCAAGCGCAAGAAGTAGGCGCCAGGGCGCGCCGTGGCAAGGAAGGCGCTCAGCGAAGGAACGCGCGGACGCCGAGCACCAGGACCGCGGCGGCCAGTGCCACCAGGGCCGTGACCCACATGGCGGGAGCGCGCGGGCGCGGACCCGCGCCGATGAGGGCTCTCAAGCGTCTGACTCTCCTGGACATGCGTGGCATGTTCCGCACGCTGCACGCGCAGGCTTAACCGCTGCTGACCTCCTTGCCGGCCAGGCGGCCGCGAGTCGGGGTCTGCGTCTCGACCCCTTCAATAGAGAAGATGGCTTTGGCGTCGGACCAGGAATGCGGACAAGGCGGCCTGCCAGCCCGATTCGACTGTCGCCGTGTCGACGCCCTCGCTCAGCGCCCGAACCGTCGACTCCGAACCGATGATGGCGCGGGTCTTGTGGAGATCGAATTCGCGCGGCCACAAGCGATGCAGCGTTCGCACCAGCAGCGCACCGAGCAGCGGTGCGTCCAGCGAATTTCGATCGAGCACGCTGATGCGGACCCCGTGGCATCGCTGCCCCCGATAGGGGCCGTCCCGCGGCGTGACGTCGGCGGGCGCGAAGCGCAAGCCCGTCGGCGCGGCCTCGTTCAATGCATCAGCCAGCATGTCGCCCGACATCCACGGCGCGCCCACCCATTCGAAGGGCAGATCGGTGCCTCGACCCACGCTGACATTGCTGCCTTCGACCCACGCAACGCCCGGATAGAGCGTCGCCTCGGCCGGTGTCCTCAGGTTGGGCGAAGGCGGGACCCAGTCCAGCCCCGTCTGGTCGAACCACATGTCGCGCCGATAGCCTTGCATCGCGACGACCTGGAGATCCAGACCGAGCCCGCGGCGCGCCAGAAGGTCGTCACGGAACCAGAGCGCCAGCTCGCCGATCGTCATGCCGTGCTGCACCGGCAGACCTTCCGGCCCCGTGAACGAAGCTCGTCCCGGATCGAGCACCGGACCCGCGACCCGATCGGCGCGGATCGGGTCGGGCCGGTCCAGCACGACGAAGCGCAGGCCTTGTTCGGCCGCGGCTTCCATGGCGCGGGCCATCGTCGAGGCGTACGTGAAGAAGCGCGCGCCGACGTCCTGTGCATCGAAGACGAGCGTGTCGATGTCCCTCAGGCTCGCGGCATCGGGGCGCGTGGCGGCGCCATAGAGGCTCACGAGCGGCAACCCGCTGAAGGGTTCGGTGCCCGAGGGGACCGCGCCCTCCAGGTCGCCGTAAAGGCCGTGCTCCGGACTGAACACCTTCACCAGCACAACGCCGGGCGCCCAGCGCAGCCGGTCCAGGGTGCGCCAGCCCCGCGCGTCGATGGCGGCGAGATGCGTGATCAGTCCGACGCGGCGGCCGACCAGGGGCTCGTAGCGCTGGGCGCGCAGCACGTCGATGCCGGTGGACACACGCGGCGCGGCCAGGGGGCTCTCGCGTGCGGGCGCGTCCAGCGGTGGCGAGAGGCTCGACAACAAGGCCAGCACCTGGCGCCGCAGAGGTTGCGCATTGCCGCGTCCATCGGGATGCACGCGATTGCTCAGCAACACAACGAAGCGCCCCTGGACCTGGTCGATCCACAGTCCCGTGCCCGTGTAGCCGGTATGCGCCAGCAGGCCGGCCGGTTCGAGATCGTCGCGGTTGGCGACCAAGGGCGCCTGCACCTGCCAGCCGAGGCCGCGCACATCGTCGGGATCGCTCGGGTCGGCCGCCATCCGCTGCGCTTGCAGCAGGGCGCCGATCGAGCTGCGCCTGAGCACGCGCTCGCCACGCAGGAGCGCCTGCGCAAAGCGTGCCAGGTCGTCGGCCGTGCCGAACAGTCCGGCATGGCCCGCCACTCCGCCCATGCGTCTGGCGGTGGGGTCGTGCACGGTGCCGCGCAGGAAGGCGCCATCCACTCTTTCGGTCGGGGCGATGCGCGAACCCAGCTTCGAATCCGGCAGGAAGCCGGTTTCCCGCATTCCCGCGGGATCGAGCACGTGGCGACGCGCATACACCTGCAGCGGCAGGCCCGTGACGCGGCGCACGAGTTCGCCCAGCGCGATGAAGTTGATGTCGCTGTAGAGCGTGCGGGTTCCGGGGGCGATCACCGGCGTCTCGCTCTCGACGCGCCGCATGGCGCCCGCATACCCGCTCCAAGCCTCGCGCAGGTCCAGGTCGGCGCGCAGGCCCGAACTGTGCGTCAGCAACTGCCGCACCGTGATGTCCTGCTTGCCGTGCGCCGCAAAGGCGGGCCAATAGCCGGCAACGGGGCTGTCGAGCCGCACCCGCCCGCGCTCGACCAGCTGCATCAGCGCGGTGGTCGTGACGATCACCTTGGTCAGCGATGCCAGGTCGAACACGGTGTCCGCCGTCATCGGCTCCGGGCTCGGGTCGAGCGCGCGCCAGCCCCAGGCGCGACGCAGCCAGATGTGCCTGGCATCGCCGAAGACGAGCACGGCGCCCGGCAACTGGCGGGCGGCGATCTGCGCCCGCACCGCGGCGTCGAGCGGCGCCCAGTCCTGATGGTCCAGCTCGCCGGCGGCGACGGTGAAGGAGATCGCGCCCAGCAGGATCGCCGCCATCCAGGCGCGCAGCGCGTCCAGGCTCATGGCGAAGCGCCCTGCCCGTCCGGCTCCAGGCCGCCGTCGCTGTAGCGGTTGCCGGGATTCCACAGCATCCAGCCATCGGTGCCCACGGAATCCGCGGCGTCGATCTGCGCCCGGATCTCGCGCTCGCCGAAGGCACGACGGTCGAAGGCATAGTCGCGGAACGCCTGCAGCCAGGGGCGGAAGCGAACCCCCGGCAGACCGGTCCGCGTGATCGCGCGCTGCAGGCTGCGCTGCACGATGTCGTAGGGCACGGCCATCGGATCGCGCTGACCGGGGATGCCGAAGGTGAACCCCGAGGGATACAGCATCGGCGAAAGATAGTCCACGCGCCCGACGATGGCCTCGAGCTGCTGGCCGATGTGCGTGTCGTCGCTGTTCCAGGTGACGTAGCCGAAGATGTCCGCGGCGATGAAGACGTTGTAGCGCGCCAGCCGGCGCTGTGCCGCCTCGAGGAATGCGTCGATCGCGCCGATTCGCCGGTCCTCGGTATCGGGCTGCGCGAAAGTCAGCCCGGCGGCATCGGGAAAGCGCAGGTAGTCGAACTGGATCTCGTCGAAACCGAATGCCGCCGCTTCCTCGGCCAGCGCGAGACTGCGCTCCCAGGCTTCGCGGCGAAACGGGTCGATCCAGGCCAGCCCCTCGCGGTCCTTCCACACCTCGCCTCGCGCATCGTGCACCGCCCAGTCAGGATGGGCCGTCGCATACGGCTCGTCCTTGAAGGTCACGATGCGGGCGATCAGGTACAGCCCCCGCTCGTGCAGGCTGCGCACCACGGCCGGCATATCCTGGACGGTCACCAAGGTCTGCGCCAGGCCTGCCGCCGCGATCGCGGCGCTGCGATAGGGCACCAGGCCGCGGTCGCCCTTGACATCGATGACCAATGCGTTGAGCTCGGTCTGGTCGATCAAGCGCAACGCGTCGCCGCGCAGCCTGGCATTGCCGATTCCGTAGACCGACAGGTACAGGGCCTTGGGCCGCAGCGGCGCCAGCGCGAGCACGAGCGGCGAAGACGTCGAGACGGCACCCCGGTACCTCGCATAGCCGACGGCGCGGGCCGTGACCGGCGCGCCATTGGCGGCCGCCTCGACCTCGAAGCGGCCGAGGCTGTCGCAGCGAACGACTTCATCGCCGATGACGACGGTGGCGAGCGGAACCGGCCGGCCCGACACCGCATCGCGGACCACGCCTTCGAGGGCCGACGCCTGCGACCCCAGGGCGCACAGCGCGAGCGCGAGCATGGCGCTTGCGATGCGCCTCACGATGGCGCCCCATTGCCGAAGGCGGCCTCGAGCCGGTCCGCGAGCAGGCGCGCGTCCACGCTGTCGACGATCAGGTGGCGGGGAACCGCATACAGCGGGTCGCTCGCCGATGCCGACCGGTTGCCGAGCGAAAACGCCGCGCGGTAGCCCGCCTGCGCGGCCTGGGCCTGCAGGCCCTCGTCGCTCAGGCCGAAGGGCCACGCCAGCAGGCTGACCGGTCGCGCCAGGCGTTGCTCGATGACGTCGCGCGAGCGAGTCAGCTGGTCGGCCGCGAAGCGATGGAAGGCATCGGGTGGCATGCGGTCTTGCTCGCGCAGCAGGTTCGGGTGCCAGAAGGTGTGCGACTGCACCGAGACGAGCGGATCGGCCGCGAGTTCTCGAAGCTGCGGCCAGGTCAGCGCGTAGCTGGCGTTGGAGATCGCGGAAGGGTAGACGAACAGCGTGACCGGCCACCCGCGCTCGCGCAACAGCGGCGCCATCACTTCGAACTGCGACCGGTGACCGTCGTCGGCCGTGAGGACCACCGCGCGCGGCGGCAGCGTGGCGCGACCGCCTTCGGACGAAGCGAGTCGCCACGCGACCCATCGGGACAGCGGGATCACCTGGCAAGACAGGCTCTCCAGCACCCGCAGCTGCGACCGGAAATTCTCGCTCCGAAGCGTCATGCCATCGAGCGCGGTCGGCGCGAAGCGGTGATACACGAGGATGGGGACCTGCTGTGCATTCGCCGTGGAAAGGGCGGCGGTCCGCCCGAAGACGGGCGCGCACAGCAGGCCGCATGCGAGCGCGCGGCGCGTGCGGTCGACACCGGCGCCCCTCGGCGCTGCCATGCCTGGCCTTCTTGCCTGAATCGTCATCGATGCAAGCATGGCGCCATCGCCGCCGCGCGGCCTTGACGTGGCGCAATGCTCGCTCATGCGTCGGCGGCGAAGCCCCCCTCACCGCGCGACAAGACCGAGTAGGCCGCGCTCCGCCGCTTCGAAATCGCATCCAGGTGGTCACGACGCCGATGGCTGAGCTCGAACAACGGCTGATTCGAGACCCTCTCCGAGATCGCACGCGCGTCTCGAAGGCCTTCCTCCTGCATCGTGACGGTATGGATCCATTCGCGCAGGCTCTTGCCCTTGGCGGGCCCGAGATTCTTGATCGTCGGCGGGGCATGGGGGTCGAGGAACTGAAGCTGTTGCCACGCCTCGCTCTCCGGCTCGCTGGATCGACCGCGAGGACTGCAGGCGGTTGCCGTACGGGTCCACGAGCATCTCGACGATCTCATGGCTGGCGGCGACCGTCCAGCCGTCGCTGCCGGGGCTGGCCAGCACCTGCGCGTACCGCCAGGGCCACGCTCCTCCCCCGCCTCCGATTCATCCGTGCGCGCGCGGCGCGCGCACGCCCATGCCTGGCAAGATAGGTCCGCCCGGCGACGGTGACTTCCTTCGTACAAGGTATGCCGAACGGCGCGGCCTCTTCAGGAGCGCAGGACCAGCACGACGCCCGAGACGATCGAGAACAGCATCACGAACGCGCGCAGCATGCGCGCGTCGATGCGGTGATGGATCCGCTGGCTCAGCAGCGCGCCCAGCCCGAGGGCCGGCAGCAGCAATGCGGCATCGGCGAGCTGCGGCGCCGCGATGCGCCCGGCGTTCCACAGGAAGGCCAGGGAGATCAGCTCGCCGACCAGGAAGCACATCGCGATGGTCGAGCGCATGACGGCCACCGGGTGATGCTGGTAGACCAGCGCGAGCGGCGGCCCGCCGATGCCGGTGGCCGTCTCGGTCACGCCGGTGACCAGACCGGCGGCCATGTAGACGCCGCGCCCCGGCCTGAAGGCCGGCATGGCGAGCGTGACGACCGCCGCGGCGATGGTCGAGATGCCGATCAGCAGGTTCAGGTGGTTCGCCGACAGCGCGACCAGCACCCACAGGCCGCCGAAGGTGCCGGCGAACCGCCCGGCCGTGATCCAGGCCCCGCTGCGCAGGTCGAGCGCGGCACGCTCGCGCCAGGCGACATACACGTTCAGGGGCAGCATCAGCACCAGCACCGCGACCGGCAGCATCGCCGGCGCCACCAGGCCCAGCACCGGCGCCACGATCAGGGCGAAGCCGACGCCCGTGCTGCCCTGGACGAAACCGGCGAACAGCACGATCAACGAGATCGCGCCCCAGGCGAGCGCGCTCATTGCGCCGCGCCCCGACGAGCCGCCGCGCGGCGCTCGAAACGCTCGCGCCGGTGCTGCACGGACGGTGGATGGATGCGCTGGATCGGTGCCTGCGCGACCGCGCGCGTCGCGAGCTCGCGCAGCTCGGCCACCAGTGCGCGGCCGTCCCAATCGAGCGGCCAGCCTTGCCACAGCCGCATCGCTCCATTGACGAAAACCGCCTCGATCTGGTCCCGGTTGCCCAGGCGCACGAGGTCCCAGACCAGGTCGAACGAGGGGCAGAGTTCGGGCACCTCCGTGTCGACGATCAGGAAGTCGGCTTGCCGGCCGATCGCGATCTCGCCGGTGACCTCGCCCAAGCCCACGGCGCGGGCGCCCTCGTGCGTTGCATGGTCGAGCCAGGTCCAGCCACCGCCGCAGGAGAAGTCGCCGGTCGGCAGGCCGAAGGCGAGGCGCTGCGCGCTTTCGGCGGCGTCGACCAGGCGGAAGGCGTCGCCGCGGGTCGCGTCGGTGCCCAGGCCGAACCGGATGCCCATCTCGGCCATCTGCAGTGCCGGCGCGACGGCGTTGCCCTTCCATTGGCTCGCCACCGGGTTGTAGCTGACGGCCGTGTCGGTGTCGCGCAGGATGCCGAGCTCGTGCGGCGTGACCAGCGTGGCATGCGCGATCAAGACCTGCGGCCCCAGGGCCCCGAGCGAATCCAGCAGCTCCAGCGGCCGCCGCCCGCGCTGCACCAGCGAGCGCTCGACCGAGGCCAGGTGTTCGTTGACGTGGCTCTGGAACACCGCGCCGGCTTCGGCGCAGCGCCGCGAGACGGCCACCAGCATCGGATCGGACGCCGCCTCGGGGACCGAGATCGCCAGCGAGGGATGGACCAGCGCATCGCCGCTCCAGCGGGCGAGGAACCGGTCGGCGCGGTCGAGCAGCCGGCGCCGGGCATCCGCCGTGCTGTCGTTGCCGCCATCGTTGCAGATCAGGCCGAGCACGCAACGCAGTCCGGCCTCGCGGACGGCGCTCGTGACCGCATCGATGTCGCCCTTGGCGCGCGTCCCCGCGTCGCACACGGTCGTGAAGCCGCCGCGCAGCGACTCGAGCGCCGCCAGCTTGCTCGCCTTGTAGACCAGCTCGTCATCCAGGCTGGCCTCCAGCGGCACCCAGATGCGCCGGAAGATCTCCGACGGCTCGCCGGCGGCGAGCGACTTGCCGAAGGACTGCGTGAGGTGGTGGTGCGCGTCGATGAAGCCCGGCATCAGCAGCTTGCCGCGCAAGAAGGTCGGGGCGAGGTGGGGATGCCGCTCGCGCAGCGCCGCCACGGGGCCGATGTCGGCGAACTTCCCGTGGCGCACCAGCACCGCGTGGCCGCGCAACGGGCCCTCGCGAAGCAGCAGGGAATCGGGCGCGAGCAGCAGCTCGTCGGCGCGCAGGCGGTCGGGGTTGAAATCGTGGGTCATGGAGAGGAGGGCCGGCTGTCGCCGATCAGTGGGTGGCGGAGGCGGCGCCCGCCGGCGCGGCGGCCGTGGCGTCGCGGCCCGCGCCGAGGTGATTGAAGACCAGGTTGAGCACGACGGCCGTCAGCGAGCCCATCGCGAGCCCGTTGCCCAGCACCAGCTGCAGGTTGGCCGGGAAACGGCTGTACAGGCCCGGCACGAGGATGGGCAGCAGGCCCATCGTCAAGGCGCCGGCCAGGATGAACATGCCGCTGCGCTCGCGCAGGTTGACCTGGCGCAGCATGTCGATGCCCATCGTGCCGATGATCGCGAACACGATCAGCGCCGTGCCGCCGACGACGGGCGCGGGGATCGCGTTCGCGATCCGCCCGAAGGGCGCGACGATCGCGATCACGATCAGGATGATTCCGGCCGTGGCCGTCACGTAGCGCGAGCGCACGCCGGTCGCGCGCACGATGCCGATGTTCTCGCCGCTCGTGATGATCATCGAGGTGCCGAGCAGCCCGCCGACCAGCGACATCAGCGCGTCGCCGCGAACCGTCTTGGGCACCTCGGTGCGCGCGTCGATCGGCTTGTCCACCGCCTCGGCCACGGCGATGGTCTGGCCAGTGGCCTCGACCATCGAGATCACGCTGAACACCAGCAGCGGAATCGCCGCGACGATGTCGAAGCTCGGCATGCCGAAGGGCAGCAGCGTCGGCAGGCTGAACAGCGCGCCCGTGGCCACGCCGTCGAAGTGGGCCTTGCCGAGCACGGTGGCCAGCGCCGTGCCGGCGACCAGGCCCAGCAGCACCGAGATCTGGCCCCACATGCCCTTCAGATAGCGCGCGAAGAGGATGGTGAAGAGGATCGTCGCGCCGGCCAGGCCGAGGTTCGCCGGATCGCCGAACGACGGCGAGCCCGGGGTGCCGACGATGATGCCGCCGTAGACCTTCAGGAGATTGACCGACACCAGCAGCAGCAGCGTGCCGATCACGATGCGCGGGAAGTACTTCAGGCAGCGCGAGAACACCGGAAGGATCAGGAAGTAGAAGAGCGCGGTCAGGATGACGGCGCCGCTCGCCGTGGCAAGGTCGCGCTGCTGCGCGATGGTCAGGAACATCACGATCGGGGCGCCCCCGGGAATCATCATGAACGGCAGGCGCGCGCCGAACTTCAAGGGCCCGAAGGCCTGCAGCATGCTGCCCAGGCCGCAGACCAGGAAGGTCGCGCTGATGAGCTGCAGCGTCAGCGAGTCGCTCAAGTGCAGCGCCTTGGCGACCAGGAACACCGAGGTAATGGGCACGGCGGCCATCACGAGCACATGCTGGAGCCCGAACACGGCCAGCTGGGTGAGTGGCAGACGGGCGTCCACCGGCAAAGTCGAGACAGGAGAGGCCATGGCACGTGTCCTTCGCGGTTAGGGTGAGGTTCCCAAATCGTTTTGGGACGAGGGCCGAAAGAAGCCCCTCGGCGGGGGCTACACTCTGCGAATCCCAAAACGTTTTGGGAGATTGAACACTTCCGGAACAGCGATGTCAAGAGGCGCCTCGAAGAAATCTTCGCCCCCCGCGGGCGCACCCTCGGCGGGGGCGGCGCGGGTCAAGCTCGTCGATGTGGCGCGCGCCGCGGGCGTCTCGCCGACCACCGTGTCGCACGCGCTCAACGATCGCGGCTACGTGGACCCGAAGACGCGCGAGGCGGTCAAGCAGGTCGCCTTGCGCCTGGGGTACAGGCCCAACCGCCACGCGCAGCGATTGCGGACGGCCGAAGCCGACATGATCGTGCTGGCCTCGTCGATGCCGTTCGCCGTGGCGGGCGGTCCGTCGAGACTCGGCTTCCTGATGGAGATCGCCGCGGTCGCGGCGGGCATCGCGTTGAGCCGAGGGCTCGCGCTGGTGCTCGCGCCGCCCTCCGAGGGGCCTTCGCTCGTGTTCGACACGCTCGACGTCGACGGCGCGCTGGTTCTCGAACCGGCGGCGGACGATTCGCACGTCGCCAGCTTCGTGAATCGGGGATTGCCCGTCGTCTCGATCGGCCGTCCGCCCGCGCCCGGACTGCCCTACGTCGACCTGCACTCGGCGGGGACGACGCGTCAGTTGCTCGAACACCTGCGCGCCCAGGGGGCGCGGCACATCGCATTGCTGACCGGCAAGCAGCAGCGCACCTCGTACATCGAGGCGATCAGGGCCTATCAGGCGTTCGCCGCGGAGCACCGCATGAAGCCGATCGTGCAGACGGCCGACGAACACGGCGGCGAGGACGGCGGGCGTACCGCGACACTGGAACTCATGGCCCAGCATCCACGCGTCGATGCCCTCTGCGTGCCCGTCGACGCCTTCGCCGTCGGGGCCCTTCTGGCGCTGCATGAGACGGGACGGCAGGTGCCGCGCGATGTGATGGTCGCCACCCGCTACGACGGCCTGCGCGCGCGCAACAGCAAGCCGCCGCTGACCTCCCTGAATCTTCACCTCGACACTGTCGCCACCCAGGCCATCGACCTGTTGCTCGAGCATCTTCGGGGCGACACCACGCGCCGGAAGGTCGATGGCCCCGCCGCCGAACTCGTGATGCGCGAATCGACCGACCGCCCTGGCGTCAGGTCGGCGGGGTAGCCGTTCAGGCCCCCGCGCGATGCCGGCGATCCCTGCCGGGCGTCGAGCTGCCGACCAGGGCGCGCGAAGAAGAATTCACGCGTGCTTCGGGCGGCTCGCTCGGGGCGGCGGCGCGCGACTTGTTGATCGCATCGTCCAGATGGTCGGGCCGCCCGCGGGCGTCGAGGCCCACCGTGCGCCCCGCGAAGCCGGCGGCGCTGAAGTAGCGCGTGCCGCCGACCTGCTGGTAGTGGACGATCGTCTTCAGGCCCTGGGAGGACGCGGCCGACACCAGTTGCCCGCGCCGCGTCCGGGTCTCATGCCCGCCCACGGTCGCTTCTTCGAGCACGCGGCCGATCAGCTGGCCCTTGCGCCTGCTGTCGATCGGCAGGTGCATCAATTGGGCAATGGTCTGGCCCAGGTCCGCGTTGCTGACCGGCATGCGATCGACATAGCCATGCTTGAACGATGGGCCGATCGCCGCCATGAAGTTGAACGTATCTGCCCGGCTGAAGGTGCCGTGCATGCCCTGCCCTTGCTGCAGCGTGCTGTCCGCCACTTCGACCGTGCATGTCAGCCAGGTCGGGCAGGCGGGACTGTCGACGTGGAAGGATTTGAAGTTCACCACGATCGCGGGTGTCGGCGTTGCCGCGCTGCCGCTCAGGTTGATCGAAGACAAGGGCAAGGTACCGGCGAACCTGCCCAGGGAGTCGTCGACGAAGATGCCGCTCACGTAGTCCTGCGCCAACAAGGCTTCGATGACCTTCGGTGCCATGGTCGCCCGGTCGTCCCCCGGCAGGTAGACGAGATCGGAGCCGCCGTTGGCTGCCACCACCACGCTCGGGCTCGCGGCGTCCGTCCCGATCAGCGCATTGCCGGCCGCGGAATGCGAGCCCGGGGCCACGGCCGCGCCGCTCCTGTCCGGGTCGAACAGCGGCAGGTCGAGGGCCGCGGCCAGGTCGATGCCGAGGAAGCCGGGCGGAAGCAGGGCCGCGGGCACGTCGGCGTAGCTGGACTTGGCCGCCGGACTGGTCTCGCTCTGCTTCGAGATCGTCGAGAAGCCGTGATCGGCCGTCACGATGACATCGGTGCTCGCGTCGAGGCCCTGCGACTTGAGTGCCGACAGGATCGACGCCAGGTTGTTGTCGACATTGCGCACGGCCGCCAGCGAGGTCGGGCCGTTGATGCCCGGGGTCAGCTGCAGCAGGCTGTCGCCCTGGTTGTGCTGCGTCCCATCCGGGTCGCGTGACCAGAACACCAGCACGAAGGGCTTGCCCTGGCTCTTGAACCAGGGCAGCACCGCCGTGGTGGTGGCCGCGACGAAGTAGGCCTGCTGGTTCACGTTGGCGGAAAGCGTTCCTGGGCTGCGGGCCGCCCCCGAGCTGCCATTGGCCCCCCGGGTCGGCGCTTCGAGGCCCAGGCCGGCGGCCTTCAGCGCGTCCTGCACGGCGGCGGGCAGGGGCAGGCCGGCCGGCTTGCCCGTCGAGTCATCGATCACGATCGACTCCGGACCGCGGCCCGCGTGGTCCATGATCAGCGCTGGCCCCTGCTTGCCGATCGTCGCGGTGTTGAAGCCCGCCTCGCGGGCCAGCGCGAGAACGGACGCCTCATTCAGGTAGTTGCCGTTGAAGCGCTGATCCATCTCGCCCAGGATCGGATCGGCTTCGAGAAAGGGCGTGACGCTGCCCTTGGCGGACGAAAGCGCCTCCTTGCCGGTGTAGATCGTGTTGCTGAAGTCGCCGGTGTCGCCCAGGTAGTGGCCCGTTGCCATGGCCGAGGCATTGGCCGTCGTGAAGGTCGGGAAGATCGCATGGCTGTTGCGGAAGGCCACGCCTTCGCGCATGACCTGGCTGAGCGTGGGCGCGTTCTGTTCGGTCACGATGCCGTGGCGCAATCCGTCGGCGACGAAAAGGACGACGTTGCGAACCGGCTGCGCGGCGCCGGCCGCCGACATGAAGAGGCAACCGGCGATGCAGACGCTCGCGGCGATCGCCGAAGGAGAGAGCTTGTTCATGGAAAGACCGCGAGAGCGGACGTCAATCTTCAGCCCTTCAGTCTCGCTCGACACTGTGACAGGCTGGTGAAGCCCCAGGCGACGGCGACGCGGCGGCGCCTGCCACGCTGCAAACATCCCGCACGCACCCGCGCAGCCAGCGGTGCGCGAGGTCGCCATCCATTCGCGGGTGCCAGAGCAATGAGACCGTGAGCTCCGGCGCGGGGACGGGCAGCGCGAAGCTGTGCATCCCGAGGCGCAGGCCCGCGGTGTGACGTTCGGGCACGCTTGCGATCAGGTCGGAGGCGCGCGCCAGTGCCAACGCGGTCGAGAAGCCGCCGACAACCGTCCCGATGTCCCGCTCCAGGCCGAAGGACTTCAGTGCTTCGTCGATCGGCCCCTTATCGAAGCCGCGCCGCGACACGAGCACGTGCCTTCCGGCCGCATAGCGGGCGGGCGTGATCTCACCTCGGCACAGCGGATGCGCGGTGCGCACGACGCCGATGAAACGGTCCCTGAACAAGGCCTGCACACGCACTTCGGGGCTCGTCATGTCGCCGATGACACCCGTCTCCAGATCCACGCTTCCCTCTCGCAGGGAGGTGCTCTCCCTGTCCGGCTTCTGCACGAAGCGCAGCCGTACGCCGGGCGCCTCCTCGCCGATGCGCCCCAGGAGCCCGGGTCCGAAGGTCTCGACGAAGCCTTCGCTGGTCCGCAGCGTGAAGGTGCGGACCAGCGCCTTGAGATCCAGCGCCTCGGCCGGGCGCAGGACCGCCTCGGCATCCTGGACGAGGTGACGGACCCGCTCGCGCAGTTCGAGCGCGCGGGGTGTGGGCACCAGGCCCCGCCCGGCCCGGACCAGGAGCGGGTCCGCGGTCGCCTCCCGCAATCTCGCCAGCGCCCGGCTCATCGCCGACGGGCTCAGCCTCAAGCGGCGGGCGGCACGCGCGACGCTGCCTTCGGCCAGCAGAACATTCAGGGTCACGAGCAGGTTCAGGTCGGGCGCAGACATGCGCTGACGCTAGCACGGGTCGGCGTGGCATGGCGTCAGACGCATGAACAAACTGCAAATGGCGCGCCTTCCGCCATGCCGGGCGAAGAACTATCTTTCCCGGCATGGCTTGAACGGCGGTCGTTCGAGCAGAAACCTGAGGAAAAAACATGGCCAGCCATACGCTTGAAACATCGATGGAAGGCATCCAGTCGATCTGGGGCGCTCTGAGCGACGAGCTTGTCGCGGCTTGTCGCCGGCGCCTGGAGGATCTCCTGCGGGCGCCCGCCACGGAGGAGTGGCTGGCGGCCCTGCACCGGGAAGCCCCGGCCAACAAGGAGCTGTATCGGGATCCGACACACGGCTTCATGCTCCTGGCCCACACGGAATATGCGGGGCTCTATCGGCCGCCCCACGATCATGGCCGGGGCTGGGTCATCTATGCCATGCAAAGCGGCGAAATCGAGATGAGA
This sequence comes from Variovorax sp. 01T432, assembly GCF_056398605.1. Taxonomy (NCBI): domain Bacteria; kingdom Pseudomonadati; phylum Pseudomonadota; class Betaproteobacteria; order Burkholderiales; family Comamonadaceae; genus Variovorax; species Variovorax sp. 01T432. Next base: position 27,306 of record NZ_JBFTPS010000064.1, read on the forward strand.
ACCTATGCCCGGGTCGGGGACCCGAACGGCAGCGTCCGATTGGTAAGCAGGGATTCGACCCTGCTGCGGCCCGGGCAGGTCCAGGTGTATCTGCCCGGCGATATTCACGACACCCGGTGCATGTCCGCGTCGGCGCTCCTGTTCCGCTTCACGGAGCGAGACCTGAAGAAGGAGGACAAGGAAGAACACCGCGTGACGCGCTTCGTGGAGCGCGACGGCGTCTGGACCTTCGGGACGCCGTGAGCATGCCCCTCGCCCCCGCCGCGGCATGCCCTGCCTTGCATGAGCCGCCGCGCATCGGCGCGATTGCCGCCGTGCTGGCGGCCATGGTGCTCGTGGTGCTCGACGCGGGCATCGCCAACGTGGCGCTGCCGACGATCGCGCGATCCCTGCACGTGACGCCGGGCAGGTCGGTATGGATCATCACCGCCTACCAGACCGCCCTCGTGATGGGCCTGCTGCCCTGCGCCGCGCTGGGGGAAAGCCTGGGCTTTCGCCGCGTGTTCAGCTTCGGCGTCGCGCTGTTCACCGCGGCGTCCGCGTTGTGCGCCCTCTCGCCGTCCCTGCCGTGGCTTGTCGCGGCCCGCTTCCTCCAGGGCCTCGGGGGTGCCGCCGTCATGGCGCTCGGCGTCGCGCTGCTGCGCTCCATCGTCGCGCATCGGCAGCTCGGCGCCGCCATCGGCTGGAACGCGCTGGCCGTTGCGCTGTCCTCCGCGGCCGGTCCGACGATCGGCGCGGTGATCCTGTCCGGCACCGGCTGGCCATGGCTGTTCGCGCTGAACCTGCCTTTGGGAGGGGCCGTGCTGCTCGCCACCCGGGCGCTGCCCGATCTCGCTGGCACGGCGCGCCGGCTGGACCGGTTCAGCGTGGCGCTGAATGCCGGGGCCTTTGCGTCGCTGGTCGTGGGTGCGGAACTGCTGATAGCGAAGCCGGGACTGGCTGCCGCCCTGCTCGCGGCGGCGGCCCTTGGCCTGGCGGCGCTGGTTCGGCGGGAGATGCCAAGGCAGGCCCCGTTGATTCCTCTGGACCTTCTGCGCGCGGATTCATTCCGCATGTCGGTGATCGCCTCGGTCTGCTGTTTCGCCGGCATGACCATGGGCATGGTGGCGCTGCCCTTCTACCTGCAGCACAGTCTCGGGCAGGACGCGCTGACGACTGGGCTGTGCATGACGCCCTGGCCGCTGACGGTGGCGATGGTGGCGCCGATCGCCGGCCGTCTCGCCAACCGCGTCTCGACGGCCTGGCTTTGCGCCGCCGGCGGCGCCTGTCTCGCGATCGGACTCGCGGCCGCCTCGCTCTGGCCGCTGGAGGGCCGGGCACAGCCGCTGGTCCTGCTCACCCTGTTGTGCGGCCTGGGATTCGGCCTCTTCCAGGTGCCCAACAATCGCAACATGTTCCTCTCGGCACCGCGCGAACGCAGCGGCGCGGCCGGCGGCATGCAGGGCACCGCCAGGTTGACGGGCCAGACCGCGGGCGGGGTCGTCATGAGCCTGCTCTTCAGCGTTGCATCCGCCGACGCGGCGCCCAGGATCGGTCTCGGGATCGCAGCCGCCCTGACCCTGGCGGCAGCCCTCGTGAGCATGCTGCGGGCGGCGCCGGAAAGGCCCTCATGATGGCCTCTGGATGAGCGGGCCCAGCTCGGCGCGCAGGCGTCTCACCGCCACTTCGTGGCGCAGCGTCTGCGGTCCGCGCCCGTAGGTCATGGCCTTTCGGATCAGCCGCAATTGCTCGCGCTGAAGTTGCGTCGTCAGGCGCCCTGCCCGGGCGCCGAAGGCCTTGCGCATGGCCCTGCGAACCCGGTACCGCGGCACGGGCGCGCCCAGGCGCAGCCACTCGTCATCGCGGATCAACTCGCGCTCCGGCACGAAGTAGGCGGCCAGGGCATGGAGGTATGCGCCATCCTCGCGCGCGGCAACGCGCCAGAAGAGCCAGGCCGCGACCATCACGGGGATGCCCTTGACGACCAGCAACTGCGCCATCCCGACGAGCGTGTCGTCGAAGAGGTCCTCCAGCAGCGGCGAGTTCCATGTGAAATGCATGGCCCATGCCAGTGCGAAGCACAGGAAGGCGCAGGCGAGCCGGGTCGCCATCGGTCGCTGCGGGTGAAGCAGGAACCAGGCGACGCCGAAGGACGCGACCGTCGTATAGGCCGCGTGGCTCCACAGCCCGCTCAGGAGCCCGCGCATCAGCAGATTGAGGAGAACCGGGTACACCTGGTTCTCGAGCGGGAAGTTCATGGAGGCGTTGACGGTGTCGGTCAGGTTCTCGACCACCTGGAACCCCAGCCCCGTCATGGCCCCCACGATCAGGACGGAAAGATAGGTCTGGAACTGGTTGCGCGCGACCAGGATCAGCAGGATGACGCCGGCGAGCTTCAGGAACTCTTCCGTGATCGGCCCCGCGATCGCCGGCCCCCAGAGAGCGACGAATTCCGGCGACACCAGCTTGGCGCACAGGCTCTGGATGGCGATGTTCGCCGGCGCGGCGAAGTAGACCGCGCCCAGGCCGCCCCACGCGAAGGCGAGCATGAAGGCCTCCGGCGGGTGCTGCTCCAGCAGGTCCAGTGTGCGAAAGGCGAGCAGAAACACCAGGGTGTAGCCGCCCCATACCAGGAGCCCCAGCAACACGGTGACGGGTACCACCCGGAACCCCATGGCGAACATGTGGCCCGTGTAGAAGAGGCCATTGACGATCAGCGCCGCCAGCAGCCAGAAGGCAGCGCGGCGCGGCTGGAAGAAAGGGTCGGTGCCGGCCGGCCAGACGGCGCGATCCTGTTCGGGGATGCGCAGCTTCACAGCGGCGCTCCCAGGTCCATGGACTCCAGCATGCCCCGGGCCTCGGCCATCGCATCGTTCATGCCGTCCCTGGCGCCGTAGAAGTCGACCTGCACGAGCGACCGGCGCTGAAGGTCGACCACTTGCCAGAACCGGCCGGCCAGCTTCGGCCCGTAGTAGGCGAAGGTCTTGCCCTGCAATCCCCAGGATGTGACGAAGTCGGACACGTCGCCGTCGATGCGCAGCCCCTGGCCGCGCTCCATGAGTCTTCGCTGCCGCCCCAGGGGCCCGTCCGGCCCGCCGGCCCAGGGACCCGTCGTCACCAGAAACCTGTGCCCCCCCTTGAAGAGCATCAGGGACCTGCCCGCCTTCGAGCGCGGCAGGTCCATCTGCCATCCCTCGGCGGGGACGAACCGGGCATGGCCGACAGCCACGGTCTGCCCCACGGGCAGGGGCCGGGTGCCGGGCGTGTGGCTGTCCCAGAACGTCAGGCCGCCCACATAGCCCGCAATGGCGAGGAAGACCGCGAGCGCGCCCGGCCAGCTGCGGTAGGGGATGCGGCGTGACGGCTCGAGCATGCTTTCATCGTGCCATACCGATCACGGTGCACGCATGCAGATCCCGCGCGCGGCGCGGTGTGCGGGCCGCTATGTCGTCGCCACCACCAGTTCCTCCAATAGCGCCGGGTCAGGTCGACCGCCGAGACCTGCCGTGCTTCCCTGAAGTCGGCTTCGCGGGCCGGCCGGTCGATCTCGAACACCCTGAGGCGGGAAGCGATCTCCGGGCTGCGCTGTGCGAAGCTGTCGAGGCCGGCGCCAGCAGCCTGAGGCCGATGTCGTCTTCCAGCACATTCGGGGGGGTCGGCCTCGACATGCGGGGCCCGCCACAAGGCGACGCGCGCGGCGGTGAAGTCTGGCGCCATGTCGTGCGTGTCCGAAATCCATGCTGAAATCCGCCTTGCCGGCGGAGATGCCGGCCGAGAAACTGTAGTGAATCAGTGCCCAACGAAGCTTGTCACCAGGAGATCGTCGATGCGCAACCTGACCAGAGCCCGGATCGCGAGCCTGCTGATCGCACTGGCTTCGCAAGTCCAGGCGCAGATCACGCCGAAGGTGGTGGACATTCCCACCCGGCCCGGGGTGACCCAGCGAATGCTCGTGCTGTCGCCCCCGACGCCCAAGGCCGCCGTGATCCTGATCGCGGGCGGCCATGGGGGGCTGCAGATCTTCCCCAATGGTTCCTTCGCCTGGGGCGCCGGGAACTTCCTCGTTCGCACGCGGCAGCTGTTCGCGGACCAGGGGCTCATGGTCGCCGTCATCGATGCCCCGTCCGACCGGCAGAGGCCGCCCTACCTCGGCGGCTTTCGCCAGAAGCCCGAGCATGTGGCGGACATCAAGGCGGCCATTTCATGGATGCGGGAGCAGTCCCACGCGCCCGTGTGGCTCGTGGGCACGAGCCGCGGCACGCAGTCCGCGGCCTACGTCGCCACCGAGCTTTCCGGCCCCGAGGGACCGGACGGCATCGTCCTGAGCTCGACCATTCTCACGGACCCCGGGAGCCGCCCCGTCCCGGCGATGCCGCTGGGAAACATCCGGATCCCCGTCCTCGTCGTCCATCACGAGCAGGACGGCTGCGCGCTCTGCGCCTTTGCCAACGTGCCCGCGCTCATGGCGAAGCTCGACAACTCACCGAGGAAGGCCCTGCTGGCCTTCAAGGGCGGTGAGAACGTGGGCGACCCGTGCGAGGCGATGGCCTATCACGGCTTCAACGGGCTCGACCGCGACGTCGTTGCGCAGATCGCCGGGTGGATTCTTTCCAGGTAGCCGACTCAGGCAACTATTCCAGGCCCGGGCCGACCGCCTTGGCCACGTCGGCCCAGCGCCTGATCTCCTTGCCCAGGAAGTCCGAGAACTCCTCGGGGGTGTCGCCGGCCGGCTCGGTGCCGACGGACTTGAGCTTCTCCGAAACATCGGGCGCTTCCAGCGCGCTGCGAACTTCGCGGTTGAGCCGGTCCACGATCGCGGCCGGCGTGCCCCTGGGCGCCATCAGCCCGTACCACTGGGTCACGACGGTCTCCGGATATCCGGCCTCGGCGAAGGTCGGGATGGCGGGCGCCATCGGAAGCCGTGCGCGCGCGGCCACCGCGAGCGGTCGCAGGTTGCCGCCGGTGATGTTGCTGCCCGCGGCCTGAAGGCTGATGAACAGCGAGTCCACCTGGCCGCCGATGACGTCGGCAAGCGCCGGCCCTGCGCCCTTGTAGGGGACGTGGAGTGTCTTGATGCCGGCCTGCCGGCTGAAGAGCTCCATCGCCAGGTGCTTGAGCCCGCCCTTTCCGTTCGATGCATAGGTCAGGGCACCCGGCTGCTGCCTGGCCATGGCGACGAAGTCCGCCAGCGTGCCGGCCTTCATGTTCTTGCCCACGGCGAGAATCATCGGCTGCGTCGCCAGCAGGGAGATGGGCGCGAAGTCCTTCCGCGGGTGGTACGGCAGATTCTTCATCACCGCCGGATTGATGGCGTGCGTGTCCGAGATCGCCACCAGCAGCGTGTATCCGTCGGCGGGCGCCCGCGCAACGAAATCGCTGCCGATGGAACCCGACCCACCGCCCTTGTTGTCGACGACCACCGGTTGACCGAGACTCTTGGCGAGCTTCTCGGCAACCATTCTTCCGACGAGATCCGCGGAACCGCCCGGCGGATAGGGCACGACGAGGCGTATGGGCTTGTTCGGATAGGCGCTCGTGTCGGCGGCGGCGCATGAAGCCGCCGCGAGCAGCGCCAGAGCGAGGAATGAAAGTGCTTTGCGCAACATTGTCTGTGTCTCCTGATGGTCTGTAATCACTGAACGCGAGCGCCGGCCTCAATCGCCGCGTTCGAGCAGCGCCTTCTGTTCGCGCAGCACGGCCCGGATGTCCTGGGCGTCGACGGCCGACGGCGCCAGCCCGCGCAGCGCCGACAGCGCCGCGATCACGCCGGCGGCGTGCCCCGTCGCCATGCACACCGGCTGGCCGCGCGCGGAGCCGGCGGCCTCGTGGGTTGCGGAGAGCGCGCGCCCGGCGACCACCAGGTTGTCGACGCCCCGCGCCACAAGGCAGCGCGCGGGAATTCCGTAGGACCTGTTGATCTTCGAGAGGTCCGTGCCGCCCCCTTCGATAGTCCCCTGAAGCCGCGCCGCCGCACCGCCGACGTCATGGATATCCAGCGGGTAGGCGCCCCGCGCAACCTGGTCATCGAAGTCGCGGCCTTCCCTCACGTCTTCCTTCGTCAGGATGTAGCTGCCCCGGATGCGGCGCGTTTCGCGAATGCCGACCTGGAACGGGTTGGAAACCACATAGCAGCCCTGGAAGCCCGGCACATACTTTCGCAGGAAGCGAAGCGCTTCCAGGACCTGCAGCTGGCTTTCGAGTTCGGCCCGCGTGAGATCGTCCGGATCGGTTCCGTCGATGCCGTGCACGCGCGTGATGTTGATCGTCACCTCCGGCCGATCGACCATGGGATTGAAGCCCATGTCTTCCCTCGGGATGTGGTAATCGCCCGCGGCGCGCGCTTGCCGGATCAATCCTCGAAAGCCCGCCATGCCCACGCCGGGCATGCTGCGAAACGCGGCCACGCTGTACTCCTCGCCGGCCGCGCCGTTCGGTGGCGTCTCCCGATCCTCCGGGTGCGCCTCCAGGTGCGCCCAGGTCTCATCCAGAACGACCCCGCCCACGCGAAAGATCGCGGACACCGGCTGGACGCGCCCGTCGGACTCGCGGCCGTGGACGAAATCCGCACCCGCCGCGGCGGCGAGATCGCCGTCGCCCGTGCAATCGACGAAGCAGCGCGCCGGAATGCTTTCCAGGCCGCCCTTGTTGGCCACCCGAATGGACTGGATGGCGCCATTCGCCACCGTCGCATCGGCCAGGAAGCTGTGCAGCAGGAGATGCAGGCCCGACTCCTTCACCATCTCGATCAGGACCAGCTTCATCGCCTCGGGGTCCTGGCCCATGATCGATCCATGGCGCGGGTGGCGAGACACCAGCGTCGTGCCGCCGAGGGTGCGGGCGCGCTCGATGAGCTCCTCGCCGATGCCGCCCAGCGCCTTGAAACCCTCGCCGTCGTTCACGCCCTTGAGCGACATCCCGAGCGTCAGGACGCCACCCAGGCTGCCGTACTGCTCCACGAGGAGGGTGCGCGCGCCCGTGCGTGCCGCCGCGATGCCCGCGATCGCGCCCGCCGTGCCGCCGCCCACGACGACGACGTCATGACTGTCTCGAACCCTCATCCTTGTCTCCATTCATTGGCCATCCGCCATCCGGATCGGCCCGATCGGAATCGTAGGCAGGTATCGCCGCTGGCCCGGCAGGAATGAGGGTCATTTGTCTCACAATGTGGGCATGACATCGGGACTCAAAGCGTCGTCGAAATCACCGACCGCAGGTGCCCAGAGCATCCGGCGCGCCGTCGCCATGCTTCGGGTTCTGGCAGCCAGCCAGGACCGGGGGACGAGTTCGAGCGAAGTCGCAACGCAGTGCGGCCTGACGCGCGCCACCGCCCATCGAATGCTTCAGGTTCTGGTCGAGGAAGGGCTGGCGGAGAGGACGAGTTCTCCTCCCCGCTATGTGATCGGTCGCGAGGCATCGCTGCTGGGCATCGCGCGTTCCTCTCCCTTGCCGGTTCGCGAAGTCGCGGCACCGTTCCTGCGCGAAGTGTGCAGGCAGACGGGCGATTCGACCGTGTTGACGCTGCGAAGCGGACCGGACTCGATCTGCGTCGAGCGCCTGACGGGAACCTATCCGATCCAGGTGATCGGCGTGTCGGTTGGCGCGCGCCTCCCGCTGGGTGTGGGCGTGGGCGGCCTGGTCATGCTGGCGTTCCTGGGTTCGCAGGAGCAGGAAGAAGTGCTCGCTAGGATCGAGCACCGGCTGGCTCGCCATCGACTGACGGTCGAGGCGCTGCGTCTGCGAATCAGGGCCGCGCGCAAAGTAGGCTATGCGTTCACCGAAGCGGGCGTGATCCCCGGAACCAACGTGCTGGCGGTGCCGGTCCTTTCGTCCGAGCGGCGTCCCGTGGCGGCCCTCAGCATCAACGCAATGGCGGCGCGCCTGCCCTTCGCTCGTGCCGCGCAGCTGGTGCCGTGGCTGAAGCAGCAAGCGCATGCGATCGGGCAGTCCTGGCCGTCCTGAACCGATCGGCTCCCCTCAACCCCACCACTGGTTGGCCTGCACCATGGCCTGCTCGTGCGCGGCGGCGGCGTGCAAGGGGGAGGCCTCGTCCATGGCCACGAAGCCGAGCGATGCGTCGGCCGCCGCGCTCGATGGCACCGCCGTGTTGATCATCTGGTTGAAGTACCGTGCGATGCGCATCGCCTCGGCCATCAAGAGGTCGTCCTGCTCCTGCTGCCACTTTGCTTCGGCTTCGGCCTTCGCTT
>NZ_JBFTPS010000065.1:0-33284 GCF_056398605.1 Variovorax sp. 01T432
CTTCAAGAGCAAGAACCCGCAACCGCCCGCACTGCCCACCGCGGCCTGGATCAACCCGCCACAACAGGAATCAGCCACCCTCAAAAAGACGCAGCCCTGCACAGTAAATTCATGAAGCCGGGTGTAGCAAAGTCATTGACACGTTCCGCGCGATAGATCACCGACCGCGCACCGTGTATTAGCAAGGTGCGTAGGTAGCTATCGCCGCGCTTGCTCATGCCCAGTAGGTTCGACTTGCCTCCAGAGGAGTGCTGCCTGGGCACCAGACCCAGCCATGCTGCCAATTGCCGACCGCAGTCGAAGTTCTTCGCATCCCCGATGGAGGCTACCAATGCGCTCGCCGTGATCGGACCGATGCCAGGCACCTGAGCAAGCCTAGTGCTGAGATCGCTGGCGCGATGCCATGCCTGGATCTGGGCCTCCAACTCCTCGACTTGGCCGTCGAGTCCTTTGAGGTGGTCGAGCAGTCGCTGGACGAGCATGCGGAAGGCGCAAGGCAACTCGTTGTCGGCGTCTTCAATCAGTTCCGGGACACGCGAGGCGATGTAGCCGATGCCTTGGGGAATGATGAGACCGAACTCGCCGAGGAGACCACGGATCTGATTGGCCTGCGCCGTGCGCGCCTTCACGAAGCCCTGGCGCACCCGGTGCAACGCCAACACCGCCTGCTGCTCAACATTTTTGATCGGCACGAAGCGCATGTTCGGTCGACTGACAGCCTCGCAGATTGCCTCGGCGTCGGCTGCATCATTCTTGTTGGACTTGACGTAGGGCTTGACGAACTGTGGCGCCATCAAGCGCACGGTATGACCCATCGCCTGCAGCTTGCGCGCCCAGTGGTGCGCGCTACCGCAAGCCTCCATTCCGACAAGACACGGTGAGACGTTCACGAAGAACGTCGCCATCTGGTCCCGGCGCAGTTGCTTCTTCACGAGCACCTTGCCATGCTCGTCGATTCCGTGGACCTGGAACACGTTCTTCGCCAGGTCGATGCCAACAGTCGTAAGCCTCATGGTGGACGCCCCTCTCGGTTCAAGTGGTTGATCAACGTCGCCACTTTGGCACGTCGATGCCGTTACGGGTGGGGGCGTTCATCCCATTGCTTACGGAGTAACGTCGGCGCACGTTGGCGCACCGCTCGTAACCAATCCCAGGCGCGCATGAAGCGCCTACGCAGCTTCTTGTACTTGCGCTGTGCCCATCGCACCAGATCGTAGTCCAGCGTCTTGAGAGCTCTTTGCAAGATCGATGGATGGAAGAGTCCGTAATAGCGCACCCACCCCACGAGCACAGGCCGAATCCGCGCAAGCAGTTCGTCCAGGTCGGAGCGGTTGAGCCGCTGCAGGCCCCAGCCACGGATCTCGTGGCGCATGGCCTTGCCCGCTTTGTCACCGACGGCCGGCGAGAAGCTGGTGAACAGCTGCCCTCGCCGATTCATCGCCTGCCGGGGCTTGAAGGTATAGCCCAGGAAGTCGAACCGCCGAACATCGTGGTCACCACGCCGATTCGCATCGGCGCAGTACACGACGCGGGTCTTCTCGGGATGCATTTCCAGCCGACATGCGGCCAGCCGCTGCTCAAGCTCTGCCCTCAGGGCGTGGGCCTGTTCCTGGCTGTCGCAGTGGCAGATTACGTCATCCGCATACCGCTCGAACGGCACCTTGGGGTGGTGCCGCACCATCCATTGATCAAAGGCGTAGTGCAAGAACAGGTTGGCCAGCAGGGGGCTGATGACACCCCCCTGCGGCGTTCCCTGGTTGCGCTTCATCAGCATCCCATCGGGCATCAGCACGTCTGCCTTTAACCAGCGCTCGATGTAGAGCACCGCCCATCGGCAATCCGTATGCCGGCGCACAGCCTTCAGCAAGAGTTCGTGATCGATGTTGTCGAAGAACCCCTTGATGTCGAGATCAAGCACCCAGTCGTGGCGCCAGCACTGGCTGCGAGCAACGCGCAAGGCATCGTGTGCCGAGCGCCCTGGCCGGTAGCCATACGAGTTTGCACGGAACACCGGCTCCAGCAACGGTTCGAGCCGCCGCTGGACAACCATTTGTGCAATTCGGTCCGCCACCGTGGGAATGCCCAACGGCCGTGTCTTGCCATCACCCTTTGGTATATCAACGCGCTTGACCGGCGGCGGCACGTAGCTGCCCGAGGCCATACGATTCCAGATTCGATACAGGTTCTTGCTCAGATCCTGCTCGAACTTGGCGATCGTGACCCCGTCAACCCCGGCCGCACCGCGGTTGGCCTTCACGCGCTTGTACGCCTCCCACACCTCGCGCTTTGCGATTTCAAACGACTTTGCCTTGACCATGCGCGTCATCCCCTTGCAGGTTGTGCGCTCGGCCACGGCTGAACAACGACGCCCCTTCGGTCCAGCCCCATTACGGGACCTTCAACCCTACTACGAGCATCTCCGCCCCTGTGCCCCGCATCGGTACTCTGGCTCTTGCGAATGCTGTCCGCTTGAGCTTCTCCCTTAGCATCGGGACGACAGGTTCCTACGTTCCTTACCAAAGCCTGGATCAAGATCACGCCACCTTCATGCCGGAAGCCAGTTGGGCAGTAGACAGGTTCGCCCCCAACCTTACGCGCGGGATAGAGATCTGGATCCCGGTTTCGACTTCGGTTAAATACGTTTCGACACGTCATCAGCGGTTCACTTGCGTTCGTCTTCTCGATCCACACCTGACGGAGTTCGACTCCGCCTTTTCCATCAACGCTCACCACCTCGGCTCTTAACCGACGCAGCTTGAGGCGGTTTGAAGCCTGCTCCTGCAAGCCGACTCCGAGGGGCCCACCCTCATCTTTGGTAAAGCACCGCGACCGCTTGCGCGATCGCGTTCGTAGCACACAACCTCTTCGTATTTGATGGACCGCCAGATTCTTTCTACGAAGATGTTGTCCCTCCATGCCCCTCGGCCATCCATGCTGATTTGCACGCCGCGAGACTTCAGCGCGTTGGTGAACTCGTCGCTCGTGAACTGGCTGCCCTGGTCGGTGTTGAAGATCTCGGGCTTGCCGTACTTGTTGAAGGCCTCCTCGAGCGCCTCCACGCAGAACGAGGCGTCCATGCTGATCGATACCCGGTGCGACAGCACTCTCCGGCTTGCCCAGTCCACGATTGCGCACAGATAGACCCAGCCGCATGCCATCGGGATGTACGTTATATCGGTCGCCCAGACCTGGTTGGCACGCTCGATCTTCAGCCCGCGCAGCAGGTACGCATAGACCTTGTGGTTCGGGTGCCGTTTGCTCGTGTTGGGCTTGCGGTAAAGCGCCTCGATGCCCATGCGCTGCATCAACGTGGCCACGTGCCGGCGCCCGACTGCGAAGCCCTCGCGGTTGAGCATGTCGCGCAGCATCCGGCTGCCTGCGAAAGGGTGCGCCAGGTTGATCGCGTCGATGCGCTTCATCAGGCTCTAATCGGCCTGTGAGGCGCCGCGCGGCAGGTAGTACACGTTCCCTCGGCTGATGCCTACCAACTTCGCCTGGCGGGTGATCGGCAGGGCATGGTTGCGGTCAATCATCGCTTTGCGCTCAGCATGCCGGCCTTGGTGAGCGCGCCGGATAAAAAATCATTCTCCAGGGCGAGCTGACCGATCTTGGCGTGCAGCTCCTTGAGGTCAATCGTCGGGGGTGCCGACTCCGAACCGAACACGCTGGCGGCGCGTTCGAGCAACTGGTTCTTCCAATCGACGATCTGGTTGGGATGCACATCGTGCAGCTTGGCCAGTTCCGCCAGCGTCTTCTCGCCCTTGATGGCGTCCAGCGCCACCTTGGCCTTGAATAGCGGTGAGTGGTTCCTACGCGGTCTCTTGCTCATGGTCTTCCTGCTTTCTCGGGCCTCAGGCCCGGGGTAATGTCGCAGTTTGACCACTTATCGTTGTGTTCGGAATTCCGGCGCCACCTCTCGGCCACGGTCGATCTCTGCTCGCCAGGGTCGCATGTGGGAAACTGGTGCTACGTGCTTCGTATCCAAGCCGAATCTGGCGTCTTGCGACCATTCACCGTCTAACCAGTCACTTGACCGCCGCAAACACGGCCTGCACGACACTCCCTGTATCGGTTGGCGCTCACTGCATTCTTGGACCCGTGGCAGGGTGACGCCTCGCGCCGCCTCGCTGCTCCGGAACTCATTTAGCATTTTCCTGAGGTAAGCCATGCTGTTCTCCTGACCTGAGCAACGTCCCTTATGGCGCTGAACTCCACGCGCGCACCGAAGTGTTCACACAACGCTCCGGAAGGGGATGGCGCTCAGCGTTTGAAGCCGGACTGCTTGATCAGGGGACCCCAAAACGCAAGCAAGTCACGGACCTGCTTGTCGAGCTCCATGGCCCCGGCGAAGTCCGGCGCCACAGATGCCCGCACCAGCTTTTCGCGGAACTCCGGCTTCTGCAGCACCCGGCGCACAGCATCTTCCATGACAGCGCGCTCTGCCGTTGGCACTTTCGACGACGCCCACAGCGCCATGAACGACTCGCCCTGCACGACGTTGAAGCCCTGCTCCTGCATGGTCGGGATGTCCGGCGCGATGGGCCAGCGCTTTTTCGACATGAACCCCAGCGGGTGGACGCCCGCCCCCACGTACTTGAGCACTTCGCCGGGCGCCATGATGCCGACCATGGCCTGGTTGCCGAGCAGAGCCGTCTTCACCTCGGCGGCGCCCTTGAAAGGAACCACGGTCATGTCCACGCCGAACTCCTTCGACATCACGAGGCCCAGGAACTCAGTGATGCTCCCCGCGCCGGCGGAAGCAAACATGCGCATGTTCGGATCCTGCTTCGCCTTCGCCACGTAAGACTTGAGGTCGTTCACCCCGGCGGCGTTGCTGGCATAGAGCCCGAGCGGATAGGAGATCACGCGCGCAACAGGCGCCATGTCCGCGAGATAGTTGTAGCGCAGGCTGGCCTCGGGCAGCAGCAAGGTAGGAAAGATCGCCCAGCTGTCAGGCGAGAACAGGTAGGTGCTCCCGTCCGGCGGCGCAGCCTTGAGCTGTTCGGCCGCAATGCGCCCGCCTGCGCCGGCCTTGTTCTCCACCAGCACGGTGCGCTTCAGCGTCGTTTGCAGCTCCTCGGCCAGCATGCGGGCGACGGTGTCGCTCGTTCCCCCCGGGACGAATCCCACGAGGATGCGCAGTGGCTTCGTCGTCTCGGAATGAGCCGCAAGGGCCGCTCCAGCAAGTGCGACGGCGAGCATCAGCTTGTTCAACTTCCTGCGGATGACCATGGCGGTTTTCTCCATAAGAATGGCCCGATCTATTTTTAGACTGTGACTCGTTTACGCGGAGCAGCATCCTAACCAACTCCGGCGGGCGTTTCAACAAAAAAGAGTGAGCCGGGCGTGGATCGAGCTGTTCCGCGGGGGACGCGACGGCCGATATCCCACGAAACCCGTGACGTCATTAAATGAGTCATGCTATAAACTTAGCCCACACTCCAGACACATTCATGAAGGACTCGCAACAGCAACGGCCCGACCCGGTTGAGGCCAGCCTCACCCAGCGCTTCGCCGCTCACTGGTCTTGCGTGCGATTCGAAGACCTTTCGCCGCAGCTTGTCCATGAGGCCCGCCGTCGCGTGCTGGACACCATCGCCGCGGCCGTCGCGAGCACCGGTGCGGCCGAGTCCCGCTGCACTGCGGCGGCGGTCGCCCGTTTACAAGGCGGCGCACCGGGCACGGTCCGCCTGTGGGGTTCGGCGCAGTGCGCAAACCCGTCGCTGGCGGCGATGGCGAACGGCACCGCGGCGCATGCGCGGGAGCTGGACGATTTCGACGGCTGCGGACACACCGGTGCAGTCGTCATCCCGGCGGTCTGCAGCGTGGCGCAACAGCTGCGGGCCGACGGCCGGACCGTTATCGCGGCCACGCTGGCCGGCTACGACCTCGCGGGCCGGATGCTGGACGCCGCGGGCGGCTACCGACCGCACAACGGTCGCGGCTGGCACTCCACGGCCACCTGCGGCACCTTCGGGGCGGCTGCGGGCGCCGCCAGCGTCATGCAGCTGGACGCGCAGCGCTATGCCGCAGCACTCGGCATCGCGGGCACCTATGTGGGCGGCACCTGGGCCTTCATGGAAGACGGGGCGATGACCAAGCGCCTGCATCCGGGGAAGGCCGCTGAAACAGGCGTGACCGCCGCCTATCTCGCGCAGAGCGGGATGACTGGCCCGACCCGCATCCTCGAATCAAGTTGGGGCGGTTTCTTCCCCACCTATTGCGGCGAAAACGCGCGCCCCGAGCTCGTCGTGGACTCACTCGGCCAGCGAAACGCGATCACTGCCACAGGCATCAAACCGTATGCCTGCTGCCGGGGCTCGCATGCAGCGATTGATGCCCTGCTCCAGCTGATGCAGCGGCACGACCTGTGCAGCCGTGACATCGCAAGCCTGGTGGTGCACTGCGCCCCCCATACCGCTCGCCTGGTGGGCGGCCATCGTGTGGAGAGCGTTCTCGACGCGCAGATGAGCCTGCCCTACGCGCTGGCGGTGACGGCCTGCAGCGGAAACGCCGATCTGGCGCAGTTCGATCCGCCGCGAGCGGCTGAACCGGAGGTCGCCCGGTTGATGCAGGCCACCACCGTGCTCGCCGATCTGCCCGCGAATCACCCGCATGGTCCGAAGCTCGAAGTCTTCGCTGCCGAGGGCATCCTGCAGGCCCAGGTCGACGACGCGAAGGGCCACCCGAACAATCCTCTGCGCGACGACGAGCTGCACGCCAAGGCACGGTCGCTGATTGCGCCGGTCCTCGGTGCGGATCGTTTCGAGCGCGTCGCCGACACCGTGGCGAGGCTGGAAACCCTGGCCGACTTCAACGAACTTGCCGATCTGCTCGCCCCCGCGTGATCGCCCCGCCATCGCAATCCTCTCGACCATGCACACGACACAACCATCGCCCCCTGTCCCATCCGAAGTTTCCGTCGCGGAGCGCTACCTTGCGCTGCTCAAGGCGCGTGGCATCGACTTCTTCTACATCGGTTCGGGCACCGACACGGCGCCCATCGTCGAGGCCTACGCTCGGGCCAGCGAGTCGGGGCTGGAGTTCCCGGCACCCGTGATCGCCGTTCACGAAAACCTCGCCGTCGGCATGGCCCACGGCTACTACATGGTCACGGGGCGCCCCCAGGCCGTGATGCTGCACGTCACGGTCGGTGCCGCCAACGCCGTCTGCGCGCTCATGAATGCGGCGCGCAGCCAGGTGCCGATCTTCTTCACTGCCGGACGCACGCCGCTGTATGAATCGGGTGTGCTGGGCTCGCGCAACAGCCCGATTCACTGGGCGCAGGAGATGTACGACCAGGCCGGCATGGCACGCGAACTGGTCAAGTGGGACTACGAGCTGCGCGATGGCCGCAACCTCGAGGAAGTGGTGGACCGGGGACTCGCGCTATCGATGGCCCAGCCGCGCGGCCCGATTTACCTAACGCTGCCCCGTGAAGTGTTGGCCCAGCCCGCTGCCGCGGAGCGGAAGGTACCGCCGCAGCCGGCGCCTACCGTGCCTTACCCTGATCCAGGCGCGGTCGATCGGATCGCGCAAGCGATTGCCGCGGCGCAGTACCCGGTGATCGTCACCAGTTCGGCAGGCGCCGACACGGCGGCGGTGGATTTGCTGGAGCAGCTCACGCTGGACTTCGGCATCGGCGTGGCCGAGAGCATGGGCCACTTCGTGAACGTCCGCTCCGCGCACCCCTTGCACCTCGGTCACGAGCCTTCGGCGGCGGTGCGCCGCGCCGACATGCTGCTGGCGCTCGAAAGCGACGTGCCGTGGATCCCGTCGAAGGCAGAGCCCCGAACCGAGGCTTTCGTGGCGCACGTGGGCACCGACCCGCTGTTCAGCGGCCTGCCGCTGCGTGGCTTCCGCTCCGACCTCACGCTCACGGCGGCCACCGTGCCCTTCCTGCATGCATTGCGCCAAGCGCTGGAGCGCTGCGGCGCGTCCGCGAAAGCGGCAGCACGCCGCGACCGCATCGAAGCGGACGCAAAGGCATGGCGCACGTCGGTGCAGCAGCAATGGGCGGACGACCAGGCGCGCGGCGGCCCCATCACAAAAGCCTTCCTTTCGCGATGCATCGACGAAGTGCGTCCGGACGACTCGATCGTGGTCAGCGAGTACTCGATCCGTGCCGAGCACATGGATTTCTCCGAGCCCGGAACGTATTTCCTGAACTCCACCGCCGGTGGGCTCGGCTGGGGCTTTCCTGCCGCGCTCGGCGCGCAGCAGGCCGCGCCGCACAAGACAGTGATCGCCGTGCAGGGCGACGGCGCATACATCTTCAGCAACCCCGCCGCATGCCACCAGGCTGCTCAGATGCACGCGTTGCCGGTGCTGATGGTGGTGTTCAACAACGAACGCTGGCTCGCGGTGGAGCAGTCCACCGTGGCCGTGTACCCGCGCGGCGCCACTGCGGCGAGTGCGCGCGAACAGGGCTCGTCGCCCCTGTCGGCCTTGTCGCCGATGCCGGCTTTCGAGCAGTACGCCACCGCGTCCGGCGGCTATGGCGAGCGCGTCGAGCGCCGCGAAGACCTGGTGCCCGCGCTGCGCCGTGCACTGCACGCGGTGCAGGTGGAGCGCCGCCATGCCCTGTTGAACGTCTGCGGCGAATGACGCCGCGGCATCCCTTGTCTGACCTATGAGGAATACGCCATGAGTGACTTGCCCAAGTTCGTCCATTTGAAGGAAGAAGGCCCGCGCGAAGGGTTCCAGATCGAGAAGGGGCCGATCAGCACCGACCGCAAAGTCGAACTCATCGACGCCCTGTCCGGAACCGGCTTGCGCCAGATCGTCGTCTGCTCCTTCGTCAATCCGAAGGTGGTGCCGCAAATGGCCGACGCCGACGAGATCGTGCAGCGCATGAAGCGCGAGCCGGGCGTGAAGTACACCGGCGTGTGGCTGAACGAGAAAGGCCTGGAGCGCGCCAAGGCCACGGGCGTGCTGGACATCGCCGGCACCCTGGTGCTCACCGCCTCGGAGAGCTTCCTGAAGAGAAACCAGAACTCCAGCTTCGAGCACAACCTGGCCGAGACGCGCCGCATCGCCGCGAACTTCGCCGCCAGCAATATCCCGGTGACCACCGTCAGCATCGCATCGGCGTTCGGCTGCAACTTCGACGGTGACATCCCGCTGGACCGCGTGCTGGGCCTGCTCGAGTCGGCGTTCGTGATCGCGCGCGACTACGGGCTGGATCCGAGACGCATCAACTTGATGGACACCATGGGCTGGGCCACACCCTCGATGATCAAGCGGGTGGTCGGCGCCGTGCGCGAGCGCCATCCGTCCAGCGAGATCGGCCTGCACCTGCACGACACGCGCGGCATGGGCATCGCCAACGCCTACGCAGGGCTGGAGATGGGCGTCAGCAGCTTCGACGCCTGCATCGGCGGGCTCGGTGGCTGCCCGTTCGCCGGCAACAAGGGAGCGGCAGGGAACGTCTGCACGGAAGACCTGGTCTTCATGCTCGACGAGATGGGCATCGAGTCCGGCGTGGACCTGGACAAGCTGATCGACTGCGCCGTGCTGGCCGAAGACATCGTCGGCCAGCCGCTGCCTGGGCAGGTGAAGCTCGGCGGCAACCTCGCCCGCCTGCGAGAGCGCGCCGGCGCGGCACGCGCAACGGCCGCGGCCGCGTGACACCGACCCCAATACCTGAAAGACGAAGAATGAACGAGACCGAAACCGCGCCGCCGCAGTTCGAACTGCCCGAGGAAATCCTCGAGATCCGCAACATGGCACGGCGCATCGTGCGCGACGAGCTGATGCCGCTGGAGCAGCAGTACCTGGCCAGCGACTGGGCCACGTACGGCGCCGCCATGGAAAACCTGCGCGGCGTGTTCGACGCCAAGACCGTGGACCGCCTCGTCTCGATCTCGCGCGACACCGGCCTGTGGAACATGACCGTTCCGGAAAAGCACGGCGGCAGCGGCCTCGGGCTGCTGGCGCAGGTGGTCGTGAGCGAGGAGCTTCACTACTGCGCGGTGCCTTTCCCGATGGCGTCCGTTCCGAACATCCTGTACGAAGCCCGCGGCGAGCAGGTCGAGCGGCTGCTGCAGCCCGTGATCTCCGGCGAGAAGACCGCCTGCTTCGCCCAGACCGAGGCCGATGCCGGCTCCGACCCGGGCGGGATGATGAAGACGCGCGCAGTCCGCACCGACGGCGGCTGGCTGCTCAATGGCACGAAGATGTGGATCTCCAACGCCAGCAGCTCCGACCTGATGCAGGTGCAGGCCGTGACGGACCCCGAGAAGCGCCAGCGCGGCGGCATCACCATGTTCATCGTCGAGCGCGGCGCCACCGGGCTGACCATCGAGGAAGGCGGCTTGCGCACCTGGCTGGGCTCACGCTCCGCGCAATACGTCGTGCACTTCGACAACGTCTTCGTCCCCGACCACAACGTGCTGGGCGAGGTCGGCAATGGCTTCCGGCTGGGACAGCGCTGGCTCACCATCCACGACCGGCTCCTGCGCGCCCCGCAGGCGGTGGGCCGCATGCAGCGGGCACTCGACATGTCCGTGGAATGGTCCAAGCAGCGCGTCACCTTCGGCAAGCCGATCTCCGAACGGCAGGCCATCCAGTGGCGCCTCGTGGACATGCACATCGACATCGAGGCGCTGCGCGCCATGACCTATGCGGCGGCGGCCCGCGCCGATGCAGGCACCGATGTGCGGCATGAGGCCTCGCTGGTGAAGTTCTGCGCTGGCGAGTGGGGAGCGCGGGCGCTCGACCACGCCATCCAGATCCACGGCGCGATGGGCGAATCGCTCGACCTGCCGCTGACCGTGTTCTACCGGCTCTTGCGCCACATGCAGATCGGCGGCGGCACCAGCGAGATGCAGCGAATGCTCATCGCCCGCCACTTGCTGAAGGATTGACGCGTTTCAGGAACAAACGATGCCCTACATCACCGACGACATGCGCGCCCTCATCGGCGTGCCCGGGGAACTGCAGACCGCGCCCTACCCGCTTGGCCCCGACACGCTGCGCCGCTTCGTGCAGGCCGTGGGCGAACCCGACCCCATGCACTGGAACCCGCAGGCCGCGCGCGAGCGCGGACACGACACGCTGGTCTCCACGCCGCTGCACCCGCTGCACCTCTTCGTGCGCGCACCGGGAACCCCCGACCCCTTCGAGCGCTTCCGTGAGGACGCGGACTGGGACGGCATGGGCGGCACGATCAACCGCGGGCTGCCCAAGCTCGACCTGCCGTTCAAGCGGCTGCTCAATGGCGGCTACGCCTGCGAGTTCTATCGACTCGCCCGCCTGGGCGACACGATCAGCCGCCAGTCGCGCTACGTCGAGATGACCGAACGCGAGGGCTCTTCCGGCCCGATGGTCATCACCAAGATCGAGACGCTGTACACGAACCAGGACGGCCACAAGCTCGTGCGCATCGTGCACACCGAGATCGCCCGCTGAGGAGAAGAACCCATGAACACCAGCAACTCCCCCGTGTTCGAGGACCTGCGCGTCGGCGACGAGATCGTGCCCATCGAGCGCGGCCCGATCACCACCAGCCATCTCATGCGCTGGTCGGCGGCCATCGAGAACTGGCACCGCATCCACTACGACATGCCTTTCGCCACCGGCCACGACAAGCTGCCCGGCCTGCCCGTCAACGGCACCTGGAAGCAGCACTTCCTCGTGCAGCTGATGCGACAGTGGCTCGGCCCCAACGGCTGGCTGTGGAAGATCGACTTCAGCTTCCGCAAGCTCGACGTCGCCGGCAGCACGCTCACCGCGTGGGGCAAGGTGACCGCCCTGGAAGTGCGCGGCGGCTACGGTTACGTCACTTGCGAAATCGGCATCCGCAACCAGGATGGCGAGCAGAGCACGCCGGGCACCGCGGTCGGCGTGCTGCCACTGCGCGGCGGAGCGGCCGTCCCGTACCCATTCGAACCGCATGAATAGCGCGACAACCGAACGCGCAGCGTTGGCCGGTGTGCGCGTCGTCGAGCTGGCACACGGAATCGCCGCCCCCTTCGCGGCGCGACTGCTCGGCGATTTCGGCGCGGACGTCGTGAAGGTCGAGGGCCTGGCCGGCGATCCGCTGCGGCACGACGGTCCGGCCATGCCCGGCGCGGAGCATTCGGCACTCTTCGAGTACCTGAACTGGAATAAGCGCGGATTCGGATGGGGCTTCGCGCCGGACGAAGACAGCGCTGCGCTCGACGCGCTCCTGGCCGGCGCCGACGTGCTGGTTCACGGGCTCGGCCCGCGCGAGTTGCGCGGGCGCCAGGATCTCTCTCCCGCCGCATTGCGCGAACGGCACCCGCACCTGAGCGTCCTGGCGATCAGCGACTTCGGCTGGACGGGCCCCTACGCTCACTGGAACGGCAGCGACCTGGTACTGCAGGCGATGGGCGGCATCATGTCGTTCAGCGGTCTGCGCGACCGCGAACCGCTCAAGCCCGGGCTGCGGCAGGCGTACTACTGCGCGGGGCTGAACGGCGCGTATGTGGCCATGGCGGCCGTGCTGCATGCGCGGCGGACCGGCATCGGCTCGATGCTCGATCTGTCGGTGCTCGAAGTCGTGGCATCCGAGCTGGTGTCCGTGCTGCCAGCGTATTCGCTCGCGGGCGTGGTCGCCGCGCGGCGCTCGGCGGCCCAGGATCCACTGCTCAGCGGCGAGCCGCTGCCGGTGGCGGACGGCTTCGTCACTCTGCAGGTCAACCCGCTGTTCGGCCCCGACAAACTGGCCCAGGTGCTGAACGAGCTGCGCCTGGCCGACCCCTCCTACGCCACGCAACAAGGCCGCATTGCCGCAGCCCCGGAGCTGCGCGAGCTGCTGAAGGCTTGCCTGGCGCACCGCGAAGGACGCGAGGTGTTCGAGGCCGTCAGCGATGCAGGCCTGCTTGCGGGTGTGCTGCAGGATGCCCGGCAGCTGATGCACTGCCATCACCTGGCCAGCCGCGCTTTCTGGACCGAATACGCGCCCGGCGACGGGCACCCGGCATGGAAGCTGCCGGCTCAGCTGGCGCGGATGTCGGCCACCCCCATGGAGGTTCGCCGAGGCGCACCGCGCCTGGGCACGGCTGACAACCACGCGCTGCTGCAGGAGTCGCGGGAAGCGGCACGACCGCGTACGGCGCAACCCACGCGGCCATCGGAAGCCCATAGCGCGCCGCTGGAAGGCGTGCGTGTCCTCGATCTATCCACCGTGTTCGCGGCTCCCTACATCGGCGCCCTGCTCGCGGACCTCGGCGCCGAGGTCATCAAGATCGAAGCGCCCAAGCGGCTGGACCAGTTGCGCGCCGGGGGCTTCGGCTACCTGATGGACAACGACCCGGGCGACGCCGGCTGGAACCGCTGCTCCACTTTCCAGATGCTCAATCGCGGCAAGCGTTCCGTGGTCCTGGACTTGCAATCCAAAGCGGGACGCGAGTTGCTGTGCGAGCTCATCGCGGCTGCCGACGTGCTGATCGAAAACTTCACGCCGCGCGTGATGCGCGACTGGGGCCTGGGCTACGAGCAGTTGCGTGAGATCAACCCTCGGCTCGTGATGCTATCCAACACCGGCTACGGGCACGGAGCGCCCTGGTCCGCCTACAAGGCACAGGGAACCACGCTGGAGGCCACGATGGGCCTGAGCGCCTATGCCGGTTACGCGGGCGGCTTGCCGATCAAGGTGGGCCAGTCCTACCCGGACTTCCTGGCTGCCTGGTCCGGCCTCACCTGCCTCATGGCCGCCCTCTTGCACCGCGACACGACCGGCGATGGCCAGTGGATCGACCTCGGCATGTACCAGCTCGGCGCGGTGGTGATTCCCGAAGCGCTGATCGCCGTGCAGGCGGGCCAGCCCAATGCTGGCCGTCGCGGCAATCTGGACTGGAACGCCCGGTTCGGCGGTGTGTTCGCCGCCCAGGGGCAGGACGAATGGCTGGCGGTCAGCGTGCTGACGCCCGCGCACGCCGATGCGCTGCGGGCGGTGCTCGGGGTCTACGGCATTACCGATGACGGCCTGCACGACGCGCTGTCACGCTGGTGCATCGCGCAGCCCGCGATCGAGGCGGCCGCGCGCCTGCAGGCCGAAGGCATTCCCGCGGGCCCCGTTCACAACGCGCGTGACCTGCTGGGCGACGAGCACCTGCAATCCCGCGGCTTCCTGGAGCCGGTCGACATGGGTCCCCCCACCGGCGCGCGATGGCTGATCGGCCGACCTTACCGTTGGCACGGCGCCGACGTGCGCATCCGCCGCCGGGCTCCGCACTACGGCGAAGACAACGACGCCGTCATCGGCGGACTGCTCGGTCACGGACCCGATGAACTCGCGCAGCTGCGCAGCGACAAGATCACCGCAGACAGTCCGCTGAATCCGCCGCGGCTGATGCCCGAGAACCTGCAGAAGCTCGTGCTCCTGGGAACCATCAAGGAATACGACCCGGCTTACCGCGCGCGCGCGCCAGGTCGGGCCCCCACTCCGAAAACATCGCAAAAGGAAATGACATGAAATCCGTCTATCTGGTTCTGGACATGCAAAACGACCTAGTCCACGCCGACAGTGGCGCGGGCAAGTCGCCCATGGGAGCACTGCTGCGGCAGCGGCGCGTGCTGGAGAACACCCAGGTGGCGCTCGAGCGCGCACGCAGCGCCGGCATCGCCGTCGGCTTCGTGCGCGTGGGCTTCTCACCCGACTACCACGAGTGCCCGGCCAACTCGCCGCTGTTCTCGGGCGCGCCCAAGGCCGGCATGTTCAAGCTGGGCGGCTGGGGCACCGAGATCCATCCCTCGCTGGAGCAACGACCCGGAGACATCCAGGTGATCAAGCACCGCGTGAGCCCGTTCTACTCCACCACGCTGATGGCGCAGCTCAGCGCCGCCGGCATCCGCCGCATCTACTGCTCCGGTGTCTCGACGCAAGCCGTCGTGCAGGCGACCGTGCGTGACGCGCACGACCGCGACTTCGACGTGGTGGTCATCGAGGATGCATCGTGCGCCCACTCGGAGCAGGAGCATCTGAATTCCATCCAGAGCATCTCGCGCTTCTGCCGGGTGGCGCAGGCCGCGAGCGTCGATTTCTCGCAGTGACGCACGAGCGCGTCTTCGCCGGGCCGTGCCACCGTCACGGCGGAGGCCAGCGGTGACCGACGAAGCCGCTGGCTGCCCCGTCCAGGCGCACAGCGCCCCGCTCTCGGTGCGCGAGCGGGGCAAGCTGCGGACACGGACCCGCATCAAGGAAGCCGCGCGTGCCGTGTTCGTGGAGCGCGGCTACGAGGCCGCCACCACGCGCGAGATCGCCGAGCGTGCGGAGGTGGCGCTCGGCACGCTGTTCGCCTATGCGCCCACCAAGTCGGAGCTGCTGCTGATGATCGTGAACGACGACATCGAGCCGCTGCGCAACCTTGCCTTCCCGCAGGCGCACGACACGCGGCCGCTCATCGACATGCTGATGGCGTTCTGCGAGGAGGACATGGCGTACTGGCGGCGCCACCCCGAGATCGCGCGACAGGCGCGGCGCGAGATCGGCGTGGTGCTGCTGGGCCGAGCGGCGGGGCCGGAAGCGGTGCGCTTCGCGTCCTGGAAGCCGCGCCTGCTGGCCGACGTCTCAGCGATCGCGGCCGTCAAGCAGAAGGCCGGGCGCCTCACGCAGTCGGCCCCTGCCGAACTGGTGGCGGAGCTGTGGTGGGCCATCTACAACCAGCACCTGCACAACTGGCTCATGGACGGACGGCCCAACGTACGCAAGGGCGCGCAGGACCTGCGCCGGCTCATCGAACTGGCCATCCGCGGCCTGGATCCGGCGCCCGAGGAACTCGGGCCGCCACCCAGCCAGGCAGGCGTCAAGCACACCCGTGCCCCCAAGCCCGGCCCGGCGAAGGCGCGACGGGCTGAGCCACCGGCCTGATCCCGCCTCGGCTGCGGGCGCCGCTCCCCTGGCAAACCCCGATCCATCTTAGATAACTAGAGCGTGCCACAACTTTGTTGTTAGCTATACAATTGCCGCACGGACATCAGCGCGACGAACCGCGCGCTGCCGCTCAGATCAGGAAAGCAACGCATGACGACTGACGTATGCCATGAGGTGCGGGTGAAATCGATCACCGAGGAAGCGGAGGGCATCCACTCCTTCGTGCTCGTCCCGCTGCCAGGCCAGGACCTGCCCCCGTTCGCGGCGGGCTCTCACGTGGACGTTCACATGAAGGCGGGGTTGGTGCGCAGCTATTCGCTCGTGAACTCGTGCGCGGAGCGGAACCGCTATGTGCTGGGCGTCGCGCGCAGCCCCGACAGCCGCGGCGGCTCCAGCTACATGTTCGACCAGGTGCGGGTGGGCCAGACGCTGAAGATCAGCGCGCCCCGCAACAACTTCGCGCTGGACGAGAACGCGCCGCGCAGCGTGCTCATCGCCGGCGGCATCGGCATCACGCCGATCTGGTGCATGCTGCAGCGCCTGCAAAGCCTGGGGCGGCCCTGGACGCTGCACTACTGTGCACGCAGCCGCGTGAACGCCGCCTTCATCGACGAGATCGAAGCGATGGCGCGCCAGGCCTCGGGCGAACTGGTGCTCCACTTCGACGACGAAATGGGCGGCGCCCGCCCCGACCTCAGCCGAGTGGTGGCGCAGGCCAGCCCGGATGCGCACCTTTATTGCTGCGGGCCTCAGCCCATGCTCGACGCCTTCCTCGCGGCCACGAGCGGCCGGCCCCGCGAACTGGAGCACGTCGAGTACTTCGGCGCGCGGGAAGAAGCGGCGCTCGACGGTGGCTACCGCGTCATCCTGGCGCAAAGCGGCAAGACGATCGACGTGACCGCCGGCAAGACCATCCTGGACGCGCTGCTCGAAGCCGGCGTGGACGTGCAATACGGCTGCATGCAGGGTGTGTGCGGCAGCTGCGAAGTTCCGGTGCTGTCCGGCACCCCGGATCACCGCGACTCGATCCTCACCGCCGCGGCCCGCGACTCGAACAAGACCATCATGGTCTGCTGCTCCGGGGCCAAGTCGGCCACGCTGACGCTGGACCTCTGACGGCAGGCCAGGCCTGTCCCCTCTCATCAACGGAAAGCCTCATGACTCTCAAACGATCCATTGAAGTTCCCGGTGTCACCCACGGCGACACGCCCATCCCGATGGGCGCCCGGGTCGGCAACATGATCTTCTCGTCAGGTATCGCCGGCAAGGATCCGGCGACCAACAAGCTGCCCACGGAAGGCGCCGACCAGGCCCGCTTCGCCTTCCAGAACATGAAGATGCTGGTGACGCGCGGCGGCGGCAGCTTGAAGGACATCGCGCGCGTGACGGTGTTCGTGAAGGACAACACCCAGCGCGCGCATGTGAACGCGAGCTGGCTGGAGCTGTTCCCGGACCCGGAGGACCGTCCCGCACGCCATACGCAGGTCGTCGACCTGCCCGGCGGAATGCTGATCCAGCTCGAAATGGTCGCGGTGGTGCAAGGTGGCTGAGGCGGCGAACCCCATGGGAGACGCAGTCAAGCGCCTGTCGCGGCTGGATGTCTGCGCCGTCTCCGACGCGCTGGACAAGGTCGGCATCCCCAACCAGGTCGCCAGCGGCCTGGAGCAGCGGGCGAGCACGCGGCGCGTGGCCGGCCGCGTCGTCACGTTCCGGCTCGTGCCGGCCGAGGGTGCCGCGGCGCCGAGCGGCCCGGTGCGCCATCTCGGCACCAGTGCGATCGAACTGGCGAGCGCCGGCGACGTCATCGTGGTCGAGCAGCGCACCGGCATCGACGCCGGTTGCTGGGGCGGCATCCTGACCCTCGGCGCCAAGGTCAAGGGCATTGCCGGCGTGATCGCCGATGGCCCCGTTCGCGACATCGAAGAGGCGCGCACCTATGACTTCCCGATTTACTGCCGGAGCCTCACTTCGCGCACTGCGCGCGGTCGCGTGGTCGAGGCGGAAGTCAACCAGCCGGTCTCCATCGGCGTGGTCACCGTCCGGCCGGGCGACTACGTGGTCGCCGATGCCGGCGGCACGGCCTTCATTCCCGCGGCGCGGATCGACGAGGTCCTGGCCGCTGCCGAAATGATCGCCGGGCGCGAGGCCGCGATGGCCAAGGCACTGCTCGCCGGGCGCCCCATCTCCGAGGTGATGGGCGCCGATTACGAACACATGCTGCGCTGAGCGGCACCAGCCACGAGGAATCTGCAATGAGCGACCGAAACATCGAACGGGCATCGGCCCTGGACACCGCCACCCTCAGCGACGCACTCGACAAGCGCGGCCTCAACGGCCAGTGCTACCGCATCAAGCCGCGCTCGTCGAGCTTCCGCATGGCCGGGCGCGCCTGGACGCTGCTCTACGGCCCCGCCGGCCACATCGTCGGCACGGTGGGCGACTACATCGACGAAGTGCCGCCCGGCAGCGTGATCGTGCTGGACAACGGCGGCCGTGACGACGCCACCGTCTGGGGCGACATCCTCACCGAAGTCGCGCACCAGAAAGGCATCGCCGGCACCCTGATCGACGGCGTGAACCGCGACGTCGCGCTGTGCCTGGAGCTGGGCTACCCCGTGTTCAGCAAGGACAGCTGGATGCGCACCGGCAAGGACCGCGTGCAGGTCGAGGCCACGCAGGTGCCGGTGACCATCGGCGGCGTGCGCGTCGCGCCCGGCGACCTGGTGCGCGGCGATGCCGACGGCGTCGTCGTCATCCCGCGCGACGTCGAGGACGACGTGCTCGCCGCCGCCGAACAGATCCAGAAGGCCGAGGACGCCATCCGCAAATCCGTGCGCGACGGCATCAGCCTGCGCGAGGCGCGGGCCAAGCACGGCTACCACGCCCTGCAGACCAAGGAGCGCGCATGAGTGGCGCCCTTCCGGCTCCGCAGGGGCCGACGATCCGCAATGACATCGAACGCGTCGATGCCGGCACCGTCGAGAAGGCGCGCCGCATCCCTGCGTCCACCCTGCACGAAGCCGGCGGCCGCGTCGGCGCGATGCCGTCCGCGATCAAGCCAATGGCCGCGTCGTTCCGAGTCTGCGGGCCCGCCGTGACGGTGAATTCGCCCGGCGGCGACAACCTCTGGCTGCACCGGGCGCTCTACGTAGCCCAGCCCGGCGACGTGCTCGTCGTGCATGTGAGCGACTGCCACGAGTACGGCTACTGGGGCGAGATCATGTCGACCGCAGCCCGGGTGCGCGGCCTCGGCGGTCTCGTGATCGATGGCTGCGTGCGCGACGGCGAGGTGCTGGAGGAATACGGCTTTCCCATCTTCGCGCGCGGCCTGTGCATCCGCGGAACCGGGAAGGACTACGGTGCTCGCGGCTGGATCAACCATCCCACCCTGTTCGGCGACCTTATCGTCAACCCCGGCGACCTGATCGTCGGCGACACCGACGGCGTGGTGGCATTGCCGCGTGAACGAGCGGCCGGTGTCGTCGACGCCGGCATCGCCCGCGAGGCCAAGGAGAAAGACATTCTTCGCCGCCTGGAAAAGGGCGAGCGAACGCTCGAGGTCTATAACTTCTAGGACGCATCGTCCGGCACAGATTAAGCAGGTGAATCCATGATCAAGTTCTTCGCGCGGGCATGCCTCCTCGCAGGCGCCTTCACAGCCATCTCGCTGGCGCCCGCCATGGCCCAGCAGGCGAGCAGCTTCCCCAACCGTCCGGTACGCTTCATCGTGCCGTATCCGCCCGGCGGGGCCACGGACGCGGTCGCCCGCCTGGTGGCGACCAAGCTCACCGAGCGTTGGGGGCAGCAGGTGGTCGTCGACAACCGCGCGGGCGCCAGCGGCGTGATCGGCGTCACCGCGCTGACGAAGGCACCCGCCGACGGCTACACGATCTCGCTCGTCATCAACACCCACGTGATCAATTCGCATCTCCTCGCGAAGCTGCCCTATGACGCGGCCAAGGACATCGTTCCTGTCGCCACCATGGCCAGCAGCCCCTTCCTGCTGGTCACCAACGGGCAACAGGGCGCACGGACCCTGAAGGATCTCGTGGCGGCGGGCAAGACCAAGCAGCTCAGCGCCGGCATGGTTGGCAGCGCCGGCCTGGGGCGGGTGGTTGCGGAACAGCTGGCCGAGTCGACAGGCATCAAGATCCAGAGCGTGCCGTACAAGGGCTCGGGACCGATGCTGACGGACCTTCTCGGCGGCCAGTTCGACTTCACGATCGACACGGCGAACGTCTATCTCGCGCACGTGCAGTCCGGCAAGGTGCGCGCTCTGGCCGTGAGCGGCGACAAGCGCCTGAAGTCGCTGCCCGATGTCCCGACGTTCGCCGAAGCCGGGCTTCCGAACTATGACGCGCGGATGTGGTTCGGCGTGATCGCGCCGGCGGGCACGCCCGCAGACGTGGTGGGCAAGCTCTCCAGTGACATCGGCAAGGTCGTCGTGCAGCCCGACGTGGTCGCCAAGCTGGGCGGGATGGAGTTCTCGCCGCTGCCCCTCGACGCCGCGCAGTTCGCCGACCTGCTGAAATCCGATTCGGCCAAGTACGGCAAGATCATCAAGTCCGCCAGCATCACGGCTGAATAACGCGCCCGGCAAGCAATAAAGCAGGCGTCCCGGTTGCGGGGCGCCTGCTTTTTTTGGCTCTGCGCGTTCGAACGTCTGCGCGTTCGATCGTCCGCGCGCTTTATCTTCGGCGGCGGCCGGTCCCTGCCGGCCGCCACTGCTCAGACCATCTCGTCCGGAATGCTAAGGAGCGACTCGCTCGAGGTGAGGGCGCGAGCCGCAAGTGCATGCACCAGCGGCAGTTCACGCGCGAACCAGAGCTGCGCCAGGGCCAGCTTGCGCTGGACCACGGCGTCTCCCAGCGACTCGCGAACCTCCGCGCGTTGCAGCGTCAGCACGATCTCCGCCCAGTTCCAGGCGACCGTGGCGATGCCCAGCGCGGTGAGGAAATCGTAGGCGCCGGAAGCAGCGACGGCAGGCGAGGCGCCGCGCAGTTCGGTCACCACGTCGTCCAGCCTGGCTAGCGCAGCCCCAAGGGCTTTGGCCTGCGCGCCCCACTGCGGCATCGCGCCCAGCGACTCGATCGCCGCGAGCACCGAATCCTTGAAGCTGACCCACGCCCTGCCCCCGGCCGCCGTGAGCTTGCGCTGGACCAGATCGATCGCCTGGATGCCGTTGGCGCCTTCGTAGATCTGCCCGATGCGGGCATTTCGCACGAGATGCTCCAGGCCGTAATCGCGCACGTAGCCATGGCCGCCCAACACCTGAAGTGCGTCGTTGGCGTTCTCGAAACCCTTGTCGGTGAAGTAGGCCTTCATCACGGGCACGAGCAGGTCCACCACGTCGCGCGCGCGCTCCCGACGGCCCTTGTCCGCGTCGCCTTCGGAGACGCTCTGCAGAAACGCAACGCGCACGGCCGTGGCACGCGCGCCTTCGGCGAACGAGCGCGCGCCCAGCAGCAGGCGCCGCACATCGGGGTGCGCGACGATCGGATCGGCCGGCTGCCCCGGCGTGCGCGCCCGATCGGGTGCGCGGCCGGACAGGCGCTGCCTCGCGTAGTCCGCGGCATTCTGGCGCGCGATCTCCGAATACGCGACACCGGACATGGCCGTGCCGACCCGGGCGGTGTTCATCAGCATGAACATGCCGGCCATGTTGGACGATGTGCCCTCGCGGCCCGAATCGGCGAGCCGCCAGCCCACGGCGTTCTCGAAGCTCATGACGCAGGTCGCGCTGCCGCCGATGCCCATCTTGTGCTCGATGGAGGCGACCGACACGCCGTTGCGCTCGCCCAGCTCACCGGTCGCGTGGTCGATGTGGCGCGCGGACACGAGGAAGGCGTTCACCGAGGACAGCCCCTCGGGCAGTCGTCCGTTCTCGTCAGGCACCTTGGCCAACACCACGTGCAGGATGTTGTCCGTCAGGTCGTGGTCGCCGCCCGAGATGAAGATCTTGCTGCCGGTGATGCGCCAGCTTCCGTCCGGCTGCTGCACGGCACGCGTACGCAGCTGTCGAAGATCGCTGCCGGCGTGGGCTTCGGTCATGCACATGGTGGCGGTCCAGTCGCCTTCGACCAGGCGAGGCACCACGTGCTCCTTCATCCAGGGCGTGCCGAGCACCGACAGCATGCGCGCGGTGGAACCGCAGAAGGCGCCGTACATCGCGAACGAGTGCGCGGTGGCCGTGCGCATCTCACCGACCAGCGAGGAAATGACAGCCGGCAGACCCGCGCCGCCAAGCGATGCCGGGACCGACAGCCGGGACCATCCCGCAGCGCGGTACTGGTCCCATGCATCGCGGAAACCGGCCGGCGTGCGCACGCGACCCGCCACGAAATGCGCGCCCTCGTCATCCCCCGCCTTGTTGAGCGGATGCAGCACTTCCTCGTGGAAGCGCGCGGCTGCGCTCAGCACTTCTGCGCAGAATTCCGGGGACAGTTCTTCGAAGCCGGGCAGGTGTGCATGGTCCTGCACGCGCAACACATCACGCAGCAGGAACAGGCCGTCCTCGACCGGAGCATGGTAAGTTGGCATAGTTTTTTTTCAGGCACTCACGGTGGAGCCGACGAAGGAGCCACCTTCGCGGGCCAGTCGTTCGATCAGCGGGGCGGGTTTGAAGACGTCGCCATGCGCGGCTTGCAGATCGTTCAGGCGTGCCAGCAGGGAGGCGGCGCCCTGGGTGTCGGCCCAGTGCATGGGGCCGCCCTTCCAGGTGGGCCAGCCAAAGCCGCTCAGCCACACCGCGTCGATGTCGCTGGCCCGTTCGACCACGCCTTCCTCGATCAGCTTGGCGCCCTCGTTGATCATCGGCAGGACCAGACGGTCGCGCAGTTCCGCGTCATCGATGGCGCGGCGGGTGATGCCCGCTCGGCTCGAGGCCTCTTCGATCAGCGCCGTCACTTCAGGATCCACGATCGGCGTGCGCTTTCCTGGTTCGTAGCGGTAGTAGCCCTTGCCGGTTTTCTGCCCGAGCCGTCCCAGTTCGAAGAAGCGGTCCATGAGCCAGTTCTTCTCGCCGCTTTCTTGGCGCCGTCGGTAGCCGATCTCGATGCCGCCTGCCATGTCCTGCAGCTCGAAGGTGCCCATGGGCAAGCCGAACTCGGTGAGCACGCGGTCGATCTGCGCCGGCAATGCGCCTTCCAGGATCAGCCTGGCGGCCTGGCGTTCGCGGGCAATCATCAGGCGGTTGCCCACGAAGCCTTCGCAGATGCCCACCACGACGCCGACCTTCTTCATTCGCAGGGCGATCGCGCGCGCCGCATCCACGATCTGCGCGCTGGTGCGCGGCCCGCGGACGATCTCCAGCAGGCGCATCACCTGCGCGGGGCTGAAGAAGTGCAGGCCGATCACGCGCTCGGGGCGGCGCGTCGCGCCGGCGATCAGGTCGATGTCCAGCGTCGACGTGTTGCTGCCCAGCACGGCATCCGGGTGCGCGTACTCGTCGATCAAGGCAAATACCTTCTGCTTGAGCGCAAGCTGTTCCCAAACGGCTTCGATCACGAGGTCAGCGTCGGCCAGGTCCTCGAAGGCCGTTGTCGGCCGGACCTTGGCGGCGCGGGCATCGGCCTCTTCCTGCGACCAACGCCCGCGAGCGACGCCTTCGGACAAGGCCTTGCCGATGTTCTGCTGCGCTCGGTCGACGGAGGCCTCGGCCTGGTCGATGAGGATCACGTCGAAGCCTGCGGCCAGCAGGCACAGCGTGATGCCCACGCCCATGTTGCCCGCCCCGACGACGGCGGCGACGCGCATGGCCTCGACACGCGCCACCTGCGCGGGTTCGATCTCCGCAGCCGTGGCTGCCACGGCTTCCGCGGCGTACACGCTCGCGCGCTGCGCCGCCGGCGTGGTGAACAGCGGCACCGGCGGGCCGTTGTCCGTGGGCTTCCACGTCACCTCGACCTCATCGCCGATCTGCAGCGCGTGAACGTCCGCGTCGACGACGGCGGTGATGATGCGCGGGCCCTCGGCCAGCTCGACGATCGCCGGCGCGGTGGGGCGCGGCGCCCGGCGCTGGATCGTGAACGAGTAGATCGTTCCCTTGCCGCTCGCGGTGATCCAGTGCGTATCGGCGCTGCCGCAGAAGGGGCAGCGCGGACGGGGGAAGTGGTGCACCTCGCCGCATGCGTGGCACTTCTTGGTCAACAGCTTGCCTTCGCGGGCAGCCTGCCAGTAAGGCTGGTCCTCCGGAAACTCGACGGGCGCACGCAGCAGGTTGGGATTGGGTTTCGGTTTGGTCGCCATCGTCAGTTCACTCCGCTTGAAGGATTGCCGTGCCGGACGCGTGCGGGCCAGTGAGCATGCCGCCCGTGGCGTGTGCCAGCACGGTGTGGTGGTTCTTGACCTGCACGGCCGGATGGGCCTCGCCGCGGCACTGGCGCACGGCTTCGAGGATCTTGGTCATCCCACCCTTGTTGCCCGGGTGGTTGTTGCACAGCCCGCCGCCGTCGGTGTTGAACGGCAGCTTGCCGACGCCGGAGATCAGGTTGCCGTCCGCCACGAACCGCCCGCCTTGGCCGCGCGGGCAGAAGCCCAGGTCTTCGAGCTGGACGATCACCGTGATGGTGAAGCTGTCGTACAGCGATGCGTAGCAGATGTCGGCGGGGGTGACGCCCGCCTCGGCGAACGCAGCTGCGCCTGATCGGACGCCCGCCGAGTAGGTGAGGTCGATGCGGCCACCGTTCGTGTGCTTGACGGCCTCGCCCGCACCAATGAGCTTGACGAGGGGCCGCTTCAGCTGGCGCGCGATCTCCGGGCGCGTCACCACGATTGCGCCGCCGCCGTCGGTCACCACGCAGCAGTCGAGGCGGTGCAGGGGGTCTGCCACTATGGGCGATGCCAGCACGTCCTCGACGGTGACGACCTCGCGCCGGAACGCGTTCGGGTTGTGCTGCGCGTGATGCGAGGCCGCGACCCGAACCCACGCGAGCTGCTCGGGCGTCGTGCCGTATTCGTGCATGTGGCGCTTGGCAACCATCGCGTAGGCATAGAGAGGCATGAAAGGCACGCCCGCGGTGTAAGGCAGGTTTGGCATCGCACTGCGGTCCACGCCTGCCAGGCTTGTCCCCGCAGCCGCGGCCAGCGGCCGATCGGCCAACGTGACCAGTGCCACGTCGCACTGCCCGGCAGCGATGGCCTGGGCGGCGTGGCGCAAGTGCAGCACATAGGATGACCCGCCCGTCTCCGTGCTGTCGATGTGCCGCAGCTTGTTCAGCCCCAGGTACTCGGCCATGTTCAATCCGCCCAGGCCCGGCGCGTCGGCGCCGCAGAAATAGCCGTCCACATCGTCCAGCGTCAGTCCCGCGTCGGCCAATGCGCCGTGCGCCACCTCCGCGTGGAGTTGAGCCGTGGACACGCCTTCGGCGCGGCGCAATGGATGCTCGTAGATGCCGGCGATGTACGCCTTGCCCTTGATGGTCATGATTCGCTCCGTTCCGGTTGCAGGGACGGGCATGCATGTCCACCCAGGTGGCACCCGGATCGGCCCGTCGTACAAGGCCGTGAGTATAAGGTCGCCTTATTATTTGATTCTAGGGAAAACCACTTACGAAAAAGCCGCCAGCTTGATGTAAGGTCGCCTTCCACCTCGCAGCACCACCGTGTATTCGCGGGCGCGCCGAGTCCGATCAGAAGGTAATCGTATGTCCCCAGACCAGGTCCCGTTTCTCGACATTCCCTTCCTGGAGCGCTCCATCGACCTCGAGCGTCGCTCCGACGGAACGATCGTCGTGCGCAACCGGGTTCCCCTCAAGCCGATCGACGTGCCCATTCCGGGGCTGCTGCACCGGGCAGCCGGACGGCGGCCCGATCACACCTGGCTGGCGCAGCGTGACCGGTCGACGGGCCAATGGAACCGGCTCAGCTACGGCCAGGCGGTCGAGCGCGTCGACGCGCTCACCCAGGCACTGCTCGACCTGGACGCGCAGGGCCGGACCGTCATGGCGCTCTCCGGCAATTCGATTGAGCACGCGGTCTTCGCGCTGGCGGCCATGCAGGCCAGCATGCCCTACTCGCCGATCACGCCGGCGTATTCGCTGCTGAGCACCGACCACGCCAAGCTGAAGTCGATCTTCGCGCTGCTCGACCCGGCGGTGATCTTCGTGCAAAGCGCGCGGCAGTTCGAGGCGGCCTTGCGCGCGCTCGACCTGCGGCGCACGCGCGTGATCCATGTCGAAGACCCGGCCGACGGCCTGCCGTCGCTGGCGTCCGCCGACCTGGTCCGCACGCCGGTCCGCCCGGACGTGGCCGCCGCGCGCGCCCGCGTGACGCACGAGACCGTCGCCAAGTACCTGTTCACCTCGGGCTCGACCGGCATCCCCAAGGCCGTCACCGTCACCCAGAAGATGATGGCCGTGGCCACCGCCATGAACTCGCAAATGATCGAGACACGGCCCGACTTGCCGGAGAAGGTGGTGCTCGAGTGGCTGCCCTGGAGCCACGTGGCCGGCGGCAGCGCAATCTTCAACAGCGTGCTGGATGCTGCCGGCACGATGTACATCGACGGCGGCCGCCCGGCGCCGGGTGCATTCGACGAGACGCTACGCAACCTGCACGACGTGTCGCCCGGCTCATTCAGCAGCATGCCGGTGGGCTACGCGATGCTGCTGGAGGCACTGGAGCGCGACGACGGATTGGCGCGCAGCTTCTTCCGCAACCTGCGCCGCCTCACCTATTCCGGTGCGCGCCTGCCGGACACCATCTATGCGGGCCTCCAGGCCCAGGCCACGAAGCACACCGGCCGCCGGATTCCGTTCGGTTCGGCCTATGGCTCCACCGAAACATCCGCGGCGGTGACCTGCGTGTTCTGGCCCACAGAACGTTCCGGCCTGATCGGCCTGCCGCATCCGGGCGTCGAGTTGAAGCTCGCTCCCATCGACGGATCGCGCTACGAAGTGCGCGTGCGCAGCCAGGCCGTGACCCCGGGCTACCTGGGCCAGCCCGAGCTGAGCGCGAAGTCGTTCGACGAAGAAGGATTCTTCCTCATGGGCGACGCCGCGACCTTCGTGGACCCGGACAAGCCCGAGGAGGGCCTCGCCTTCGCCGGCCGCGTGGCCGAGGAGTTCAAGCTGCAGTCGGGCGTGTTCGTCCGCGTCGGTTCGTTGCGCGTGGAGTGCATCAGTGCGCTGGCGCCGCTGGTGACGGATGTCGTCGTCACGGGCGCCGACCGCGCCGACGTGGGCCTCCTGGCCTGGCTCAACCTCAACGCCTGCCGCGAGCTCGCGGGCCGGCCCGAGGCCACCCTGCCCGAACTGATCGCGACGCCCATGGTGCGCGACGCCGTGCGCGACGCGCTGACGCGGCACAACCTTCGCAACACCGGCAGCAGCACCCGCATCCGCCGCGTGCTGCTGCTGGTCGAACCCGCGTCGATGGACGCCGGCGAGATCACCGACAAGGGCTACGTGAATCAGCGCCGCGTGCTCGACCTGCGGGCCGCGTCGGTCGAACGCCTGTACGCACAACCCACCGATGACAGCGTCATCCTCATCGACTGACAGCCTACCTTCAAAGACCTCCATGACATCCTCCGAATCCCTGCTTGAGATCGAGCAACGCGAGCAGATTACCGTGCTCCGGCTCAGTCGCCCGAGCAAACGAAACGCCATCAACGACGAACTGATCGAGCTGCTCGGCGCGTTCTTTCAGAACCCGCCGGAAGGCGCGCGCTGCGTGGTGCTGCACGGCGAAGGCGAGCACTTTTGCGCCGGGCTCGACCTGCACGAGCTGATGCAGAAGCGCACCAGCGATTCGATCAAGGCCACGCGGCGCTCGCGCAAGTGGCACCAGGTGTTCGACCTGATGCAGCACGGTGAATTGCCGATCGTCAGCGTGCTCAAGGGCGGCGTCATCGGCGGCGGACTGGAGATCGCCTCGTCCACGCACGTGCGGGTGAGCGAAGCCTCCACCTTCTATCAATTGCCGGAAGGCCAGCGCGGCATCTTCGTGGGCGGCGGCGGCTCCGTGCGCGTGCCGCGCATCATCGGCGCCGGCCGCGTGACCGAGATGATGCTCACCAGCCGCAGCTACAGCGCCGAGGAAGGCCTCGCGCTCGGCTTGGCTCACTACCTGGTGCCCGACGGCCAAGGCCTGGCCAAGGCGCTGAAACTGGCCGCGACCATCGCCGGGAATGCCCCGGCCTCCAACTACGCAATCATCAACGGCATCTCCCGCATCAGCGAGATGAGCACCGCCGACGGCCTCTTCGCCGAGTCGATGGTGGCTTCGATGACGCGCGGATCCGGCGAAGGTGCGCAACGCATCAAGGCCTTTTTCGACGGACGCAAGGCGGAGCGCGAAAGCTGAAGCGCCGTCTTCCCAATACAGCCCCCCCGCAACGCAATCCACATCCGAGGAACATTCTCATGCTGAGCCGCGAAGACAACGAACTGCTGACCAAGGTGACGAACGGCGCCCCGATGGGCCGAATGATGAAGAAATACTGGTGGATCCCGGCCGCGTTGTCGGAGAAGCTGGAAGCGGACGGCGCCCCGCAGCGCGTGCGCCTGTTCGGTGAGAACTACGTCGCCTATCGCGCCACGGACGGCCGCGTGGGCTTCATCGACGAGGCCTGCCCCCACCGCGGTGCCTCCATGGCACTGGCCCGCAACGAAGACAACGGCTTGCGCTGCATTTACCACGGCTGGAAGTTCAGCGTCGATGGCCGGACCGTGGCGGTTCCCACGCAACCCAATAACGAGGCCGAGTACTGCAAGAACGTGCCGCTGCGCCATTTCCCGGTGCGCGAAGAGGCCGGCATCGTGTGGGTCTGGCTTGGCGGCGAACAAACCGGTGACACGCCGCCGCCCTTCCCCGAGTTGCCTTTCGTGGGACTGCCCGCCGGGCACACCACCGTGTTCCGCCAGAAGGTGAATGCGAACTGGCTGCAGGGCGTCGAGACCACGATGGATTCGGCACACCTGGGCGTGCTGCACCAGAGCTACACGGCGTTCATGGGCACCATCGGCCTGACCGCCGTCAACCAGGCGCCGGTCTACCACGTGATGCCGCAGGCCTACGGCTTTCGCTATGCCGCCGTGCGCGAGCTGCCCGATGGCCGCCAGTACGTGCGCACCAATTCGTTCGTGCTGCCCTGGTATGGCGTGATCGCCGCCGGAGACGCCAATGCGCCGCGGGGTGCCCTGTTCTTCTCCGTGCCGGTGGACGACGAGAACGTCCAGTACTGGAACGTCACCTACCGGCTGGACGCGCCCATCGTGCGGACTGTGGCGCTGATGCCCACCGACGCCGACTCCTGGCCACCGCTTCCGCCCGGCGACGAGAACGACAACTGGGGCCAGAACCGCGAAATCATGAAGCTCGGGCACTTCACCGGGTTCCCGCAGGCATTGGGCACGGAGGACTTCGCCGTCATCACGAGCCAGGGCCCGATCGTCGACCGCACCAAGGAATACCTCGGCGCGGGTGACGGCGCGGTGGTTCAGGTGCGCCGCAGCCTGATGACCGCCCTGCGCGAATTCATGGAGGGCAAAACGCCGGCGGCCGCTCGCCACAGCGACATCGACTATGCCAAGACCGCCCCCGTGGCGACGCTGGTGGAGAGCGGCGCCAAGTGGCGTGAAGTTGTTTGACTCGCCCGTCGTGCCCTTGATTCACTGAACGAAAGAGAAGACATCACATGAACTCTTCCCTCCTGATCGGCGGCGCGCTGCTCACCGCGGCAGCCTCGACACTGGCTGCGTCCCCGGCGGAAGCGCCGGTGCGGGGAGGCACGCTCACCTTCGCCGTGCACCTGGCAGAGCCATCGTCGTTCGACTGCCATGCGACCACCGCGGCCGGTAGCATCTGGCGCCTGGCTCCGCACTACTCGTCCCTGCTCAAGCTCGATCCCGACAACTATCCCAACGTCAAAGGAGATCTTGCGCGAAGCTGGACAGTGAGCCCGGACAACCTGACCTATACGTTCAAGCTCAATCCGAACATCAAGTTCCACGACGGCTCCGCGCTCACCGCGACGGACGTGAAGGTCAGCTATGACCGCATGCGCAAGCCTCCGGCCGGCGTGGTGTCCATGCACCAGGGACTGTTCGGCGACGTCAAATCCATTGAGGCGCCGGACCCGGCCACCGTCGTGGTCAAGCTCTCCGAGCCCAATGCCGCGATGCTGCAGTTGCTCGGCATGCCATTCGCGTGCGTCTATTCGGCCAAGATGCTGGCCTCCGACCCGGACTACCCGGTCAAAAAAGTGATGGGCTCGGGCCCGTTCAAGTTCAAGAGCTACGAGCCCGGCAAGTCCTGGGAGGGCGAGCGCTTCGCCGGCTACTTCAAGCACCAGCAGCCCTACCTCGACGGCTTCAGGGCACTCGCTGTCGCGCCGCCGGCCGCGGTCAACGCGCTGCTCTCGGGCCAGGTCCACTACCTGATGCAAGGATTGACTCAAGCCGACCAGACGCGCGTGAAGGAAGCGCGCGGCGATCGCGTCAACCTCGTCGGGGGCGAGCCCACGGCACTGCAGTTCTGGTTCGCGATGAACACGCAGCACGCTCCGCTGAACGACGTGCGGGTGCGCCGTGCGTTGCTGCTGGCGATGGACCACACGGCAGGTGCCAAGGCGATGGAGCGGTTCTCTGCCGTGAACCGCGTCGGCGGCCTGGTCAGGCCCGGTTCGCGCTATGCCCGCACCCCTGCCGAACTCGCGCAGCTGCCAGGCTACGGCAGCGACGTGGAGGCGGCGCGCAAGGAAGCGCGCCGGCTGCTCGGCGAGGCGGGGCATCCATCGCTCAAGCTGACGATGGTCAACGCGAGCATCTTTTCGTTCCTGGGCGTTTTCGCCGTCGATCAGCTTCGCCAGATCGGCGTCACTGTGGATCACCGCGTGGTGCCCGGGCCGCAGCTCTATGCTCGCCGCGCCTCGGGCGACTACGACCTGATCCTGGACAACCCGCCCGAATTCCTGGACGACCCGACGGCACAGTTCGCCTACTTCGCGCCCTTCAAGGACAACCCGTCCAACATGTCCCGCGCGAACGACACGCGCTTCCTGGAGCTCTATCGGGACCAGTCGCGTGAGCTCGACATGGGCGCACGCGCGATTCGCGTCAAGACCCTGGAGGCCTACCTCATGGACCAGGCCTATGTGTTGCCGCTCTTCTGGCAGGACTGGCGCCGCGTCATCTCGAGCGACGTGGGCGGGCTGAACAAGCCCTTGGCCTCGCCCTATCTCAAGATCGATCTGGCCGACATCTGGCTTCACTCCGGCGGCAAGGACGCCCAGAAGTAGCCCGACCCCAGCGCGGGAGCGCCGGGGGCCCCGTGGGCACCCGGCGCACTGGCTCCACGGACACTGTTGCATGCTGTCAAAGACGAAGAATGAACAACTGACCAGGGTCGGCCCCGGCACGGCCATGGGCGATGTGCTGCGGAGGCACTGGCATCCGATCGCGACCGTCGATGAAATGGACCGCACAGCCATCAAGCCGGTTCGGCTGATGGGCGAAGACCTGGTGTTGTTCAAGGACCTGAGTGGCAAGTACGGCCTGACCGATCGCCATTGCGCGCATCGCCGCGCCGACCTCAGCTACGGATTCGTCGAGCAGCAGGGCAGCAGGTGCAACTACCACGGCTGGCAGTTCGACGTCGACGGCGCGTGCGTCGCGGCGCCATTCGAGGACAAGACGGATCCCCAGAACCGTGTTCGCCGGAACGCCCGCATCAAGGCTTACCCCGTCAGACCCAAGGCGGGATTGCTGTGGGCGTATCTGGGCCCCATGCCCGCACCCGAACTGCCCGATTGGGAGCCGTTCCACTGGTCCAACGGATTCGCGCAGGCGGTGTTCTGCGAGGTGCCATGCAATTGGCTGCAGACCCAGGAAAACTCGATCGACCCGGTGCATTTCGAATGGATGCACAACAACTGGAGCCGTCGGTTGCGAGGACAAGGCGGGCAATACGCGCCGACGCACCTGCGGCTCGGTTTCGAAGAATTCGAACACGGCCTCATCTACAAGCGCGTTTCGGAGGACACGGACGAGAACCATCCAATGTGGACGATCGGCCGCGTGTGCCTGTGGCCCAACGGCTTTTACCTTGGCGATCACTTCGAATGGCGCGTGCCGGTGGACGACGAGAACACCTTGAACGTGAGCTGGTTCTTCGCCCGGGTTCCGCGCGAAGCCGAGCCTTTCGTGCAGCAGTGCATTCCCACCTGGACCAGCCCAGTCAAGGACGAACGCGGCCAGTGGATTTGCAGCCATTTCATCAACCAGGACGTCGTTGCGTGGATCGGCCAGGGAAGAATTGCCGATCGCACGCAGGAGACGCTGGGTGCCAGCGACCGCGGCATTGCCATGATGCGCCGCCAGCTGTTCGACGATATCGAGGCCGTGCAGGCGGGGCGGGACCCCAAGGGAGTCATCCGCGATCCGGAAAGCAACAACAGACTTGCACTGCCGTCCGATTCACGAGAGTTCTACCTGAAGGGTCTCGAGCGGACGGACTACCTCCGCCACCCGAAGTTCGCTCGATTCTTGACACACTTCGTCTTTCACGCGGGTCAGCCTGAGTGGGTCAAGCAAGCGCAGGAGGCTGCGACCGGCGTGCGGCCAGGCGCGATCGGTCTAGTCGATTCAACCCGGCAGATCAATCACGAACAGTCGCATGCCACTTGAGGGCCTCCAAGGGTTCCAGTGCTCAGGCCAAAGCCGACCGGCTCGGCCTGCGGCAGCAGCCGATGCACCCGATAATCGGCCGTGGAAACGTCCGGGCTCCGACCGGCACAGGGTCGCTCGAAGCGCCCTCTTTGAATTGTTTTTTGGATGTCCAGAGTCATGACCGTCAGCGCGAGAGCTTTCTTCTATCTGCAGCAGGTCGAGCAACTCGCCCGACGTCGCGTGGAGGGCTGCTTGCAGGACGACGTCATCACGGCGGGCCAGTACATGGTCCTGAACCTCGTCGTGCATCACCAGCCCATCTCGTCGGCCGATCTCGCCCGGCGAGCCAACATGACCGCGCAGTCCATGGGAGAATTCATCAAGGCGCTCGAGAGCAAGGGACTGGTGACCCGGCGCACCGACGCCACGAACCGCCGTATCAGCCACATCATGGCCACACCGGCAGGCCACAAGGTGCTCGTGCAAAGCGATGCAAAAGTGGACCAGGCCGAGCATGAGTTCTTCGACTGTCTCAATCGTGAAGAGCTCGCCCAGCTGAGACTCCTCCTGAGCCGCGTCCGCTCGTCGGAGTTCGCACGAATGGAAGAAAAGACGCGCCAGGACCAGCAGTAGCAGCCACTGCAACCTGATGCGGCCGCGCCGGCGGCCGAACGAATCACGTCGACTAGGGCCTGTTAACACAAGCGAAGTCCATCGGCGATCAGCGCGAAGCTGATGAAGCCGAGGAACATCACGTCGAGTTTCTCGAAGCGCGAGAAGATGCGGCGGAATCCCTTGAGGCGCCGGAACAGCCGCTCGACTTCATTGCGGCG